>CAZIAH010000239.1:0-2531 GCA_964537715.1 uncultured bacterium | reverse complement strand
AGGCTATGGCTTCTCCTTCCCTGTCCGGATCAGTCGCCAATAAAACACTGTCCGATATTGTTGCCAAGCGTTTCAGTTCACGCAGCACCTTACCTCTTCCACGGATCGTGATATATTCCGGTTCAAATCCGTTTTCGACATCCACGCCGAGGCGATTTTTGGGAAGGTTCTTGATGTGCCCAATAGAGGCCTTAACCACATAGTCTTTTCCTAAAAACCGGTTGATGGTCTTCGATTTCGCATCCGATTCGACGATAACAAGCGATTTGGCCATTTCACCATTCCCGCACAAAAATGATTTCAAGAATTCGATTTACCATGACAATGCTTATACTTTTTCCCGCTTCCACACGGACAGGGTTCGTTTCGACCCACCTTTTTTTCGATCCGAACAGGCTGACGCTTCCCAACAACAGGTTGCTTCGCTTCCTGGGATTCATCCCCTTTTCCTGCAAAACCCATTCCAGTTGCTGCCTCATGCACAGTGGCCATCTCAACAGGTTCTCTTCTCTGCCTGGGTTGCAGTTCCTCAGGTCTTCTCTCTTGAACTTGTGCCTTAAAAACAACTTCCAATACCTCTTCGTTGATTCGACCCAGCATATCCGTAAATGTACGAAAACCCTCCTGTTTATATTCGATAAGGGGATCCTTCTGGCCGTATGCTCGAAGTCCAATTCCTTCTTTCAGTTGGTCCATTTCATAGAGATGTTCTTTCCATCTTTCATCAATCGTCTTTAAGGTTGCAAAACATTCAAGTTGGGCCATGAGATCATCACCAAGAACATGGCGTTTCTTTTCGTACATTTCGTGAGCTGTCTTTTTGATCCGTTCTCTTAACTCTTCCTGCCTCAAGACACCACTTTCTTCCTCCGAGAAAGGTAATGGTATGAGCATTGTTTTCAGCAGAGTTTCCCGTAAACCTTCCCAATCCCACGCGTCACTGTATTCCCCCTGGGAAGTAAAATCTTCAACAACATCATCACAAAAATCATCTATCATTTCAAGGATTTCTTCGTGAAGATTTTCTCCTTCGAGGGCCCGCCTGCGGCGTGCATAAATCACTTCACGCTGCTTATTCATCACATTATCATATTCTAAAAGATGCTTTCTGATTTCAAAATTACGCATCTCAACCCGTTTCTGTGCTCTTTCGATGGACTTGGTAATCATGGGATGTGTAATGACTTCCCCTTCCTCAATACCCAAACGATCCATGACTCCGGCTATACGCTCCGACCCGAATAGTCTCATCAAATCATCTTCCAGAGACAGATAAAAACGTGACGATCCCGGATCTCCCTGTCTTCCAGACCGACCCCGCAACTGCCGGTCAATTCGTCTGGCCTCGTGCCGTTCCGTACCCAAAATGTGAAGACCGCCATTGCAAAAATCCCTGGCTTTAATATGAACCACATTGTCCCGCATCATACGTGCATCAGTGGAACCTCCAACTGTTTTGGGTATCATGATGACTTTATTCTGATCAAATTGGCCATCTCCAGAAAGATATTTCCATTTTTCTTTTTCATCTGCAACGACTTGACAGGGCGCCTTCTTCTCTTCGAATAGTGTTGAAAGTCTCTTAACAATCTCCTGCGATGCCTCATGGATAAATACCCTTCTTCCCCGATTTTGTTCTGCAATAGCCTGTTTGGCCAATTCCTGGACATCATCGTCAAAGAACCGAATGACACCGGCTCCCAATTTTATGTCTGTTCCCCGACCCGCCATATTGGTGGCAATGGTTACCATGCCTGGTTCTCCAGCTGTCGCAACAATTTCCGCTTCTTGCCGATGGTGTTTTGCATTGAGTACAGAATGCCGTATATTACGCCGCCTCAGCATACGGGATAGTGTTTCTGAGACTTCGACAGAGACTGTTCCAACCAAAACTGGCAGTCCATCCTCATGGTACTGTTCAATTTCATCGATGATGGCATTGTATTTTTCCCGTCGTGTTCTGTAAACAACATCATCGTGATCCAATCGCCGAATCGGCTCATTTGTCGGCACCACAACCACATCCAATTTATATATTTCCCAGAATTCGCCCGCTTCAGTCTCCGCTGTTCCGGTCATCCCAGCCAACTTTGAATACAAACGGAAAAAATTCTGTAAAGTAATCGTTGCCAGTGTCTGTGTTTCCCGTTCAATCGTGACATTCTCTTTCGCCTCAAGGGCCTGATGAAGCCCATCGGAATACCGTCGTCCAGGCATCAACCGTCCGGTAAATTCATCGACGATCATCACCTTGTTGTCTTCAGTAACCACATACTCCACATCCTTTTCAAAAAGAGAATAAGCCCTGTGAAGCTGACTGATGTTGTGCAACTGTTCGCTTTTGTCAGCATAATCGGCCTGGAATTCTTCCTTTTTTTTCTCCTGTGTGGAAGCTGATAATCCTTCATTACCTTCGATTTCGGAGAGTTTGGTAGCCAGATCGGGTAGGATAAACATTTCTGGATTTCCCGGAGAAATGGATTCTCGCCCTTTTTCTGTTAAATCCACCGTATGGGCTTTTTCCTCCATCG
>CAZIAH010000238.1:0-2550 GCA_964537715.1 uncultured bacterium | reverse complement strand
GTTTCATGGAATTTGAAATCCAAGGAAAATCTGGATGTGGCCGCTGGAATCTATTTTTATGTCGTGGAATCTCCGGTGGGCAACAAAACAGGGAAGATTGCACTGATCAAATAAATTCAATTATCATATTTGGAGATCAATCATGGTGATTATTAGAAGAACATCCGTTCTCGCTATTTTGCTGATTCTATGGTTTATGAGTTCGGTAAAAGTCTGTCAGGGTCAATCCAAAGTGGGCACCACTGCAGTTCCTTTTCTCGGGATCAGTGTGGGATCCCGTGCCACGGCAATGGGAGGTGCTTTTACCGCCATGTGCAGCGATGCAACGGCCCTCTATTATAACCCCGGCAGCATTGCACAGATGAAAAACTCCCAGTTTCTGGCGAGCCATACCGGCTGGCTCGTCAACACCAGTCTCAACTGGATCGGTTTCGTGTACAAACTGGATCCTTCCAATGCCATCGGAGTTCATGTGACGCAACTGGATTACGGCGAGGAAGATGTCACCACTGTGGATCAACCCGAGGGAACGGGTGAAAAATGGACCGCATTGGATTTTGCGGCCGGGTTGTCCTATGCTCGAAATTTGACCGACCGGTTCTCCATCGGAGGCAGTGTCAAGTACATCCAGCAGCGGCTCTGGAATGAGAGTGCTTCGGCTTTTGCACTGGACGTCGGTTTGCTCTTTGTGACGGACTTCAACGGCATGAAATTGGGAATGAGTATCTCCAATTTTGGAACGGATATGCAAATGGACGGAAGAGATCTTTTAAAGCGAATCGACCTTGATCCAAAAGTGCTCGGGAATAACGAGACCATTGTTTCAAAATTGAAAACTGAAAACTGGCCGCTCCCTCTTTTTTTTCGGGTTGGAATCGCCATGGACGTGATACGTTTTGGGATGAATCGAATGACATTTGTTGTAGATGCACTCAGACCCAGCGATAATACAGAAATTGTCAATGCAGGGGGGGAAATCGCTTTTGGAGAAAGGGTATTTCTGAGAGGGGGATATAAATCTCTTTTCAGGGCAAAAAGTGAAGAGGGATTGACGCTGGGTTGCGGCGTGAATCTGTACACGGGCAATACAATTACCTGGAATTTCGATTACACCTATGCGGATTTCGGATTGTTTCAGGATATTCAGATGATGGCCATAGGCGTTCAATTTTAACTACCTTACTGAAGGGAGGTGATTCTCTCTGATCTTCAATTGATACTCAAACTGTCCCGGAGTGTCGGGCCGGTCATTGTTTCAATATTTCGACTATCAAAATAAAATACAGAATGATTAACATTCAAGGAGGTCCATCATGAAAATAAAATGGGTATTGTTTATGGTGATGTCGTTTGCTGCTTTGGTTTATGCGGACGGTGCCGCCACATGGGAACCCGCAGAACCTTTGCCCGGGGATTCCATTACCATTGTATATGATCCGACGATAGGTACACTTCAGGAAAGCGCAGATTCGATCAAGCTTCATTGGGGAATTAACGAAACGAGCCATGGTGCCTGGATACAACCTCCGCCCGAAGTGTGGCCGCCCGGAAGTATTCCCTGGTCAGATGGCAGAGCCATTCAGTCCCGTCTTACAAAAATAGCGAATGATCACTGGGAGATCACAATTGCCACGCTGGATACATTTCGGACCGTCCATTTTGTTTTTACGAGCGGAGGATCGGGCTGGGATAACAACTTTGGAGCCAATTGGGATATTTATTTAGGTGGGGGCCCAGAACCTGTGGAACATACGGACACGGTCACGGTCCAAGTCTTGGTCAATCTGGGATCAGCAATTCAGAATCGGGGATTTACTCCCGGAGATACGGTCGAAGCACGATTCGGATTTTATGGCACGGGCGCTCAAATCGATACGCTTAAGCTTCAACGTCAGGCCATTTCCAATTATTACAGCGGCGTGGCGGATGTGGTCACTACGATCGGTGATACAATCAATTATGGATACTTTGCCTATAAAAACAGGCAAGCCAATTGGGAGGTTTTCTACAATTTTAACTATACCGGTGATACTCAAGGAGAAGCGCAATACCGGCAAATTCCGGTCACAGGAAAAACAATTGTCATTCAGGATACGGTAAACAATTCGCTTTCGACCCGGCGGCCTCCGTTTTTCAGGAATCTATCCGTGGTTGCTCAGGATGTTGCCGTAACATTGACATGCGATGTCCGTCCGGCCTATTATCATCTCCTGATGGGAGGCGATCCGCTTGAAGACATTCAGGGCGATCTCGATGTCACGGAGCCTGACAGTGTGCTATCTTTGGGTGTCGCGGTGAACGGCCCTATTACCGGTTCGTGGAGCAATTCACTGGGACCGGATTGGGGTGCCCATCTCATGCAACTTGACAACAAGCGGATGTACGATGATGGTACACACGGCGATGTGGTTGCCGGAGACACTATCTATTCTATCGTGTTCAATTTTTATCATGACAGCTCGGATGTGGTCGGACAGGAGTTTAAATTTGGCATCGGTGGCGGAGACAACGAAGGCGGATACGGCAACAACCATGTGGAAAACATCGATG
>CAZIAH010000237.1:0-2604 GCA_964537715.1 uncultured bacterium | reverse complement strand
GAGTGATAGCTTCTTTGAGATATACGAGATTGTAAACCGCTTCCTTGATTTGACGGACAACTTCGTTTTCTTTTGCCCGGAGTTGCGCTTCGGCCATATTGGCCATCTGTCTGCTGGCTTCCGATTCCAATCCCAGGGTTCCAAAGACAGGCAGTCTTTGTGTTAGCATAATCTGTTTTCCGGTCATCGGTTCCTGATTGAAAACAAAACTGTTGACCGGCAGGTTCATCACACCCAGTTTGGTCATGGGGTCCGGCAAAGTTCCTGCGAGAGCAATATTGGCGCGGGCTGCGGCCAAACGTTTTTGAAGTGTTCGAATTTCGGGATTGTTACTGAGCGCCTCCTGGATGAGAGATTCGATCCAATCGTTTCCGTGGTTCTGGCCCCATAAGGGATAAAAGAGCGCTATTGTCAGTCCTATCATTCCAAGGAGAGACATTTTATTTATCACCATTGTCTCCTTCCGAATATATTTCAAATCCATTTTGAATAACGAATCATCGAAAGTGAATTATATGCTTTCAATGACACTTCTCAATTTTGTGCGTACTTGTCCGGCAACCTGTCTCAGCTGCGGATTTTCAATCGCCTGCATGGAGGCAATGGGATCGATGGCAGCCACTTCCGTTTTGCCTTTATCCGCCTCTTGAACGATCACGTTACAGGGTAGCATCGTCCCGATCATGCGTTCCGCTTTGAGTGCTTCGTAAGCAAAAGGCGGATTGCAGGCGCCCAATATCCTGTAATTCCGAAAATCTACATCCAGCTTTTTCTTCAAAGTGGCCTTCACGTCAATGTCAGTCAACACACCAAACCCTTCCTTTTTCAGTGCCTCGATCGTCTTATTAAGCGTATCCTGAAAGGGAAGTTTGGTAATTTTTGAAAAATAGTAATTCATCACCTTTACTCCATTTGTAGTCAGTCATCATGATTGACTGATTATTTGTTATCGGTCAATGCCCGATAAAATGCCATCCAAAAAGGATCCACACGGGGATGCTGGAAGGGTCTCTCTTTTCCATTCTCTATCACAGTGATGCCCTTTTGGGGATCGGTCAACTCTCCGACGACTGTAGCTTTGATTCCTTTTGATTGAAGGGCGCTGACAACCGCATCAGATTTTTGAGGACGACACGAAATAATCAACGTTCCCTCACTGATCGCAGCATAGGGATCATCAATGCCAAAGAGTTGGCAGATTTTGAAAACGGTCTCATCGATGACGATTTTTTCTTTATCAATACAGGCTCCCAATTCAGATGCCTGAGCCAACTCATAAATCCCCCCCCAAATGCCGCATTCGGTTGCATCGTGCATCGCTGTCACTCCATTTTCACGGACACCCACGCCGACCGCTGTCATGGCATCTTCAACCACAGACATCTGGTAGAACAATTTTTCAGATTTATCAGAAAATGGTTTGCCGAAAGCCACTTCAATTTTTTCTGGAAACATGGCTGCAAATATGCCGGACGATTCGATAGCCGGACCTTTTGTAATAATAATATGATCACCCTGATTGGCCAGACGGGGCGTGACATATTTGTCTTTCGATCCGACAGCCATAACCGTAGCACCACCGACCATCGGATAGTGACAATTCTCGTATCGTGCCGTGTGACCGCAGACAACGGATATGCCCAGTTTTTCACACTCCCGGTGCATCACTTTCCACATCGTTTCCAGCTGATCCTCGTTCATTTCCATTGGGAGATTGAGATCGATCGAGAGGTAGGTTGGAGGCAATCCGCTGGTGACCACATCCGATGCCAGAATGTGAATGGCGAACCAGGCGGCTCGTTCAAATCCGTATTCCGGAACGATAAACACCGGATCGGTTGTCATGGCCACGGCCTGATTCCCGATCTCGACAATTCCCACATCCACACCGTTTTGGGGAGGTACCAGAACCGATTCTCGTTTATGTCCCAGATGAGGATAGATGAGTTCTTCAAAGACTTCTGGAGAGATTTTACCAATATCGGGCAATTTGGATTTCATGAATTTCCTTTCTTCTTTTTTTTATAATAAAGAGGAGCTGAGATGTGGAGTCATCTCAGCCCCTGATTTTATATCATGGTTATGAAACCGGTTTCTCTTTCAGCGGTTTGCATGTCAGTCCCGATTCCGGGCCAGGAAGAGGTGCAACCGATTCAGTTAATAGAAACTGTTTTTCCTGAATCCATTTCTTAAGATTCTCAGCAATTTCGACAGCCTTCGGATAACTCGAAAGAGAAGCCGTAGGGATTTCTTTCTCCTGTACGGTTATTTTTCCACTCTTCAATTCCGCATATGTGACTTCTGTGAGGCTGCCGGGTATCCCTTGTGGGTAGGCTTCACTGTAATCAACTACCTGCGCAACGATATCTTCATCTTTAACAGCCGTAAATTGTGCGATCTCCTCATTGAGGATGGGTATCGGAATACCGATCCCAACTGTCAGTGTGGCACCATACCCCAGCATGGAGGTACCTAAAAGCCATTCCGGTTTCATCTGTTTCAAATCTCCGATAACGGCAAGTGTACCAGCCGGAACCGAGGGGACCTGATTTTCCTTTCTTTTTACCGATGGATTGTGTTGGGTTCCCTGCCAGGCAACATAAC
>CAZIAH010000236.1:0-2707 GCA_964537715.1 uncultured bacterium | reverse complement strand
GTTTTCATCCGGGAAATAGAGCAGCTTGCTCGAAATGCCCAATCGCTGAAGCGCTGTAAATGTGGCGAATCCCTGAGTTTCTGGCACACGAAAATCCTGAGCCCCATGAATAACCAACATCGGCGTTTCCCAATTTTTGACGAAATTGATCGGATTGTGCTTTTCATAATCTTTTGGATTTTTCCAGGGTGTGCCCTTATGCTCCCACTCGGGGAACCAGAGCTCTTCGGTATCAAAATAGGCCATGCGTTCGTCAAAGTTACCGTCATGATTCACGAGGCAGCGAAAACGGTCGGGCCAGTTTCCCGCGATATAGTTGATCATGTAGCCGCCGTAGGAAGCACCCAGCGCACCGATGCGGCTGCCGTCCATCCAGGGATATTTTCCCAATGCGGCCTTCAAACCTTTCTGAAGATCGACCAGCGGCTTACCTCCCCAGTCATTTCGGATCGCATCGGTGAAAGCCTGGCCGTACCCGACTGCTCCGTGAAAATCGACCATCACGGCCGCGTATCCGGCACCTGCATAGACCTGTGGATTCCACCGGTAATGGAAATCGTTCCCGAACGAACCCTGCGGACCGCCGTGAATCAGAAAAGCCACGGGATACGTTTTCCCGGGATCAAAATCCACAGGTTTCACAATATAGCCATGGACGGTTTCATTATGCCATCCTGGAAACGTAAACTGCTCCGGTTCTCCCATTTTGACTTGAGCGAGCTGCCGGACATTGACATTGGTGATCTGTTGCCGATCTTCCCCATCCCACCTGATCGAATACAGTTCCGTCGGTGATGTGAGATGATCCAGACCAAATACGATCCGATCTCCGGCAATCGAGGGTGAACGCACAAACCCTTTTTCGATGACTGTTCGGACATCTCCCGTTAAGACGTCCACCGCAAACAGAGCCTGTTGTCCGAGATGATCCGCAACCGCGTAAATGGTTTTCCCGTCTTCGGACCAGAAGATGAGAGACGGCGACCGGTCCCACTTTTCAGTCAAATTTCGGGTGTTCCCGTCCGGCCAGAATTTCAGCATGATCCGGTAACGGTCGCTTTCATATCCAGGTCTTTTCATTGCAAGATAGGCCAGTGTTTTCCCATCGGGTGAAAAAACAGGCTGCGTATCCCAGGCTTTGTTATCGTCTGTCAGACATTTTGGGGGAGCCGATCCGTCAATCGGGACATGATAGAGATTATAATTCGTGGACCACGCTTCTTCTCTTCCTACATTGATCGCTGTGAAAACCAGACCTTTGCTGTCCGGCGTGAACGCAATCTCTTCGGTTCCTCCCCAGGGAATCGAAGGCGTGTCCGCATCCATGCCAACCATCACATCGACAGCCTTCTCGCCCTCGACCGGAATGACAAAAAGATGCGACCGCCGTCTGTCTTCCCACGTATCCCAATGCCGGATGAAAAGCCGTTCGAAAATCTTTCCGCTGGATTTTCGCTTTTTCATCGCATCCAGTCTCGTTTTCGTCTCATCGATGGATTTCGCATCGGGAAAGACTTCCATGGTAAAAGCAAGGTGATTTCCATTCGGTGAGATAATCAGATTACCGACATCGAGCGGCAAATCCGTGATCTGTTTGACCGTCTTCGTTTTTGGATCAATCCTCCAGATTTGAGTGGATCCCGACCGGGCCGAGAGATAATAAATAAATTCCCCATCCGGTGACCAGCACGGATTGAAATCGTCTTCCTGATGTGAAGTGAGCCTCCGCAGTCCTTTGCCGTTTGTACCGATCAACCAGAGATCTTTTCTCCCGCAATTGGCCTCAAGATCGGTCCGTCTCACCACAAAAACGATCTGTTTCCCGTCCGGGGAAACCTGAGGTTCGGTAATCCGGTCCATGGCCAAAAGATCATACACGGAAAAAGGATGTTTCTGCTCGGATTCAGAAGCATATATTACGCTGAAACACACAATTAAAAAAACGGAAACGAACATCATCGATTTCATCATTTCGACCTCCATAATCACCATATTTTTGGAATGAGAATTTTTCGTTCTTTGGGATATTCCGGGAAACGATTGAGATACCACCGGTGATACGATCGTGCTCTCGGAACCAGATTCGCAATGGTCCAGAGGGCAAAAGACAAACCCGAAACAGACCAGGTCGCCAGCGCCCAGCCGGTCCATTCTATAATTTCACCAAAATAATTCGGACATGAAATCCACCGGTACATCCTGCCGTTAGGGATATAGTATTCATTTGGGGAAACACCGCGAAGCTTTCTCAATCCGGAATCGGCTTTCTGATTAATCACGAATCCGGCAATAAAAAAACCGATGCCGATGAGAAAACGAACATCTCCGATCCAGGAAACGGGATAACCGCCGGAAAATTGAAATAAAAACCGGCCGTTCAAATAGGTATTGACAAGATTAAAAAAAATCGCCATGACCACAACCAAGAGCGGCATGGGTTTGTCCTTGTCCCGGATGAGAAAAGGATAGACAAACGCGCGGTGCACATAGTGGACCTGCCAGACAATAAAGAAAACAATGGACACAGGCCGAAGCGAATATTCGCCCAGAATAAACCAGAACAGCATCCCCAGAAAAGCGGGCGCCTCCATGAGCATCCAACCCAATCGACTTGGTACGGTCGACCCCCATCCTTTTCGAAGCGTCTTGCCGTAAGGTGCCGGAACAAAGAAAAGAAGCACAAAAACAAAAACGGCAAGCACAATCC
>CAZIAH010000235.1:0-2725 GCA_964537715.1 uncultured bacterium | reverse complement strand
TTCTCTTACGGCCATTTCTATCAGATTCCTGAATTTCAGTATCTTTATGTATCCCCGGATTACAAATTCACTTCGGGAGGCGGCGGAAGTTACCGTCTTTTCGGAAATCCGGACCTCAAACCTCAGCAGACCGTGATGTACGAAATCGGCCTCCAGCAGCAATTGACAGATGTAATCGGTATCGACGTCACACTGTTTTACCGCGATGTCAGAGACTGGGTCAGCACCAGCCCATTGATATCAACAGCCCTCACGGACACCAAATATTCAAAGTATGAGAACAAGGATTACGCCAATGTCCGGGGGATCACATTTAAGTTTGAAAAAAGGTATGCCAATCATTTCGCGGCGAAACTGGATTACACTTATCAGATCGCCGAAGGGACCTACTCGGACCCGAAGGATGCTTTCTATGCAATTGGGAAGCAGGACGAACCGAGGCGCGTATTGATACCGATGATCTGGGATCAGCCCCACACTTTAAACGCTTCTCTGATATTCGGCATCGGTAGCTGGAACGCTTCTTTGATCGGACGATACTGGTCCGGGAAACCGTACACGCCTGCCTTCCCGAGCGGCGAAGTGCTTGGTGAATCCGCCTCTACCGGTCTCAGGGAAAACAGTGCAAGGCTCCCCAGCCAAAAAAGTGTCGATTTGTACATTGAAAGAAAATTCCCCCTGGGTGCATTGAATTTGGCCCTGTTTATCAACATATACAATCTCTTTGACCAGAGAGACGAAACAAATGTTTACGGTGACTCGGGAACAGCTTCTTATACAACCACAATTGATCCGGCAGACATTCCATACGATGCGGCACGGGTCGGTACTGTCGAACATTATGTGCTCCAATCCGGATGGTATACCTCTCCTCGAGAAATCCATGCCGGTGTTGAGATCAATTTTTAATCTTGGAAAGGGGTTCTAATATGAATAAAATATTTCGAATTCTTGCAGGAGTACTTCTAGGATTGCTGCCGATGATCCTCCACGCCCAGATGGCAGGACTTCACGGTGATGAGAGAGAGATACGGAAAGGACTGCACGACGGCAATCTGTTCCGTGTGACCGTCTATAACGACGGAACTTTCGGCTCAATAGATAACACGGTAGATTTTGCAGGAGAATGGCCGGTCGGTAATGGTATAGGGGCTATCTATCTAGTGGACGGCAATACTTTTATTGGTGGAGAAGTGATCGATACAACAGGACAGGTGAAACACATTATCAGCGAAAATCGAAGTTCCATGATCAGCTATTCCACAGGGGATCAGGGTCCCAATGGAGAGTGGTGGACTTTTTTACCGCTTCCCGGATTTGCCAGTTCAGACAACACAGAAAACATTGCTATGTCCCACTGGGATTGGTCATGGCCTGAATACTGGCCGGATATCCGCGATCCGAAAAACAAAAGATATTCTGCCGACGGATGGGCAGGCTCGTGGAACGGCTATTTCGGCCGGGATGTAAAAAACGCGGAAGAGGAAAGTTATTTCGTTGCCGATGATTACAACAACCGGGAGTTTCTATTCTATCCGGACAGTTTGGATAAAGAGAGAAGGGGCCTGGGTCTGCGCATGTATGTCCGTGGATTTCAATGGGCCAATGCCCTGGTGGAAGACGGCATTTTCACTCTTTTTGATATTGAGAACGTAGGCACCGTCAGCCATGACAAAATGGTCTTTGGCTACAAAGTCGGCAACAATATGGGTCAGACCATATCCGGGAGTGACTCGGACAGCGGGGATGATTGCGGTGCTTACAACAAGGATGAAGATATTGCCTATCTTTACGATTACGATGACATCGGGGCAGGAGGATGGACACCCGTGGGTTGCTTTGGTGGCGCTTTCCTTGAAAGCCCGGGCAATCCCTACGACGGCATCGACAATGACGGAGACGGTGAGAACGGTTCGGGAGGAACGGTCACTCAGGCCATGTTTTTAACCTCAGAATTGACAGTCGGACAGAATATCATTTTGACCGATTATACCACTTTCGAAAGAACGAAAACCCAGATGCCCGACGACACAATTTCGGTAAAGTATCAGGATCTGGTTGTAAAATTCTGGCCGGGGAAAACGATTCAGGAAGAACCCTTCAATCTGATAGACGACAATCTCAACGGACTCATTGACGAAAGCAACGGTGCTGAATTTGGAGAACCCGGAGCTGAAGTGCATACTTATCTGTATGAAGACGCCCGATGCGTCGATTATTTTACGGATGCGGGAAAAGACAATCTACTCATCGACGAAAGACGCGACGACGGTATCGACAACGACGGGGACTGGAACCCAGAAAAAGACGATGTGGGCGCGGACGGCATTCCCTATACGAACGATGCTGGTGAAAAAGACGGCGTACCCTCTCCGGGTGAACCCCATTACGACGCCCTGGATATCGACGAATCAGATATGTTGGGTCTCACCAGTTTTACTCTGTACAAATGGGAAACCATACCCCATTACGAGGATCAAACATTGTGGGAGAATCTCATTCCCGGTTTTTTTGATGATCTCTTGACGAGAAACAATATCGAACTACTCTGGGGTTCCGGTTATTTCCCATTAAAAGCTGGAAATACAGAACGCTTTTCAATGGGTCTGATCGCTGGATACGATCAAGACGGTACAGATCTTATACGTAACAAACATTGGTTTGCCGAGGCTTACAACCTGAATTACAATTTTTCAAAAGCGCCGGACATTCCAACCGTCTATGC
>CAZIAH010000234.1:0-2777 GCA_964537715.1 uncultured bacterium | reverse complement strand
CGATACCATCCGCAGCGGTTCCTGCAAATCGTGGGAGGCCACATAGGCGAACTGTTCCAGTTCTTCATTCGATTTAGTCAGGGCCTCGTTGGATATCGCTAATTCTTTTGCTTTTTTATCGAGCTCAACTTTTGCTTTTTTAAAAGCTTCCTCAATCTGTTTGCGATCTGTAATATCACGTGAGATACCGAATGTCCCTGAGATATTACCCTTTCCATCGAAAAGTGGCGCCTTTGTGGTCGAAACCCAGGTTTCGTGACCGTCGGGCCAGGTTTCCTTTTCCTCAATACCCTTCAGCGGTTTTCTCGTTTGAAGAATTTTTTGTTCACCCTCATAAGCCAGTTTGGCATGTTCATCCGAAAAGAAATCGAAATCGGTCTTTCCGATAGCCTCTTTAGGATCATCAATCCCAAACCAACTAGTAAGTGATTTATTAATTCTGATAAATCGGCTCTCTCTATCCTTGAAATAAATATTATCAGTTATGGTATTCATAAGAGCATCCATCAAATACTGTTCTCGAATCAGTTCCTCCTTAACAATGGCACTCTCCACAATTGTATTTGACAACGAATAAACCATCAGTAGAATAATAGCTATATAGGTATATTCAATCACGTAGATAAATTGATACAAGCCAATATGTACAGCAACATCATTACAAAGCCCAGCCATAAAAATAGAAATTGAAATACAGAGTAATCTGGTTCTAATTCCCTTATTCAGCCGATATTGTTTGATACTGATAACAAAAATAGATATCAGAAATAAAATCCCCATAAATCCTGTAAAATTTGTGACTGGTCCCGGAGCGACTTCAAAAAAAGTGGCTTTAAAATCAAACAACGGAAACATGATCTGCTTAATCTCGGGCTGATATGTATCAAAAGTGAGTGTACTGCGGTCTATGAAAATAAAAATAGCAGAAAATAAAAAATATGCGGAAAATACATTTCGAAACCATTTCAGATTCAGTCCTAAATAATCTGTAATGAACCAGACAAATACAACTCCGATCAGGGATAAAGTAACAACTTGGGCTCTCTGCCAGAAAATACCTTCAGCGACTGATGTAGCATTATACTCACCAAAACTTAAAACACAAAATGCCCCCATTGACAAACAGGTCAATGCAAATGTCAAATCTTCCCGATACTTAAACTGTCTGCGAAAATAGATAAACAGATAATAAAAACCAACAAATAACGACACGCCGGCAATCATGATGATAGGGATTGATAAAGAATTCATACATTCCTTTCCTTAATAAAAATAATTTCTTAAGTATCACATCAACATGGTATCGTAAAATAAAATGACGATCCTTCATTGATTTTCCCGTCCACCCGGATTTTTCCACCGTGGCGCTCCACGATCTTTTTACACACGGCCAATCCAATCCCCGTACCAGCATATTCCTCCCGTGTGTGCAACCGCTGAAATATCCCGAAGATCTTCCCCTGATATTCCTTCTCTATTCCGATTCCATTGTCTTGAACCGAAAACTCATATTCTCCTTTCTTCCGTTTCACCGAAACGTGCACTTTCGGTTTTCGATCTCCACGATATTTGATCGCATTCCCCAAAAGATTCTGCAATAACCGCTCCATCTGAACCCAATCTGCCATGATCTCGGGCAATTTATCGTGGGTAATTTCTCCTCCGCTCTCCTCAACCGCGATTTCCAGGTTCATCAGCACTTTCTCCAGCACCTCTTCCATATTCGTCTTCTCGAACGGTTTGCCCTGGGTAGTGACTCGCGAATATTGCAGAAGGTCATTGATCATCACCTGCATTCGTTTGGCCCCGTCCACTGCATATTCGATAAACTCTTTTCCGTCTTTATCCAGTTTATCGGTATATCTCCGGTCTACCAAACCCAAATAACTCGATACCATCCGCAACGGCTCCTGCAGATCGTGAGAAGCCACGTAGGCAAACTGCTGCAGTTCCTCGTTGGATCGATGCAGCTCAAGATTGATTTGTGTTAGTGTCTCTCTTGCTTGTTCCAGTTCTCTGTTAGATTGTTGCAATTCTTGATTAGATTGTGTCAATTCATTGCTGGTTTTCTGCAGATTCTCTTCAGCCAATATAAGTTTTGTGATATCCTGACTTATTCCAAACGTTCCTATGATTTTTCCTTTCAAATTATAGAAAGGCATTTTTGATGTTAAAACCCAGCTTATAGAACCGTCAGGCCAAGTTTCTTTTTCTATAATTCCTTCCATAGGCTTACCGGTTTTAATTATATTCTGTTCATCATCATAGGCTTTTTTTGCATGTTCATATGAAAAGAAATCAAAATCTGATTTCCCAATCACCTCTTCGGGAGTACTCTGTTTAAACCACCTTTCAATATGAGACTTGCTATTCCAAATGAAACGGCTTTCCAAATCTTTAAAGTAAATAGCGTCCGGGACATTCTCCTTAAGGGTTTTGAGTAAGTATTCTTTCATTTCTGTAGAATCAGTCATTGTCTTCCTGGATTCTTCTTTAGTTTTCTCAAGTTCTTGAATTTTAACTTTCAATTGCTTGTTACGTTGCCGTAATTTTTTTACTTCATCAAAAGACTGACTTTTTCCCTTTTCTTTATCCTGCACAACCATCTCCGCTTATTATTTAATCAAATATTTAAATCACGCAATACCAGGCTTGAAGATTATCTCTAAATTTAGAATTTGGATTTTATTATCGGTATAGTAAAGAAAAATGTCGTTCCTTCATTGATTTTTCCGTCCACCCAGATTTTCCCCTTGTGCCGCTCTACGATCTTTTTA
>CAZIAH010000233.1:0-2787 GCA_964537715.1 uncultured bacterium | reverse complement strand
GTTTTTTAGGGCGTGAAAGCAATTTCCTGGAGGAAACGGCGAGTCAGTACCGTGGATTTAAACTTCCCCATCCCGTCATGACGATTCAGGATATGATACAGCTCAGGGAAACCAACCATTCGGAAATTTCAATTCAGGAACTGGATATGGTTTTTCCTGCGCACGGGGATGGTAAAAGTTTGAAAAAAACACTGAATTCGATATTCCGTCAAGCTGATTCGGCCATCAGGAAGGGAGCCACTCTGCTGATTCTTTCGGATCGGAATATCGATCAAAATCATGCACCGATTCCCGCTCTTCTGGCTTCCGCAGGATTGCATCACTATTTGATTAAAAAGGGGAAACGGGGTGCCGTCGGCATCATTATCGAAACCGGAGAAGCCAGAGAAGTCATGCATTTTGCCCTGTTGGTCGGTTATGGTGCGGATGCCATCTGTCCCTATGTGGCGTTTCATACGGTACGCCGCATGTCGGAGACCGGTCTGCTCGAAAGCAGGATATCTCCGGAAGATGCCATGGATGCCTATATTACGGCCATCAAAAAGGGATTGCTCAAAACCATGAGCCGAATGGGCATATCCACGCTGCACAGTTTTTTTGGATCGCAAATTTTCGAGGCAGTCGGCCTGAGCCGGAAACTTGTGGATTCCTATTTTTGCGGTACAACCTCCCGTGTCGGCGGTGTGGATTTGGAGGAGATTGCCAAAGAAGCCAATATGCGTCATCAGAAAGGCTATCCGCTTCGTAAGCCAGTGGAAAAACTTTTGGATGCCGGAGGTGCGTATCATATTCGAGTCACTGGCGAAAAACATTTCTGGAATCCCGAGGCCATTTATCATCTGCAATTGGCAGTACGAACCGGCGATTATTCGGCTTTTAAAACTTATACACAGATTTGTGAAGAACAATCCAAACAAAAAATGACGCTGCGGAGTCTATTCACCTATAAAAAATGTAAACCGATTCCTATCGAACAAGTCGAACCCGTGGAATCCATCGTCAAGCGGTTTGTATCCGCCGCGATGTCATTCGGTTCGATCAGCCGGGAAGCCCATGAGACCATTGCCATTGCAATGAACCGGCTGGGGGCCAAGAGCAATTCGGGTGAAGGGGGAGAAGATCCGAAACGGTTTGTTCCGCTTCCCAACGGCGACAGCAAACGCTCCGCGATCAAGCAGGTCGCTTCGGGCCGGTTTGGCGTGACGACCGAGTATCTCATCAATGCGGATGAAATCCAGATCAAAATGGCCCAGGGTGCCAAGCCGGGTGAAGGGGGGCAGCTTCCGGGACACAAAGTCAGTGAAGAAATTGCCGAGGTTCGGCATACCACACCGGGTGTCACCTTGATCTCTCCTCCGCCTCATCACGACATCTATTCGATTGAAGATCTGGCACAGTTAATTTTTGATTTAAAGTCGGTCAATCCCAATGCAAGAGTCTCGGTCAAGCTGGTTTCTGAAGTGGGTGTCGGAACCATTGCCTCGGGTGTGGCCAAGGCCAAAGCCGACAGTGTATTGATCTCCGGCCACGATGGCGGAACAGGCGCTTCGCCGTTGACCGCGATCAAACATGCGGGATTGCCGTGGGAGTTGGGTCTGGCAGAGACCCAGCAATCTCTGATCGGCAACCGGCTTCGAGACCGGATTCGAATTCAGGTGGACGGACAGTTGAAAACGGGAAGGGATCTTGCCATTGCTGCATTGTTAGGCGCAGAGGAATTTGGATTCGGTACATCCATTCTGATCTCTCTAGGATGCATCATGATGCGTAAGTGTCATCTGAATACCTGTCCCGTGGGAGTGGCTACCCAAGACCCGAATTTAAGATCTCGATTTGCGGGGAAACCCGAACATGTCGAGAACTTTTTAAAATTTATTGCTCAGGAATTGAGAGAAAATATGGCCCAGCTCGGATTCAAAACGGTCGATGAGATGGTTGGCCGTATTGATGTGCTTGGTTTTAATAAAGCCGTGGATCACTGGAAAGCACACAATCTGGATTTGAGTTCGATATTGTATTCGTGGGACAACGGCGAAAAAGTGGTTCGCCATTGTATTCGTCAGCATGACAAAAATGAGGAAACGGATTTGGACCGGGCGCTATTTGAGCAGGTCCAGCCTGTTTTCGATTCCAAGAAGAAAGTCACCATTTCACTGCCGGTCCGTAATGTTCACCGGACGGTCGGTGCCAGACTCAGCGGAGAAATCATCAAACGGTTTGGATCGGATGGGCTGCCCGAAGATCATATTCAGATTCATCTGAAAGGTTCTGCGGGTCAGAGTTTAGGCGCATTTTTGGCCCCGGGAATTACGATCCGGGTGGAAGGTGATTCGAACGATTATATGGGCAAGTGCATGTCCGGCGGAAAGATCATTCTTGTGCCGCCCGAAGACGCGACTTTCCGGTCTCACGAAAATGTGATTGTCGGGAATGTGGTTCTTTACGGCGCGACCGGCGGAGAAGTCTACATCAAAGGCATGGCCGGAGAGCGCTTTGCGGTTCGAAACAGCGGTGCGAAAGCCGTGGTCGAAGGCCTGGGGGATCACGGATGCGAATACATGACAGGGGGAGTAGTAGCTGTCATTGGAAGCACGGGCAACAATTTCGCGGCCGGGATGAGCGGCGGAATCGCTTATGTGTATGACCGCTCGCAGCTGTTCGATACCCGATGCAATCTCGACATGGTCAATCTGGAGAGTGTCTGGAGCCGGGAAGATCGGATTCAGCTCAAGACAATGCTTGAAAATCATCTCCGGTATACCCAGATCCAAACAGCCAAAATGCTGA
>CAZIAH010000232.1:0-2845 GCA_964537715.1 uncultured bacterium | reverse complement strand
AATTTCTTCCATCAAATCATGCTGCTATTTAATCACAGCGAATTTGCCGATTTTATTACCGACACCCGGTGCCTCGATGTGATAGATATAGACGCCGTATGCGATATCCAGATCGTCTTTGGTTCGCATATCCCAAACGGCTGTTCCGTCTGCGAGATTTTCGGCTTTGTGCTCAATCGTATCGACCAATTGCCCTCGAATGTTGAAGATGCGAATCGTGCATTTCGAAGGCAAGTGGATGAAGTGAATGACGCGCGGACCCCGGCCCGTCGCATACGGATTTTTCCCTTCCCAGGAGTTGGTCACAATGTAGGGGTTTGGAACTACATTAATTCGATCCATCTGATTTTTCGCCATGGTTTTATCGATCGATTTCCCGTGCATGGTAAACTCGAAAACATCAGCGGAAAGAAATGGATTGTTGAAATCGAGAATCAATGTGTCCCCGGGAGCCGGAGTGACGTGTGTTGTATCGGAAGGCAGTCTTAAAAGCGATAACTGCCAACTGGCTATATTCAAACCGTCTTCATCCAGAGAATCGGTGAGGAAGATGATTTCGTCACTGCTGCTTCCTGCGGTACGGGTTGTGAATTTCCCGGCGTCCGCATCTGATGCTACATCCCGTTCTCTGAATGCAAATTTGACCTTTTTGTTGTTCGCTTTGGTATTGAGAATGGTAAAATTGACAGGGATGGCCGGCAGAGGATCCTGAAGACCGCTTCTTCTGAACCAGTTGGTAGAGGTATCGATTCCCACTTCTCCCATAACGAGCATGTAATCGGCAGATTCGAGATTTCTTGCTTTGCCGCTCTGGTTGAAAGCCAGCACTCTGGGTGAATCGACATTCGCATGGTTCCAACCTGAAACAGCCTGATCCGGATTGTAATCCAACTGGGTAATCCCCAGATCATCAAACGTCAATCTGAATCCATCCACCACAGGAACCTCATCGTCCGTATGGAACAAAGTGCTTCGGCTGATGAGTGTATCGATGTTGTTTTCATCGGTTACATTCAACAGCGAAAAGTTTTTGGTTATCGGGTAATCCCTGTTTCCTGTCACCGTATCTTCAAAAACAATGTGGTATGTGGCATTGAGCACCGAGTCCGGCTCCACAACCGTCGCATTTACGGATCCATCAGCATTTCCTCCAGGAAGCAGCATTACAGAGTCTTTGCCCGCTGTGACGTATCCGGCCGAAGGTGCTTCGGGTCTGACCCTCACGACATTTTTACCCAGTCTGTACTTTTCAGTGAGCGGGTCTAGTGATATGGATTTGCTGCACTCTGAAGGAGCGATTGCGTTATCCAGATCGCCGTGATCATAAGCTGTAACTGCATAAAAATAGGTAAACCCGTTCTTGGCGGTTGTGTCTGTCCAGGTGTGGACCAGACCGCTGTTGGAGCCGTAATTCCAATGTACACCGCGTACATTGAGCGGACTTACACCGGAGTATTCATTATCCAGATCAAACTGAACAAGAGGTTTCCGGTACTGGGTGGGCGTACCGTTGTAGTCGGTCATTACAGGAAGATCGCCCCACTGGTCGTCTGTGGACCGGTAGATGGCGTATCCCTCGAAATCCGGGCCTGTAATAGGATCGACAGATTCTTCGGCAAAGCTGTCCCAAATCAGTGTCACACGGTTGTCACCGATAATGGCTCTGACCGTGGGAGTATTGGGGGCCTTGGAGAAATTGTAATTCTCATGATAGGCTCGTGCAAACCAGTATTTGTTATCAATCAGATCGGTTTCATCATAGCCGCACATCAATGCCATCGAGAAACGTTCGGTTTGATCGGGTTTGAGAGGAAAATATCCCGAGCTGTAAAATAATTCGATGTTGTCGTTTTCGAGGTGATCATCAAAAAAACCGGGCAGTGCATTTTCCCAGACAAGTTCATCTTCCCAGTGTGGCATATCCGGCCATCGATAGAGTGTAAATCCTGTCAAACCGAGCATATCGGTTTCATCGATGTCTGTTTTGTCAAAATGGGGTTCACCGGCCGTCATCAGACCGTCTCCTTCTCCAGCATCCGGTCCTGGATAACCGGGATCACTCGGTCCCAGACCGTCTGCACCGACATCATCAAAGGTCGGGTTCCAGTCTCCGTCGTTGTCAATGCCGTCGTCTCGTCTTTCGTCGATGAGGATATTGTCGTCCCACGTTTCCGGATCGGCAAGGTAATCAATATATTTGTATCCTCTGCCCGTGGTTTCATCGATATAGAGATACTTTTGAATGGGAGGATCACCGATCAAGGATCCGTTGTTTTCATCGATCAGTCCATTCAGGTTGTTATCAATGAGATCGTTCGGCGTTTCTTCGATGACCTTGCCGTTCCAATATTTGATTTTCTGATCCTGATACCGAACAACCAAAGTGTCGCTTCCCAAGACATTCAATGTATCCTGAAGCGTCACGACCGTTCTTTTATAGGTTTTATAATTGATGAGCACGATTCTTGAATTTAGATTCAATGTCGTAGTCGATTCTAACAGATCTTCCGTAAGTTCAGGCCCTGCCCCGTTAGAACCGTCATTGTCATCGTCGATTCCGTCATAGGGGTTTCCCGGACTTTCCAGAAAAGCCGCACCGAAATAACCAACCGGATCCGATCCCCAATCCGGGGCCTTATCATCGTCGTAATCGTAAAGGTAGGCCAGATCTTGCTCCTTTAGGTAACGACCCGCATCGTCATCGCCTTCACCTGCGTAATTGTTTTCTGTTTCTCCGACATTGTTTCCGATTTTGAAGGCATAGACCATTTTATCGTGTTCGTGTGTACCGATGTTTTTGATGTCCATCAGTGTGAATAACCCGTCATCCACCAGTGCATTGTTC
>CAZIAH010000231.1:0-2997 GCA_964537715.1 uncultured bacterium | reverse complement strand
CTTCGGGTGTGGTCAACAATGTTCAGTTTGTCGATAATTTCGATGCGACATTGCAGGCAAGTAAAACCGTTACCATCAACCGTTTCAGAATTCAATTGCTCGTCGATATAACCAATTTGTTCAACCGGCTTAGACTGTACACCATTCATACCGATGTTCAGAAATACAGACAATCGCTTCATCTGCCCAAGAACAAGGCCTATGACAATATTCCTGGAAATGATAAATTTGGTGACTATCGCAAACCCGGTGTGGAGTGGCAGCCCATCGAATATCGTGCGGTGGTTCAGGGAACAACGCCGCCGGAAGATGATGTCGCTATTTATTATGAAGGCAAGACGGGAATATACTGGCAAATTGTCGATAATCAGTGGGAAATTGTTGACAGTAGAAAAATGTACCAAATTATGAAGGACAAAGCTTATATTTTCAATCCGGGACCCTCGACCTGGTATTTTCTGAATCCTCGTAAGATTACGTTCGGCATCCGGGTTTCATTTGATTTGAATTATTAAACATATCAACAAATGTGGAGATATCCAATGCATACAAAAATAGATTTGAAATTCAGACCGTTAGAGCTGGTGATCGTTCTGT
This sequence comes from uncultured bacterium, assembly GCA_964537715.1. Taxonomy (GTDB): domain Bacteria; phylum Zhuqueibacterota; class QNDG01; order QNDG01; family DSAB01; genus CAZTZL01. The sequence continues at coordinate 2,400 of CAZIAH010000231.1, read as the reverse complement.
TTCTGATGATAACCGGTCTAAATACGGTTTCTTCTCAGGAGCAGAGGTGGATTCGCATCGGGGAGACACAGTGTTTTTTCAAAGATTATGGTTGCGAGCTCGAATTACAGCCGGACGATTTTTTGATCTGGCCAGCCCTGTACAGCGACGACCAACACACGGCCCGGGCAAAAGGTCTCTGGATTGGTGCGAGAGATTTTGACGATCCTGTCGAAGGAAAAACGAAAGTAGTTAAAGTGATCGGTGTCGGGCCGCGTCTCTCAGACAATCAATTCAGCATGGTTTTTCCAAAACCCATCAAATTGGTCGGACGCTATTATCATCCGACAGTCATTGTGGACAATCAGGTTGGGACTTCCAATATTCTTTATGACGAACTGGATTCGCTGGATGAAAACTTGCCCTGTGACCGGATGATCGTGAGCGGATTTAATACCTCCATGGGGGTTTCGGTCATAAGAAAAATTTTTGCATTTACGCAGCAGGATCATGACAATTATTTTATTTATGAATTTGTTTTCAAGAATACAGGAATTTACAATGCGAACGGCGAGGTTCATGAGCAAGACCTTCACGATTTCTGGATTTATTTCACTTATCGATATGCTTTTGCCGGAGTGACCACTGCCGGTACGGGTTCAAGTTCGACCTGGGGCAGTTTCGATGCGGAATGGGGCGCCAGTGATCTTCTGTATAATTTTGGTCCAGGCACTCCGAATGTGCATCCAGATTACCCTGACATGAGAGGTTTCTATGTCTGGTATGGTCCCACGGGCGGCGATTGGGGGCATACGCTCACACCAGCAGAGGATTGGGGTTGCCCGGATCACGAAGAGATAGGTGTTCTGGGTTCGGCGAAATACACGGGTGTCATCACACTTTTTGCTTCCAAAAGCCCGGAAGAATATTGGACGGACAATCCGGCCCAGCCGGCCACGACTGCTTATACCGGTTCGGACGGAACACCCATCGAAGCCTCTGTAAGCCAATACAATGAGAGTTTTATGCAGACGCGTTATAACATGATGACCGAGGGGCATCTTGGTCACAGCCAGTCCGAAGATTTTTTTGCGGTATATGGGAATGACGGTTATGTGACCGACTGGACGGATTCGAATCCCTACAGGGATACAAATACAAATGGCAGCAGTTCGCAGGGTCAGGGATTTGGGCCCTATACATTCAAATCCGGTGACAGCATCCGCATCGTGTTTGCAGAAGGCGTGAGTGGTCTCAGTTGGGAAACGTGCCGGGAAGTCGGTGCGAATTGGTATGCGTATTACAGAGATCTTCCCTCAAAAGCGGAACTTGTTATGCCCGATGGATCCATAGCGACTGATCAGAATGAATATGGCTATTCTGTTTTTAATGCATACAAGAGGGCCTGGTGCGATACGGGTGCCGATTCTATCATGGAAACATTGAATCATGCTTTGGCAATGTATCGATATTTATATGAAAATGGAGAACCAATTCCACAGGCGCCGCCCGCACCATCGGAATTCACGGTTCAGTCCGGAGGCGACCGGATTCGTCTCTCCTGGGCGAACAATGCAGCCAGTACCGATGGATTCGACGGCTACGTGATCTACCGTTCCGAAGGCAGTGTGAAAGATTATCGAACCGTTTATCAAAAGGTGAAGGAATTCGACGGCCCGGATGCTCCCCACGAGTGGGACGATACGACACCGGTCCGGGGTTTTGATTACTACTACGCAATTCAGTCCAAAACGGATGGTTCCAATAATAATGGCGTACCACTCTACAGTAGTTTATATTTGACTTTAACCAGTGTACCCGCTCAACTTCAGCGTCCAGCTATACCTGAGACACCAGTAGCTCCAGATGCTGATTCAACTTCTTGGAAATCCATGACGTCTCAAGGAGCTTGGATTTCCGGTTCTGAATACAGTCCATATGATGCGGTATCCTACAATGATGTGATTTATGTTTGCGTTGCTCCTGTATCTGGCGATTCGGCAATGATTACCCCAAATCTCAATGTTGTTCAATGGAAATTGACGAGATCCAAAGGAGAATGGATTTCTGGTGCCGGCTATCATGCTTATGACGTGGTTACCTATAACGGTTTAACCTATGTCTGCCTGACCACGATTCCGGGGGGCAAGGGACTGGAACTGGTCCGCGTGGTACCGAACCCGTACGACATACGTGCTAGAGCGGTTCAGTACGGAGAAGATTTTCAGTACGACCGGATTTCCTTTTTCGGACTTCCGCCGATCTGCACGCTCAAGATATTCACGGAGCGGGGAGATCTGATCTATGAGAAGTACCATGATACCAGTACCGGCGACGAAATCTGGAACTCCAAGACACGTTCCGGCCAGATCATCGTGAGCGGGATATACATCTTATATGTGGAGACGCCAGACGGCCGAT
>CAZIAH010000230.1:0-3018 GCA_964537715.1 uncultured bacterium | reverse complement strand
ACCGATGACGATGCCTTTGAAGGGATTTTTCAAAGCTTCTCTGTCATGTATACGCAGCCGTGGCGGCTTCTATTTTACGAGTTGCTTCTGGTGATTGTCTCGATTCTGGGTTTGGGAATTTTTGCAATTTTTGCAAAGAAAGCCTGGACTTTGATGACTACCCTTCTTCTTTGGGGAATGGGAGATAAATATGCCGATCTTTCCTATGCCGCATCCTATCTGCTTCAGAGCTGGATCAATCCTCTGTGGATGTGGATTAAAAATATCATCGGTGTCGGTTATTCGTCCTATACCTCTCTTTTCTTCTTCAGCCAGGATTTTATCGATTACGGACTTTCACCGGTGATGGTGGCTTCGGCCTGGATTTTTGCTATCTTCCTTGTATTTATTGGAGGCTTCATTATTTCCTATCCTCTTGCGATTTTCAATGTGGGACAGAGCATCGTTTTTATGATTCTGAAAAAGGTTAAGGATGATGAAAATCTTCTCGAGAGGAAAGATCGGGAAGAGGAGATCGAAGAAGAAGACAAGCAGGAAGAGGTCCCGGAACCTGAATCGGGAAAAAAGAAACTCAAGCAAACTGTAAAGAAAAAGACAGCAACCAAAAAAAGTAAAGAGAAAAAGTAATCTTCTTTTAAGAAAGATTTTAAAGCGCCGGGTGTTTTGAATTGTCCGGCGCTTTTTTTATGAATGGATTGGATATACATTTCTCGTTAACTTTCTACAAAAGTTTGTTTATTCAATAAGAATTGTCTACAGAACCCAAATATGAATTCTCAGGATCATCCATCCGCAGGATGAAAAATGTATTGCGTCAAAGGCTGCTGTTTGCTAAATTGATTTATCTTCAAAAAAGATAAAGACAGAGAATGATTTGGTTTTGTTATACTTTCGTATCCATCAAGCCTCTTTATAAAATGCGATTATCTATTTTAATGAAGATGAAAATCATATTGAGCATATCGGTCACTTTGATCCTGTTTTGCATGGGATGCGGGAATCCGTTTTCGATTCGGAATGCGGAAGAACCCGTAAATCCCAGTTCCAGCTGGACGCCTCCTCACAGTGCGGAAGAAGTATTGACTAATTTGATCAAGGCCATTGAAGAGCGAAATATAGAAAATTATATGCGGTGTTTGATCGATTCGTCCAACAGCAACGCTGTTTTCCAATTTGATCCCGATCCGATTTTGGCTGTTGAATATGCATCCGTTTTTTCAGATTGGAACGATCAGAAGGAAAAAGCGGTCATGAATCTGGCTTTTTCCAAGGTTCCCACGGATTCGTTGAGCAAGCTTGTATTTACCGAGGATATCAAAGAAATCAGTACGCCGGACAGTGTGGTATTCATTAAAAAATATCGTCTCGAACTGCACCATACGGACGTTTCGTTGCCGGTAGAATACGAGGGGCAGGTCGAATTCTGGTTCACTGAAGATCGGCAGGGTTGGTGGGCGATTTACCGCTGGATCGATAACAGTGTTTCCGATTATCGATCTTGGAGTTATCTGAAAGCGGTTTTAAGCGGATAATTCATTCGATGAGAAAGCGAAATTTTAAAGACAAATTCATCCGGGGATTGAACAACAGCTGGACGCCTGTTGTTGTAGGTCTCTTTGTCATTTTGATTGTTCTCGGCGTACGTGTTTTTCGGGTAGAAGCAAATCGCACCGGCTCGGGCGGTTCGATGGTTCTGGCGGATCCCCCGATAGAGGCACTGAAGGATACCCTCGAATGTGTTTTGAAAGCGCAAAATGTTATGTGGAAAACATATCGAGGTTCAAACCGGACCGAGATCTGGACTGCAAATGTACCGGCGCGCCTACCCATTCCCTGTCTTCATCTGAATCTTCAAGGCGCATTGCAGGGAGTCGAAGCAAGTATTCTGTCCACAACAAGCGATCCGATGACCGGGCGTTTGTCGCTTGATGTCGGATGGGAAGATTCCTGTTTCGTTCAAATCATACTTGTCCCTATTAAAGAGGAATGGCCGGAACAGGGGGATATCGCCCTAATTATCGACGATTTCGGACACCAATGGAATTTTACAATTCAATCTTTCCTCGATTTTGAAGATCTCATCACAATCTCGATTCTTCCGGGTGAAAGGTACAGCAGGAAAGTGGCGCTCGAAGCCGAAAAGAAAGGGTGCGAAGTGATTCTTCATCTTCCGATGGAGCCGATTTCAGCCGATTATCGAAAGAACGAATTTATCGTGCTTTATCGGATGCCCCGCCATAAAATCCGCGAAGTCATTCAGAAATCACTAAATTCGGTTCCGGGAGCCGTGGGTGTAAACAATCACATGGGGTCTAGGGTGACTTCCGACCGGAATACGATTACCGATGTTTTGGAAGAACTTCAAGTCCGGAATCTCTATTTTATCGACAGCCGAACCGTTGCCGAGAGTGTGGCCTTTGACGTGGCCCACGAGCTGAATATGCGATGTGGGAAGCGGGATGTGTTTTTCGATTTTAAATTGGATCCCCAGACCATCCGATCCAGCCTGTCGAAGCTGGCGAAAAAAGCGAAGACCAATGGGCATGCCATCGGCATCGGGCACTGTTATGATGTCACGTTGCAGGTATTACAGGAGGAGATCCCGAAGTATCAGGCAAAAGGGTATCGCTTCAAAAAAGTGTCCCATGTCATCGAGTGAGGTCTGATTCCATAGGACGGTTCGGTAAAAATAAATTGTAGGTGTTCGGTTTAAGAAAAGTAAAAAGTTTTTTAAACATTTGATAACCAGTGAAGCGTAATCAAAAAGTTTGTTCTGTAACTTTAAAATTGACTTTGCCATCCCGAACCAATCAATAATATACTATTTAGAATCGGGATGGCTCAAAAAATAGCGGCCACTGAAAAATCTCCTGAAAATGGAGGTTCGTTCACTGAAGGAATTGAACTTTTCCCGATCTTTCTATGGTATGTTTAGATAATTGATTCGGGATTCAAACAGCAATTCCTTCCCGCCCTTTTCTATTTGTAAATTATTGAAGCGGGACGTGAACTTACCCC
>CAZIAH010000229.1:0-3034 GCA_964537715.1 uncultured bacterium | reverse complement strand
GAGAACTCTTTTACCAGTATTTGAATGTGGAAGAAGATTTTATCCGTGCCCTATTCGCTAACGGCGAGACGCAATTGGGGCGTGCATTTGTTCACGAACCCGTACTGACCAATGAAAATGCCCTTCATGTTTTAGATTATGAACGGGCTTCCGAAGTGATTAAGACAGCTTCCCACATGGCTGTGGGAATCTGTTATTGCCGACATAAGATGGAACATTTGGGCAAAGCCTGCAATGCACCAATGGATATCTGTATGACCTTTAACACGGCAGCAGCATCATTGATCAAATACGGCCACGCACGCCAGGTAGACACCGCCGAAGGGCTCGATCTGCTTCAATCCGCTTACGACCACAATCTGGTTCAGTTTGGCGAGAATGTTCGGAACAGTGTGAACTTCATTTGTAACTGCTGCGGATGTTGCTGTGAAGCGATGATCGCAGCCCGCCGATTTGCATTGATGCATCCCATCCATACAACCCATTTTATTCCTGTTATCGATGATCAGAAATGCGATGGTTGCGGTAAATGCGTCACTGCCTGTCCTGTAGAAGCTATGACCCTAATTTCTGCGAATGATCCCCATCGACCGAAAACCAAGTTAGCCAAATTGGACGACGAACGTTGCCTGGGTTGCGGTCTTTGCGTGAAAGCATGTACAAAGGGTAATATTCATTTGGAGTCCAGACCGGAACGGGTCATTACACCGGTCAATGGAGCACACCGGATCGTCCTGATGGCTATCGAACGCGGTAAGTTGCAAAATTTGATTTTTGACAACCGCGTATTGTGGAGTCATCGCGCACTGGCCGCTGTTTTAGGCGTGATTCTGCGGTTACCCCCTATCAAACAATTTCTGGCGAGTAAACAGATAAAATCACGTTATCTGGAAACATTATTAGACCGTATGAAATATTAGCAATATAGGTTTTATCATTTTTAAATCGTTCAGAAGCTTGCTTCTGGCTATTACAAAAGGGGAATCGAATCTTTAAAATATTCTGTCGTGGGCAAAATCCTGGAGCGATCTTTTTGTACTCAGCATCAACCATATTTTTATGTATTTTCTGAACTTGAAGGAATGGATAATTGCAGAATCATTTCGTTCAATATATACGAGAGCCATATGATCGAGTTATTTTGTTTTCAGTCGGTTTGGAATCGGACGGAATTAAGAACCTGACAACGTTTATACCAGAAGATTAATTACATGTAAACAAACTCCCTACTTCCGGTAAGGGTATGCGAGTTGATCCGATTATTTATATCGATAAGAAACGATCCATGCTATTCACCAACCGTTCAACCAATCCGTCACGATTTTTCAGTGTGACTTCAATTATTTCAACATCGGAACGCGATTTCAATCGATCCACAAACGGATGTGAACGGCTCATCACAGTGGCTATAACCAGTTTGCTCGAATCAAGACAGGTCAATACCATTTCCCGAAAGCGTTCGGAGAACAGCTCCATCTTGCCGATTTCGTCGATCAAAATGAGATCCGCAGTTTTCAATGCATCTTCCAGTGCCGAAACACCGATGGATTCAAACTGGGGAATATCAACGCGGTATTTTCCGACATGCGGTCCCTTCTGAAAAGATACGTTTGAGAGGATCCCACTTTGACCGGAAAATGTCTCAACACGAAATCCAACCCTCTGGCCATGCTCCCGGATCTCTTCCGTAAAAAACCCACCGGTCCGCATATGAGAAAGACGATCTGCGATGCGGCACAACAGCGTCGTCTTACCGATACCTGGCCTACCTTGTAAGAGATAATTCTTCATCGATATATTTTTCGATTTAAAATGAGGACTCCATGCTTTCAATCTTGCAACATTGTATGCAAATCCTTCAATTTCGAAAAGACCTGATTCTGCCAGATCCCAAATCCATCTGTTGACTTTTTAATAAATGAATTACCTTTCTATCTGCACCGGGAAAAGCAAAATCATCCAATTCGGCAGATGTAATCCACCGATAATCATCACATCCGTGGAGTTGAATCTTTCCACTGATATATTGACACTCAAACACGTGCAATGTAATCCGAAAGTGTGTATGTATGCTTCACAGAGATGAGAAGCTCCTTGACTTTGATATCAATCGACAACTCCTCCCGTATCTCGCGTTTTAGACAATCCCGCAGACTCTCCCCTGCTTTCTGCTTACCTCCCGGAAATTCCCACAATCCCCCTAGGAGCCCCTTAGGAGGCCGTAGAGTGATTAAAACCTTGTCCTTCTTCCAGATGATCCCCGCTGTGACATTGTAATGGGGAATCTTCTTTTTTGGCGATCGGACAGGTAGTTCTTGTTGAATAGAAAGACGATGCGCTTCACAAAGTTTAGAAAGTGGACAATCTATACAATGTGGATTCCTCGGTCCGCAAATCATCGCACCCAACTCCATCAATCCCTGATTAAAATCCTGAACGTTGCGCTGGGGAATAATCATTTTTGACAAAGTCCAGAGTGCATTTTTTGTTTCGGTTTGATCAACATTTTCTGTGATATGAAAGATTCTCGAGAGCAGCCGGATAATATTCCCATCTAAAACAGGAACAGGTTTCCCAAAAGCAATACTCAGAATTGCACCCGCTGTATAACGCCCGATACCGGGCAAACTGGAAAGATCATCTTCGTTATCGGGTATTTTGCCCTGAAAACGATCCATCACCTCTTGAGCTGCTTTATGCAGATTCCTAGCTCGACCGTAATATCCCAATCCCTCCCATACTTTCATCACACTCCCCATTTCTGCACCAGCCAGATGTTTTACTGTCGGAAATTTGGCAATAAACTTATGGTAATAATCGATCACGGTAGTGACCTGAGTCTGCTGGAGCATGATTTCAGATATCCAGATTTTGTAGGGATCCCGAGTATCTCTCCAGGGCATATACCTCTTGTTTTTTTGATACCAGGAGAGTAGTTTTTTGGTGAGACGTTTCTTTAAGGTGGGATCGATGTGCATAGACTATAAAATGTCGACAACTATCTGAAAGATGATTATATTATTCTGTAATGCGA
>CAZIAH010000228.1:0-3044 GCA_964537715.1 uncultured bacterium | reverse complement strand
TTCGGCAAATTTCGGCCGAAGTCCGGTCGTACGGAATCCGCCCAGCACTTTTCCGTCTTCCTGAACACCCATCTTCTCGAAAATAAAAATGTCCTGCAATGATATAGTGTCTCCCTCCATCCCCGTGATCTCCGAAACTTTCATCACTTTTCTGGAACCGTCACTCAACCGGGCAATCTGTATAATAAGATGAATGGCCGAGCTGATCTGCTCCCGCATGGCCCGTTCTGTCAGATTGCTCCCCGCCATCAGGATCATGGTTTCGAGACGTCGAAGCGCATCCCGTGTCGAATTCGCATGAAGCGTGGTCAGGGAACCGTCATGTCCGGTGTTCATAGCCTGGAGCATGTCGAGTGCCTCACCCCCGCGCACTTCTCCGACAATGATTCGGTCGGGCCGCATGCGCAGGGCATTTTTCACCAGTTCCCTTTGATTGACAATCCCCTTTCCTTCAATATTCGCTGGCCTTGTTTCCAGGCGAACGACGTGGGTCTGTCGGAGCTGAAGTTCCGCTGCATCCTCGATGGTAAGAATACGCTCATTGGCGGGAATGAAACTGGATAATATATTAAGGAGGGTGGTTTTTCCCGATCCGGTTCCTCCGGAAACCAGAATATTGAGACGTGAACGAACAGCGGCGTGAAGTAAATCGGCAATGGGCTTCGTCAATGTTTCCAGCTGCATGAGCTGATCAATGGCAATTTTATTGACTCCGAATTTTCGGATCGAAAGAATGGGACCGTCGATAGCGAGCGGCGGGATGATTGCATTCACGCGCGATCCGTCCAAAAGGCGTGCATCCACCATGGGGCTGGATTCATCTACCCGACGACCGATCTGGGATACAATCCGGTCGATGATATTTAAAAGATGGAGATCGTCTTTGAATACGGTATTGGTCAATTCGAGACGACCGAAACGCTCCACGTAAACTTGTTTATGAGTATTCACCAGAATATCCGAAACGGTTGGATCGCCTAACAGGGGTTCCAGAGGACCGAGTCCGAATGTTTCATTCAATATCTCTTCGGCAAGTTGATCCCGGTTGAAATCGGGTCCGATTTCGACAACTTCCTGCAAGAGGTCTTCAATGACGTTCCGAACCTGAATAGCCAGCGTCTCTTTTGGGATCGATTCGAGTTTGGCCAGATCAAGCTGGTCGATCAGCCGGCGGTGAATTTTCTCTTTTAATTCCTGATAGTCGTGCCGGTGGTCGGGTCCTTTGTCCACGACGGACAAGGACATTCCTCTTTTCGGAACACTGGTAATCTGAATCGTTGCATCCAGACCCGGCTGTTCCGATGAAGAACATTCCTGTAGCCGTTTTGTCAGGCCCATAACCGACACCTCTACGCTTTGATCCTGCTGAACAGTTTGCGGCCGGAACGGACCTTTTTCCCGGTGGGAAGCGAATCGGCTTTCCCGTTAAAATGAAGGATCATTTTCTGCAAACTCTGACTCAGTTTGGCGTTGGGCAACATTTGCGAAATCGGGGTCCCCTTGTTAACAGAGGTTAAAATACCCTGATAATCGTGGTTCGGCAGCCGCCAGAAAATCGGATAGTCCAACAATTTTTCAATGGCAGTTGGATTCATGTCTTCCAGGCCGTTGTACCGATTGATCACGAACAGTAATTTCTTCCGGTCGTAATCCATTCTCTGAAACAGCTCCAGACAGCGTTTGGCATGATAGATCGATGGCACATCCGAGGTTGAAATCATCAGCACATGGTCCGATTCATCCAGTGCCTTGATGGTCACATCGTCCAGTATCGAATGGGTATCGACGATGATGTAATCAAAAAGTGTCCTCAGTAACAGGAGTATTCGATCAATGTGTCCGGGTGTGATGTTTTCCACATCTTCGATACGGGACGGATTGGCGAGAAAAGAGATCCCTCCGGATCCTTTGGGGAGCATCTTTTTCAGCAATGAAACATCAATTCGGTCGAGGTGCTGAGCCACATCGAGGATGGTATATTTGGGTTTGATATTCATGAGAAGTGCGGCAGTACCAAATTGAAGATTGAGATCAACAATCACGACTTCCTTCCGCGTGTGCTCGGCAAGGGAAGTCGCAATGTTGGTAGCCACCATGGTCGTTCCCACGCCACCTTTGGTTCCGAAGGTCGAAATAACTTTGCTTTCGGACAGTTTACTGGCCGGAGTTTCTCTGTGTACTTTGATAATTTTATCGACAGCCGAGATAATTTCATCTTTTTGAATCGGCTGCGTCAGAAACTCCCGTGCGCCGGCCCGCATGGACTGAAGAATGATTTCTGAAGTCGCTTCCCCTGCAGTGACAAACAGCACCAAATCCGGGAAATTTTGCATGATCCTTTTTGCAGTATTCAGTGCGCGCTCCGCCTCCGGATACAGGTTCAGAATCACAATAAGCGGCTTGACCTGACGAACCAGAGAGAACGCCTTTCCGAAATCCTTGTCCTCAATGTGAACAGCGACTCCGTCTATCTCATTCAATACACTTTTGAGGGATACTCTGGACGTCTCATTTAGATCAATCAGCACGATTGGAATAGACGGCTTCATCTATTGTGAATTCCTTTATCAAATAATGTATCATAACAATCAGATTGATCTCCATCCGCTGAGTTCCTTCCATCAGCCGATCAGAATGGACGGGATCCTGCCCGCAATCTCGTTAAAAATCGCATCCAGATCGGCAGGCGTCGGAGCATGATAATGTTTGCCCCCGGTGATAGCCGCAATTTGTTCCATCAAATTCCAGTCGGTGTCATTCCCCAGACTGATCGTATAGATCTTAATGGCATTGTTTGCCGCAATCTGCGCGTTGGAAAGAGCAAACTGAATCGCCGTTGGATTGGTCGGCATTCCAAGACCGGGTCGATTTGCCATTCCGTCAGAAAGTAATATTTCTGTTCTCAGGGTCTGTGACTGCGGGTTTTGAATGAGATGATTATTTGAATATTGAATGGCCTGTCCGATGTTCGTGTATCCATTGGCGTGATAGGACTGAATCTTATTATTAATCAGGCTGAAATTCCGTCCCAGCGGCAGGCTAAG
>CAZIAH010000227.1:0-3057 GCA_964537715.1 uncultured bacterium | reverse complement strand
TCATTTATCGACTCAACCCATGATTTTGAATTGGATTTCTCGTTTGGTACAGCACTCTACTGCGATGAGGAACAATCCATGGATCTTTTGTTGGAAAAGTGTCAAAATAATATGATCAATGAAAAAACCAATAGATATAAAAAGAGAATATTGCTTGTCGATGACGAAGAACAGATCACAGATGCGGTGAAAACGCTGCTGGAACTTTTTGGTTATCAAAACATCGATGTTGCACACTACGGAGAAACCGTCTTTGAAAAAATTGAAAAACATATTCCCGACCTCATTATTCTCGATATGAAAATGCCAGGTATGAGTGGTTATGAAATTATAGGCCGATTGAAGGAAAATTTTAAGACAAATGATATTCCGATATTAATTATGTCTGGTTACGAGGTTGAAACAGGACAATTCAATGAATATGTCAGTAAAAAAGCCATATTAACTGTAAATAAACCAGTAGATGCAGAAGTATTGAAAAAGATGGTCTACTATTTACTTTAAGAGAAAGATGTTAAATAAAAATAAATGGATGCAGGAGGTAAATAATGAAGAAAATACTCATCGCCGATGACAATCCCGACATTCTGATGTTAATCGCATCTCGGCTTCGTGCAAACGACATGCAAGTGATCACAGCATCGGATTGTACGCAAGCGATCAAGAAAGCGTATGTCGAACATCCTGATTTGATTTTACTTGACATTCGGATGCCGAAAGTGGGAGGCCTTGCTACTTTTACAAACTTAAAAATGTATTCCCGAACAGAAAACATTCCAGTCATTTTTATCACAGCTTACCCGGGAAAGAAAGTCGAAGAAGAGGCGTTCGAATTGGGTGCAACAGATTTCATCGCCAAGCCATTTGCCACCGAGGAGCTGGTAGCCAAAATCAACAAAGCGATAACGGCGCAACAAAACAATTGAGATGGCTCGATGAAGAGTTCCCGCTGTTGTTATAAAAGCTTATAAATATAAATGTGTCCACTTTCACTCCTGAACCAGTTGTGACACATCTTAATGAATATCTTATTGCCGAAAATTCATTTTTGCTTCGGCAATAAGATTTTTTATGATTAAATAATCGGGTTATTATGCTCTCTTATATATGCGTTTATGCAAATTTACCCATCAACATTAAAATCCCCACTCCGATAAAAATTATCCCCGCAATACGATGAATATATTTGGTTTCTGTGACATGCTGACTGATCACGGCACCAATCACCACAGCCACAAGAGAAGTGAGTACCAATGCCAGTGCTGCTCCAATAAATACGGAGACTTTTGATTTTTGGGTTGCCGAAAAACTGAGTACAGCAAGTTGTGTCTTATCCCCTAATTCAGCAAGAAAAATAGATCCGAATACTAAAAAAAACGATTTCCAGCTCATATCATTCCTCTATGTTTGGTGAATCATTCTTTCAAGTTTTCGCTGCAATCGGGCTAGTCTGTATTCCAAACTTTTTCCATCTGCTCTTTTTTCTATCTCTGGATACAATGCTTCTATCGTACGAATTTGATCGAGTGCCCGTTGCACCACTTCAATAGCTTTTCCAAAATCCTTCATCTGGTGTTCAAAAAATTTTGCCAATTCCTCATAGGCAAAAATGCGATGGGGATAATCCTCGATTATATATTCCCAGACTTTTGTAGCACGATCCCACTCACCTTTCCGTTTCAGGAACAAACCGAGTAATTTTAAAATCTCCTCACGTTCCTCAGATCCTCCAGGAAAATTTAAGGCTTCACGAAAACAATTCACAGCCTCTTCATGTCGGTACATGCTGGCAAAAGTTTTTCCCAAACTAAAAAGGTCGAGTGAATGTTTTAAATAAACTTTTGGTTGTCGATACACTTGCCCCATCAATCCAGCCAATGCCACAAGCGTCACAATATCCCAGCGGTTATGAGTAAACACAGATTCCAACAAACTGCCGTTACGGGATCTTAAATAATCGAAGTATAAGCCGGGGATGAGATAACCGGGAATGTCGCTTTCGCGGAAAAAGCCAATGACTTCCCGTTCAACATTGGATAAACTGCAGTCTCCAATGCGTCGGCGCCACAATCGGCGAACGGAAAAAAGAAGATCGAGATGCGGAAGATCTATAGCAGGATTCTCGATTCGGGTCAAGGTAAACCGGGATGAGAGGATATTCATGTCGTAGCACTTGCCGTTGTAGCTGACCAGCATTTTAAAATTGGCCAGTCGATCCTGCAAAGCATGAAGAACCGCATGCTCTTCGTCATAATCACGCATAAGGAGCTGTTCAATCTGGAATCCCTCATCCGTAAAATAGCCCAGACCGACCATAAACGGCAGTGTCCCGGCACCCCCAGCCAGACCGGTGGTCTCTGTATCAATGAAGAGCGCTTTCCGCATATCGACACGGGACAAGGATTCATCTTTACCAACCAGACCATAAATCGATGGATCACTTTCCCAGATCAGGTTGAGGGGAATGTCCCCATGCTGATGGTTTTCCGGATAAACAGTAACCGAGCGAAAGAATTTCCCGTATGTATTGGTGACTTCTTCACCTGACACAAACTGATCGATGTCTGCAAATTGTCTTTCACGAACAGGGGATGCAGACGTTTTAAAATCGGATTCGAATTGTTTTAATTTATCCTTGAGATCCATCTTTTATCTGTCATATTATTCAGACGAGATTTTAATCCCATTAAAAAATGATATTAAAAAGCTAACCATTTCAATGGTGAAACACAAGTTCAATTTTATTAGACAACAAATCCCATTGGGGTCGGTTTCGTAACATCCCCCTGTCTCCCCCTTCAAAGGGGGATATTTTCTCTCTTTCAATTTCTTTTGCCTTTTTATCCTGATTGTCAAGGAAAGTAAATAAGAATTTTTTTTATGGTTTTTTGCACGGACTGTCGATATGTCTGAAATGATTCGACATGAAAAATGCCTTCCGTTCAGAAAATCCGGACGGTCCGACAGCAGTTTGCAAAAAACCGATTTCTTTTGGTCCTTTTCTTTCTAAAAGAAAAGGACGGAAATAATCCACTTGATAAATTTGATCAATCCCTC
>CAZIAH010000226.1:0-3075 GCA_964537715.1 uncultured bacterium | reverse complement strand
GTTTTTATGGGCATGAGGCTTCCTTTTATTCCTGGGAAATAGATCTTTTGAAGATTATTAGGTCTCTTTTCCCTGTTTCAGGCATATGACCGGGAAAAAGCAGGGAAAAACTGTGAAAAACAAAAAAGAGCGGGAAACGGGATTCGAACCCGCGACATTCACGTTGGCAACGTGACGCTCTACCATCTGAGCTATTCCCGCTAGATTAATCTTCTCGCCGCAGTCTTTTTAAAATGGCATTTCTTTTTTGACGAAAAACACTGGTTTTCGTTTTTGCTATCCTGAAAAGAAGATACCAGATGACTAAGAGAGAAAGAACAACAACAAATTTCACAGAATCAATTTAATAAAATTTTAAAATTTGTCAAGCTATTAAATTTTTGTCAATTTCTTCTTTTTTAACCGGCCCACGGTAAAAAAACTGTAGAGGTTTCTGCCGCAGCCGTTCGGGCAGTGATATTTTTTGAATATTTTTAAACACTCGTCGTAATTGCTGACTTGAAATTTTTTAACCGTTTCACACGCTTCACAGGTAATCACGAGTTCGGTATATGTAATTTCGGCCATTCTGCCTCCCCCCATCGAATGTTGTTTCAATGACAGCCGGATTTAAGATAATACACCCCTGATTCAATGTCAAGTAATATTTAGAGCTTTTCCGTGAATATTTCCGGAGATTTTATCGATCTTTGTTTCATCCGATTGAACTCTCACCAGACTGATTCTTCTGTAACTCCTTTTGCTTTTACCGGTGTTTTGTAAAAGAGCGACATATCTTTAATTCCACAATACAGATGAAGGTCGATGGAAGTAACCGTATTGTTCCGTACAGTTAGCTATGGGTCAAGTGATCGTTGTATAGATAAGAGGAATACAGCATGTCTTGCTGAAGAAAAGGTTTACGAGTAGGCAGGCTGTCAAGAAAAGCATGAAAGAGAGATAGAAGAGAACCAAATTGTGGTTATAACGGATTTCGAGTAATCGCACCTTTCAGGTTTTTTTCGAACCACTGTTTCTAATGGCGGTAATTGACCTTACGAATTATTCTCCTGTCAGGTACGCGAAAGGACCAATCACGGCGCCGTCTTCGATTTTCCGGTTTTCGATCACAGAGAATTCGGTGGTGCAATTCTCGCCGATCTTTGCATCGGTGAGCCTGACTTCGGGGCCAATGGTGCATCCCTTTCCGATCACTGTTTTTCCCGTCAGGGTGGTCGAAGGATGGATGGTGGTGTCCTGACCGATTTTAACCCCAGGTTCGATATAAACCGTTTCGGGATTGAGAAAAGTGACTCCCTGTGCGATCCATTTCTGAATGATTTGTTTCCTGTATAATTGATGACATTCGATCAAATGCGCCCGGCTGTTGATGCCGATCAGCACATTCGGATCTTTTGTGGTGATTGTTTCCACTTTATCATCCTGTTGTGCCAGGATCTGTATGATGTCGGTCAGGTAATACTCTCCCTGATCGTTTTGCGTGTTGAGTTCCGAAAGCAGAGGAAGCACTTTCCCCGCCTGAAAACAGTAATGGGAAGTGTTAACTTCGGTGATCTTTTTTTCTTCGGGAGAAGCGTCCCGTTCCTCGACAATACGAATGAGATGGCCGGAAGCGTCCCGGATGATCCGCCCGTACGCTGGGGGAGGATCCATGACGGCCGTCATCAACGTTGCGGCGGCATGCGTACTTTGATGGTGCTGAATCAGTTTTCTTAAAATTGGACCAGTGAGAAAGGGGGTATCTCCGGCCAGGACCAGCAGGTCTCCCTTGAAACCGGCCAGTTTTTCCGCGGCCATCATCAGGGCATGGCCCGTACCGAGCTGCCGTGTTTGTTCGACATATTCGAAATCTGGGCCAATCGTACTTTTCACCAGATCCGCCTGATGTCCCACCACCAGAAGGATTTTGTTAGCTTTAGCCTTTTGGCTCGCTTCGATCACATACGAAACAATGGGTCTGCCCATCAGTTTATGCAGCACTTTGGGAAGACGGGATTTCATTCGAACACCTTTGCCTGCTGCCAGAATGACGGCGGTTACCGGTTTGGACGATGATACCATTCGGATCCTCTTTCGATTTGATTGTTATGGATATTCGATCAGTTTTTTTATTTTTTCCCTGACCAGGTCTCTCAATTCAACCACGGAATGCGAGCGTACCTGATTCACAGGAATACTCTCCCCAAATTTGATCTTGATGGTCTGGGGATGGATCAGCCACGAATTTACAGCTTTTAATGTAAACAGTCCGGACAGACCGATTGGAACCACGGCTACTTCTGCCTGCTTTGCCAGGAAAAAGGGAAGTTTATGAAATGACAGCAGTTTGCCGTCTTTTGTCCGGTGGGCCTCCGGCAGAATCACCATGGAAATTCCGCTACGAAGATACGTTTCAGCTTTGCGAATGCTTTTGATCGATTCGTGAATACTCTCCCGCGAAATGGGAATATTGCCCAGCCGTCGCACCATCCAGCCGTAGAACGGCCATTTGAACTGACGGTCCGCTTCGATACCCCGCACCAGTTTGGGAATGTAACCGCCTAAGAGAGGCACATCGAACAGGCTCGCGTGATTGGCCATGAAAAGATAGGTCTGATCCGTTTGAATAGAATCGATCCCTTCCACCTTTACCTTAATAAAAAGAAGATGGAAGAGAAGCTTTAATAATCGTTTTAGAAGCGGATCCAGTTTCTCATGGGGGATGATGAAAGTCAGAAGCGTGATGATTGTGCAAAGCAGACCGATATAAATCAATCCCACGGTCCAGAGACAGATCGAGACAAGCACTTTCATTTCCAGAAGACCTTTATGGCTTGATGAAGGCATTCGACTTCGACCGGGGTGATTCCCACGAGTTCTCCGTCCGGAGTCAAAACTTTGGGGATGTTTGTCTCCACGCGCATGTGTTTTGCCTTGAAGGTTTCAACTTCATTGAACTGGACATGTTCTCCCGTGAATATTTTGGGAAAACACTGCAGCATTCTTCTCCGCGTCATCTTTCCCAGCAAGGTGACGTCCAAAAAACCATCATCAATTTCGGCGTCGGGAGCCATGAGAAAATTCGAAGTGTAGCGT
>CAZIAH010000225.1:0-3233 GCA_964537715.1 uncultured bacterium | reverse complement strand
CATAAACAGCCAGCCGCTCGTACCAGGATTAAAACTGTTCCAAAATTCTGCCATACAATACCTCCCTGAAAATCCACCTAAAAATCAAAAGGGTTATATCATTCTCTATCTCTATTAAGAGCTCTTTTAATACTATGTACGTCTTCAACCCGATTCGTTTCATCCTCGACCTGGGGAATCTCACCCATCCCTTCCTTGAGTTCCTGTTCGAATTCTCTTTCCAGATGCACTTCTCCCACTTCTGGATCGATGCGTTTGGGCATAATAATGACACTGGGCTTTTCTACCTTCCCTTTGATTTCGATCTCATCTAAAAACAACTCGTCTCCGTCCTGTCCTTTGTTGTTTCCTCCGTTTCCGCCTTTTTTCTGCTGCTCCGAATTCTGATCCTTTGAATCGGGCTGATCTTTTGCCGGAACATTGATACAAAACAATGACCCTATTAGAAAACAATAAATAAAATATTTATTCATTACTGATCCTTGCTTTAGGCAAATTCTGTTCGACAATATACTGTATTTTTATCGAGCCTTCAAGCATAAAATCGTCTTTTTCCGGAAGATGGATACCAACCAAATTGCGGCCTTGATGCAAAGCGTGTGTAATCATTCTCGATTCATCTTCGGATAATTGCGGGATTTT
This sequence comes from uncultured bacterium, assembly GCA_964537715.1. GTDB lineage: Bacteria > Zhuqueibacterota > QNDG01 > QNDG01 > DSAB01 > CAZTZL01. The sequence goes on along the minus strand of CAZIAH010000225.1, from coordinate 2,591 downwards.
TCTGTCGTTGACGACCAGTTCATATTTCGAATTGGTTTTCAGTTCTATCAGATTCGAAATCGGAAGCCCCGGAATTTCGATGATTTTTCTTAGATAAAAAGATGTCTCCGGTGCTGTCGATCCATTCAATACTGTTTTACTGCCCTTGATTCTGTTTGAAGAAGCTGATTCTCTTTTCGGATGATTCCACTGATTCATTTGAAATTGCACCGATGCCCATCCATCCTGATGACGCGGCGAATACCACCATGTCGTATCAACTGGAATCGTCGCGGTTTCAACATGCATTTTTAACTTCTTGACATAGGTCTCGGGTTCCATGAGAACCATTTTGATTTTCAGCCAATCAATCGAAGGCGACGGCAGGGGAAACCTCTCTTCCGCTTTATAACTCTCGGTCAAAAGCATCTTTATATTCTGATCCAAATAAAACACATGATCCTCGAAAACGGAAAGCGCGTCTTCGTAAAAAAGGTCTCCTTTTTTCTGAAACAGGTTATTGGCCAGGAACTGATCGTTCAGTCTGTTCTGTATGAGCGTTTCCAGAGTATCCGCCATTCGAAGGGAAAAACCAATCATCTCTTCCTGTGGGAGCGCCGTGTTAAAATTGGGGAGTTTCCTTTCGGTACAGGCCAACACACCGTCCCGATAGGAAATTACGGCCGCCGAGGAATAAGATCGCGCTGCCTCGATATACTGAATCATTTCATTGATCGTTTTTTCGGAAACCGTCTCTTTTTTATTCAGTGTTTTTCTTTGATATTGTTTCACATCGTTTTGATAATACCGAACCGCCCGAAATGCCAGTTGTTCATACTCCCTTCCTAACAACCCGGCAATGGAGAGAAGCTGGTTTTGGGAGGCCTCCGTCCATCGGTTTTTCAGAGAGAGACTGTCTGCAACATGCAAATTTCGAATATGCGCATTCATAACAACCTGAACGGTTGGCCGAATCGCTTTGGCCAGCACTTGACTCTGATACTCTAATTTCGCCATATCGCTCATATCGACAGGAACGGGAGCGGCCAACAACTGATCGATGGTTTTTGTGTTGATTTCGGCCAATTGATAAAGCGTTTCGGAAATTTTGATTTTGGCGCTGTCCGCCCAGAAGTGGATGAGCGTCTGTAATGTATCGCCCGTTGCGGATGTGGTATCTGTCGTTTGTATTGAACCCGGAAAAGGTTCCTTGGTCATTTTTTCCAGCCCTTCGACCGCTTTCATGAAAGCAGCAAGCGCCTGGGCATAAAGACGACTGGTCCTTTCATTGATTTCTTTTTCTTTCACGGCACGAGAGGTTGCATCTAAAAATGGAATTTCTTGCCCGGCCCAAGTCGCTGCAAAATTATCATAAAGCGCACCGATCTGAAAAATGGATTCGGGAAGTCGGAACGTGTGATAACCTGCGACAGTTGTATATTGATCGACCAGTTGCTGGAGCAATTGCTGTTTGGTTTGCAACTCTTGATTGATATTCTGGGGCGGCAGTTTAAACAGGATCTGATTATACCGATTTTGAATGAGTTGACTTGCACAAAACAATCCTTCCGATGCGAAATAGCTGTTTTCATCCAACTTTTTTGCTTTGAGATCCAGACTTCTTTGATAGGCATTTCGGAAGGCCGTTTCGGCATGACTCAAAGATCCCGACTTCTGAAAAACTTGTCCGAGACGATAATACGATTCCACACTGAGCGGAGAATCTGGAAATCGACTGGCAAAATCCGAATATACACGAATGGCACCTGTCAGATCCCCCATTTCCTCGCGATGAACCGCTGTCTGTAAATAAACCTGGGGCGCATCTTCGGCTTCAGGGAAATGAACCGCGTATTTTTCTCCGGTTTCGACAGCCTTCAAAGCGTTTCCTGCTTTTCCGTAAAAGACAAACGCGTTGTAAAACGCATCTTTGGCCTTATCTTTATAGTTGAGCTGCTCTGCCAGGGATTCGTATCGTTCCCCGGCCTTCTGATAATCGCCGGTCTCGCCGTAATCGAAAGCAAGATTATTCAGGGCATCGAGGAGCAGAGAAGATCCGCTGTAGGAAGCCCGAAGATGTTCATAGGCACGAATCGCGGATTGATAATCATGAATCTGGTCGTACTCCTTACCGGCATTAAAAAGTGCACGATCCACGAAAGACGAGGTCGGTACCTCAAGTGCCATCCGGTAATACTCATCCGCCGCTGTTTTGGCCTGATTTGTTTTTGAAAATGTTTCGGCTTTGAGAAAAATCGATTCCGCCAGACGCGATTCCGCTTTTTGTTTGATTTCGTCCGAACCGCTGCCGCTCAGCATCTTCTTGGCCAGAACTTCGGAACTCTGATAATCTCCTTTCCCGAAATAACTCTCCAGGATGGAGTATTGAACGTTCCGCACTTCGTCGCTGTTCGGGAAATAATCCACAAGTGTCTTGAAATATTTTAAAGCTTCATCGAACTGATTGTGAGTATAATAAAGTGCGCCAGCATTGGCCAGGATCATCGCGGTTTTCTCATCGAACGGAAAAAGTTTGATGTAGTTGTCATAGGCGACGGCCAAAAGTGCGTTTGCCGGTGAAAAGGGAATAAACTCTTTGATGTCTTTGGACA
>CAZIAH010000224.1:0-3250 GCA_964537715.1 uncultured bacterium | reverse complement strand
GCTGTTTATGTGGGTTCTGTTGATTGTCGCCGGATTTATGATTGCAATAGCAATCGAGAGAGCCCTCTATATTTATGCCAAATCCAGCATCGATGCGAACCGGTTTATGTTTAAAATTCGCAAACTCGTATCGAGCAAGGATTATCCCAGGGCCATTGCACTGTGTCAATCCATGAGGGATAAGGCCCTGCCGCAGATCGTTCATTCCGCTCTTCAGAAAGTCAGCAAGATGGAAAAGTCCGATCCCAAATCGATCCAGATGGCGATTGATGAAGGGACGCTAGAGGTGATTCCGAAACTTCAGGCCCGTACCAGTTATCTGGCCATGATCGGCAATATCGCCACTTTAATCGGTTTGATGGGAACCATCTACGGATTGATTATCGCATTCCGGTCTGTCGGTGGACCGGGGATCGATGTGGCGGAGAAATCACGTTTGCTCGCCCAGGGAATATCCGTTGCCATGAATACCACTCTGTTGGGGCTGGCCATCGCGATTCCTGCGATTTTAATGTACACCGTACTGCACAACAAGACCAATCAGATCATAGACGAAATTGACGAGCATACAGTCAAGTTTATTAATCTATTTGGTTCGGAGGATTAAGTTTCATGCCCTATTCTCCTTCAAGAAGGTTGAGGCACAGCTCGGAATACGTTTCTGCAAATATCACTCCCATGATGAACCTGATGGTTGTTCTGATTCCTTTGCTGCTGGCCTCGGCGGAGTACGTTCGACTCGGTATCATCGAGCTGAATCTCCGGCCCGCTGCTGCGGGTGAGGAAGTGCTCTCCAGTGATTACGTTAAAGCAAAGCGATTCGAAAAGAAATTGGATCTTGCTGTGACGATTACCGACAGGGGATTTTATATTTCCAGCCAGTTTGCCGTATTGAGCGGAACAAGAACCGGGGAACCCAGTATTCCGAATATTCGGGATGAGAAAGATTCTCTGGTCCATGATTATGCGCTTCTTTCGGAAAAGCTTTACGAAATCAAAAACAAGGTGGCCAGTGAAATCAACCGGTTGAGAAACAGTTCTCCTTATAACAGATATCCGGACTTGCTCTATCCCGATTCTACGGCGATCATCATTGCCGCCGAATCGAATATTGCGTACCAGACTGTGGTCAGTACGATGGATGCGGTACATCTCTATCGGCGCGAGAATACGGTTTCTTCTCTTTTCCAAGATGTTTCACTGAGTCCTGTTATCGAGTAAAAAAAGGTTTTTTTATGACATATATTCCCTTGCATAAGAAACGAATCCGTAGAGATTCGGGTGATGTCAAGCTGCAACTGACTTCCATGATGGATATGTTTACCATCATTCTTGTGTTTTTGCTGAAAACCTATTCGACCCAAGGTCAATTGATCAATCCTTCCCAGAATTTGACGCTGCCAGTTTCCAAGACACAGCATCCGCCAGAAGTGGGGTTGGATGTGACAGTTTCGACCCAGCGTATTCTGGTTAACGGGAAATCCGTTGAACAGATCGAAACTATAGCAGAACAGGGACAGTATTTAATCCCCAAACTTCAGAAGGAATTACTGAAATACGCCAATCAGGCCGAAGCGATGGAAAAAATTTATGGCGTGAAATTTTCCGGCAAGGTGACGATTCAAGGGGATAAACGGCTGCCTTACCGGTATTTGATGAAGGTGATGTACACCTGTGCTCAATCCAAGTATCCCAACATGCGTTTTGTTGTTTACACGGAAGAATAATCATGACAGACGGTTCCACATTGAATATGTCCAAGAAAATCGATCTCGATGCAGTTAGTGAGTTTCAAAAATCTTTTTTCGAAGGATGGGACAACCAATTTATTGCAATTCTTTTGCTTTCTATATTTATAGAAGCAGTGGTTGTTTTTATTATGGCGAGACGTCCGGTGGATGTTTATTCGGAGCGAGAGATCAGCCGGATTCAGGAGCAGTATGTCAATTTTGTTCTGAAGGAAGATGTAAAAAAGGAAGAAAATGCAGGCAAGATTGGTCTGGTTACGGATGTGGGCCAGGAAAAAGTCGGCAAAGAAACCGGTACCGAAGAGTCAGCGGATAACAAGAAAGGTAGAAAAAAAGAAGAAGAGAAAAAAGCTGGTGATAATTCGGGAGGAAATGGAGGACGCAAAGGTGCCGAAGGTCGTCAGGCGGCCAGGGTGGCCGCTGCCGAAGCCAGGCGGATTTCGAGAGAACAAATATCCCAGGAAGTAAGTAACAAGGGACTTTTACGATTGCTAACAGGAACGGGCAGTGCCGCTCAGGGAGAGGCGGTATCGGGATTTTTTACAGATAATGGTGGTGGGGGAAACGTGAGTGACGATTTGGATCGTGTACTTTCAAGTGCCGGCGGTTTGAAAACGCACGGTGCCTCCGGCTTGGGAGGAGGGGGAGGTGCAGGACAAGCAGCCCGCGGTACGCGATCGGATAAAAAAGCATCCATTGATGATCTTGTTTCGGATTTGGGTGGTGTCGGTTCCGAGCAATTGTCTCGAAGCGGGGAGCTAGTCGTCGAGACACCGTCCGAAGTGGGAGGACTAGGAAGGAAAAGCATTTACCGCAGTCCCGATGCCATCCATGAAGTGCTGCTGTCCCATGTCCCTGCGGTCCGCTACTGCTACGAACGTGAATTGAAACGCAATCCCGAATTGAAAGGCAAGATTGTCGTCAGGATTACCGTAGCAGCGGACGGGAGTGTGAAAGAAGCGGAAGTGGTTTCATCGACATTGAACAGCGAACGGGTTGAACGCTGTATTTTGGCCAGAATTCGTCTGTGGAAAGATTTTCAGGCCATTGATCCGAAGGAAGGTGATGTGACCTTCAGGCAGGTTTATACCTTTGGATATTGATTGGATATTCATTTGTGTTTAATATTTTTTCAGGAGATGTTGGAATGTCAACCCAAATGACCATGATTTATTGAAATTGATGTTTTTACATCAAGGAAGATCATCAATGAATAGGGAATGATTTTGATTGTTCCCTATTTTTTATCGATAAAAGTTGTTGTAAATCATTATAATTTTAATTAAAATATAACGTCCTATTCAGGATTGGTTAACATAAATTATTCATTTTGTGTCTGATCGTTTTTAGCAGGAGAGATATCATATTACCAGAAAGCAATTGAGGAATAAGAATTGAGTTTAGATCGAAAATGGAAACGCACGCATACCTGTGGTCAATTGACCAAGAATGATCAGGGAAAAACAGTCACACTGGTCGGCTGGGTGGCGAGCCAGCGAGAT
>CAZIAH010000223.1:0-3289 GCA_964537715.1 uncultured bacterium | reverse complement strand
TTCCTACAAAATCACTATAGAATCATCATGGTGGCCGAGCATGAAATACAGTCGAGTTTCGACTGACATCAATATTGGGGATGAATACAATGAAAAGATTGTGGAATCAGATCCTTGCATTCCACTGCTACGTGTTCAATATATAAAATAATCATTAAAGTTATAATCACAAGGAGAAGTTGTTTATGAACATTATTGTCTGTATCAAACAAGTACCGGAAACCACTGAAGTCAAAATCGATCCCAAGACGAACACGTTGATTCGTGAAGGGGTCGACAGCATGACCAATCCCTTTGATCTGTGGGCCATTGAAGAGGGCGTACAGATCAAAGAAAAACTGGGCGGAAAAGTGACGGCCCTCAGCATGGGGCCACCACAGGCAGAACAGGTTTTAAGAGACACCATTGCCGTAAACGCTGACGAGGGGATTCTTCTGAGCGATCCCGCTTTTGCTGGAGCAGACACACTGGCTACTTCCTACACACTGGCACAGGCGATCAGAAAAATTGGAGATTTTGATTTAATCCTCTGCGGAAAACAGGCCACAGATGGGGATACCGCACAGGTTGGTCCGGGCATTGCCGTGCATCTGGATATACCCCAGATTGTCTTTGTGAAAAAAATCCGTGAGATCACAAAAGACCACATTGTCGCAGAACGGATGGTGGAAGACGGCATTGAGGTAGTGGAATCCTCCCTGCCCTGCATGGTAACCGTTGTCAAAGACATCAATCAGCCCCGCATGCCCTCTCTTCGCGGCAAGATGCTGTCCAAAAAGGCGGTCATTCCTGTTTGGGGTGTCAAGGATATCGAAGTCGATGCAGAAAAACTGGGACTCCAAGGATCTCCAACATGGGTCGACAAGGTCTTTTCGCCCCCTTCACGTTCCAAAGGAAAAATCTTTGAAGGAGAAACAGAAGAGGTGGTCAAAGGTTTCATAGAAGCGTTGCACGAAGACAAACTGCTTCAATAAATTCATCATTTAACAAGGGAGAAGTGATTTATGTCCGTTATTCAAGTGATTGAAGATAAATGTACAGGCTGTAAAGTCTGTGTCAAAGCATGCCCCTATAATGCCATCACGATGAAAGAAAAATTGGCAGTGATTGATGTCGCCAAATGTACCTTGTGCGGAGCGTGTGTTGAGGCCTGTAAGTTCGATGCTATTGTGATTCAAGTGGAACGTAAACGCATTGAAGGATTTGACGATTATCAAGGTATATGGGTGTTTGCGGAACAGCGGGATGGTGAAATTCAACCCGTTGTGTATGAACTGTTAGGTGTGGGACAGCGGTTGGCCAAAGCGCGCAGTGCCGAACTCTGTGCAGTCTTGATAGGAAATGGTGTAGCTGAAAAAACAAAGGGGCTTTTTCAGCGGGGTGCAGACAAAGTCTACTTGGTTGACCATCCAAAATTGGGTCAATATTTAGATGAAGTTTATGCCAGAATCATTACAAAATTGGTGAAACAATACAAACCGGAAATCGTACTGGCCGGCGCAACCGCTCTGGGACGCGCAATGATTCCACGGGTGGCAGTTGAATTGAAAACGGGTTTAACGGCAGATTGCACGGGACTTGAGATCGATCCCGACAGCGGTCACCTCCTCCAGACACGTCCGGCATTCGGAGGCAACATCATGGCCACCATTCGATGCGAGAACTTCCGTCCACAGATGGCCACAGTCCGTCATAAAGTGATGACAGAAGCTTCCGTAAATGTTGATAAAACGGAAGGAGAAGTGATCAAGTTTGAAGTAAAAGATCCGGATATTACCTCCCGTACTTCAATTCTCGAAGTAGTCAAGGATATTGAGGAAACGGTCAAACTCACAGAAGCGGACATCATTGTGTCCGGTGGACGTGGGATGGTGAATCCTGATAATTTCAATATATTGACTGAAATGGCCAAGGTTTTAGGAGGTGCGGTCGGTGCTTCAAGAGCCGCTGTCGACGCCGGCTGGATCGGATACTCTCATCAGGTCGGACAGACTGGGAAAACGGTTAAGCCGAAAATCTACATCGCCTGTGGCATTTCCGGAGCCATCCAGCATCTCGTCGGAATGTCTTCAGCCGATGTGATCATTGCCATCAACAAAAATCCCGACGCACCTATTTTCCAGGTAGCCGATTACGGGCTTGTTGGCGACCTTTTCCAGATCGTTCCGAGCCTGACGGAACATTTCAAAAAAATCTTGAAAAAGTAAATACAACTGATCTTCAGAAAATTATAAAAGCCTTATCCGTGAGGGTAAGGCTTTCTTATTTTATTACTTATTACACCCCAGCTATTCGGAGAACGCCATGTTTGTAAGGATTGAATAATCACTGAAAACGGATACAATCACAAACCGATGAAAAGAATAATCCATCCCACCAGATGGATGAGAAAAGGTTCCTGCACTTTCGACCAGCGGGTAAAGATATAATAAACACTGTAAAAAGGAATGCATGTAAACAACAAACCACAGACAAGGGATTCTTTGAAAGCAATGACCGCAATCCAGCCCCAGCTGACCAATGTGATGAAATAGCCGATAAAAACGATGGAAAGGCTCATGGAATCATTCAAATCTTAAAACAATTGATACGCCGGTTGTACAAAAAAACCGAGTGTGTACAAGAAGAAATCGAGCTTATTTCACCGCTTTCACACCCGCCTTGAATATCTTCAATCCATCCTCAGAGCCGAGCCATGGATATATCGCACGTTCCGGATGGGGCATCAGCCCAAATATCCGGCCGGAGGGGTCACATATACCGGCACGGCCACCGGGGGAACCATTGGGATTATTGGGATAGGCTTCAGTACCTTTCGGAGATCCATATCGCAGCACTGTATGTTTATCGTCGTATGGCCCAAAGAGACGAAGTCTTCCCTCACCATGCGCAACAGGAAGCCGTAACGATTCTCCTGACAAATCCGTAGTCCATAGACAATGGGTGTCCTGAACATAGAGCGTAACCCACCGGCTCTCGAATACCGCTGAAACATTCCGGTCCAGAATGGCATTGGATTCACCCATTCCTTTTCCATCTCCGGGCAGAAGTCCCGTATTGATGAGAACCTGAAATCCGTTACAGATACCGATGACGGGGATCTCTTTATCGACAATTTCTAAAAGCTGATCTTTCAACCGATAAATGAGATCAATTGCAAAGATACGGCCGGCAGCTACATGGTCTCCGAATGCAAATCCGCCTGGTATAGCTAGCAGATCGCAATCGGTCAATTTTTGTTTGCCAGCAAGAGCATCAGCTGTCAGGTTACAGATTGAGGGTTCTGCAC
>CAZIAH010000222.1:0-3293 GCA_964537715.1 uncultured bacterium | reverse complement strand
CTCATAAGCTGTATCAATGTCCCGGACACCCCAGTAGACCACCTCGTTGTTGCCCTTACGGATGCCTTCCATATCTGGATCAAGACCCAATTCAAAACCACCGATATTGAATCCCACATAAAACGGTTCATCGAAATAAGGGGAAATACCGAATGCATTTGTGTACCACATTTTGGCTTCATCCAAATCATCGACATGATAAATCACGGTTCGTAATCCTAAAAACATCTTGTCCTACTTACGGCTGTCTAGAATTTTTTTAAGCAACCTGGCAAATTCTACGACATGCATAATATCATCACTCGGACTGTTCACTTCGGTTTGATGAACAATGATTAAATCATAAGCCGGTATAATCAGCAAAGTTTGCTCACCTGTCCCTCTTGCGGAATACGTACCGTCCGGCATCTTGATGAAGGGGTAGTGCTCTCCGTTGAAGGCAACCCACCAACACAGCCCGTATCCGCCGAGTATCCCGAGATCAGAATAGGGAGTTGTGCTGTTTTCAATCCAAGCTTGAGAAATGATTTGATGGTTCTTCCATTTCCCGTTGCGCAGAAAGAGGAGACCGAATCTAGCCAGATCGCGGGCCGATAAATACCACAGGGTAGCAGGATGGGCGGATTGTTCTTCATAATGATATTCATGTTTATCAACTGCAAAATCCTCCATCATTAATGGTTTGGCAACTTCCTCTTCAAAGGCTTTGAATACAGATTTTCCCGTCTGCTTTTCAAATATGGTTGTCAGCGCATTGAAGTCCCAGTTATTGTAATACCAGTGTTCTCCTGGCTTAAATGAACCTCTTTGCGGTCTGTTTTTTTCCATACCCGGCGTTTCAAAAGCCGCTTTGTGATAGACTCCGGATCGTGATTTTAGAAGGTCCATAATTGTGGCCGTTTTCTCCAAATTTGTCAACTTGGGCGGAAGATCATCTATTTCAAGATCACCTAATGTGGATGACGGATTAATAACACCTTTATCTGAAAATATCCCATAAAGTCCGCTTAGAAGACTTTTTCTGGCTGAAAATATGTGAAAGTTTGTCGATGTACTCCCCCAATCCAACACCACCTTCCCTTTGTGTACAATGAACAGAGATTTCGTTCCAATCGAATCCGCATGTCGTGTCACTGTTTCTAATTTTTCAACCGACCAATTGTGATCAATGTCATCCGACTTGGCCCATGTCTTCCCCGGATAAATGTTTTGTTGAGAAAAAACGGAACCGTAATTCAACATCAGAATCAAATTGATGATAATAAACAATGTTCTTTGAGCATCGATTTTACTCATATATTTTTTCATGATAGCATCCTCCTATTATTGATTATTCATCAGGATATTTATTTCAGCCCATCTTTAACAAAGAATCTCTCATTTCTATTATGGACAACGGATTAGAATATGTGAATGACATGGAATGACAATTCCATGACCGATAAATATCCTATCTTCTTCAATGCTTCGTTTTCCATTTTACAAAGGATGCGACAATCAGAATAAGAAATCCGGCACAGCACAACCATGCAAATAAATCACCAACGTACGAGTAGATCGTTGGGATTCCCTTTTTCGGAACATGAGAGATCATCACATGATCCTCCGTTGTAAAATAATCCATGACTGACAGCGGACGCCCCAGAAAATCAACAGCCATCGACAATCCTTCTCCCGACTGTCGCACCATTGAAAAACCGTTCTCGACGGCACGGAAAACGGCCATTTGCGTATGCAGGGGTGTAATTTCTTTCCAATCCCATCCCGGTACCAGCATGATGTCGATATTTTTTCTTCCTGCCTGATGGATGAGTCCAGTGAAATCCATGTCATAACAGATGGCCGTCCCGATTCTGGAGAAAGGTGTTTCGGAAACCGGGATGATGCCATCCCCCGGTTCATCCGTAGATCCCGGTACCGGATGTGTTTTTAGATAATGCCATTCCACCCGACCTTGGGGATTGATGAGCACACACTTATTCTTACCCAGCATGCTCGGATTTTCTTTGGGAATCACAAAATAGGCCATGAGAAGATAGATATTCCCCGATCCGGCTATTGCTTCACCCCGATTGAGGAATGCCTGTTCATCCTCTTGCAATACTTTGATGGCGCCCTCCGGCCATACGATAATGGAAGGATTTGTGTATAACAACGCTTTGTGGCTTTCAAAAATGGCATCGTGTATTCTCGATAAAATATCCCGGAGCCAATCCCTGTCCGCCATCGCCACTTCCAAAGAAGAAGAAAATCCCTGCAGTTCCAGTTCTTCACCATACTGTTCCAGTTCTTCAAAGGGTGTAAACGATGTAATGGGTACGGTTTCGGAGTAATGATGAAAAACATTGAGTCGCAAACCACCGTAACCCAGCACGATCCCCATAACAAGGGAATATATCATGACCGCTTGTTTTACCTTCGGCCACTCGAAATTTCGATCCCACATCCATTCGACTATTGAACCGAACCAAAGAACGAGAAACGTAATTCCCCAAATACCGGTAACCGAGGCCAGTTGCATCAAAGGAAAATTTCCATACTGCGTATATGCGATGGACAGCCAGGAGCCTAAAATGAGATTGTATACGTACTCAAAAACAACACCTGCCACGGGGAACACGAGCGTTGCAACGAAACCCGGGAAGCGGTTGGCAAGAATGCGATGGACCAGGAAGGGGAAATACCACATCGCGCCCCAGATAAGTATCAGTCCATAAGCCATAAGACCCAAGAATGGCGGCACGATGCCCCACAGCATGACCCGGGCGCTGACTAAAATGACAATGAAAAGGATCAATGATCCGGATATTCCCTTTTGCAGTCTTAAAAAACGCAGGAAGAAAACAGGCGCGATCCAGGCGGCGATGGGAACCGTCCAATTGCCGTTTGAGAACAAATAAAACAGTATGCCCACCAACAGATAAATGTAAGAAAATAAAAATCCATTCTTCCGTTCCATCTTCTCCTCCCTTTAAGTGACGATAAAAAACGAATTTTTCTCAACAAATAACAATACAACACATACCAACCTTCATCCGGTTGGTTATATCTTTTATTCTATTGAAGGATAAAAGACTCACCATGATGTAAAATCATCGGCGGATCGGGATAATCTGACCACCACGTTGCACCGTCCTTTTCGTGATGCTTGATCATATGCCTTGGACGGAATTCACGATGAATCGCATCGAAATCGTGTTCATAATCCAGCATCATGACATCCACATCGTAAAATTCAGGTTTGTCTTTCAGGTATGCATTCACGGATGCAACAGATGCACAGGTGCCCTGAA
>CAZIAH010000221.1:0-3309 GCA_964537715.1 uncultured bacterium | reverse complement strand
GTAAATAATCAATCAACAGTTTATTGTCAGGGATTCCCCAAAATGGGGATCAGTAAAGTAACTTACCAAGTCCATTCATTTTTCTGACACGTTCACGAGATGAATTCCCAAAAAGTCATAGTACGGTTTGCACCCAGTCCCACAGGATATTTGCACATCGGCGGTGCAAGAACTGCACTGTTTAATTATTTGTTTGCCAAACATTATCATGGTCAATTTCTTCTTCGCATCGAAGATACCGATATGTCGAGATCCGATTCTGAACTGACAAAAGCGATCCTGAGGGGTCTTCAGTGGTTGGGATTGAATTGGGATGGAGAGGTGGTATATCAATCCAGCCGGATGAATTTGTATCATGATATTTGTGATACACTGCTCAAGTCGAGGAAAGCGTATCGCTGTTTTTGTACGAAGGAAGAACTTGAAGCTAAAAGAGAACTGGCGAAAAAAGAAAATCGCGATAGCAAATATGACCGAACCTGTCTCAAATTGTCCGAAGCAGACATTCAAGAAAAACTGAAAAGCAACGAATCCTTTACGATTCGGTTTCATGTTCCGGATGGGAATACTGTTTTTGATGATTTGGTATACGGGAAAATTTCGGTAGACAATACTGAAGTTGAAGATTTCATTATTCTGCGTTCCGACGGTTCTCCGATTTATCAGGTGGCTGTGGTTGCGGATGATCACGATATGGGAATCACTCATATCATCCGAGGAGAGGATCATCTTTCCAATACACCCAAGCAAATCTTGCTATATCAGGCATTGGAATGGACTATTCCAAAGTTTGCTCACGTTCCTTTGATTCTGGGCCCGGATAAAAAACGATTGTCCAAGCGGCACGGCGTCACTTCGGTGGAAGCCTATCGGCAAAGTGGATATCTTTCCGATGCACTTGTCAATTTCATTGTTCTTTTGGGATGGGCCCCGAAGATGGATGAGGAAATTTTATCGCTGACCGATTTAATCGAACGGTTTTCTATCGAAGGAATCAGTAAAAAGTCCGCCATATTCGATGAACAAAAACTGCTCTGGATGAACGGAATCTATATCCGGTCGAAATCCGAAAAAGAGTTGAACGATCTGGTTATTGATCTGATTCGGTCGATCAAACCCTTGGATGTCGAGTGGGATGCGGATTATGTGATTCGATTTGTTCGACTAATGAAAGATCGGGTGCGAACGCTTCGGGAATTTATATCGAATGGGCTTTATTTTTTCAGAGATCCTTCCGAATACGATCCGAACGGTGTCCAAAGATATTGGCAGAAAGAAAACATTATCGAATCCTTTGAAGTGTTGAAGAAGCGTTTTATTTCCAATAATCATTGGAATGAATCGTCTTTGGAAAGAATTATTCGAGAAACAGCCGAAGAAAAAAATGTGGGTGTAGGGAAAGTCATTCATCCAGTCCGACTGGCATTGACAGGGAGTACGGCCAGTCCCGGATTGTTCGAAATGATGGCTCTGCTCGGCAGGGAATCTGTTCTCAGACGGATTGAAAAAGCAATCGATTATATTAAATCCAGATCTGGCCATCGAAAATAGATACTGGTTGTAGTCATGACAAAAAAATAACTTGCGTTTTTTCTTCACTTTGATTATAATATACGGTTGAGATGAGAAAATGCGCTCATTTTTTTTGCCGGTATGCGTTATCGTTCACGCTATTGTAAAATAGAGGATTATGGTTACACTTCAAGAAATTGCACGACGGGCCAGTGTTTCGATTGGTACGGTAGATCGTGTACTGCACGAACGGGGCCGTGTTTCGCCAGAAACCAAATGTCGTGTCCAGCGCATCATTGAGGAGTTGAATTACCGTCCGAATGTGATGGCCAGCAATCTTTCTTTGAAAAAAGTATTCAGGTTTGGTGTTTTATTTCCCGAAAGTTACCAAGATGGGAAGTACTGGGAACTGCCTGTGGAAGGCGTGAGAAAAGCCGTCGATGAGTTGAAGATGTACAATGTGGATACAGAATATTTTTTATATGATAAATACTCCGAGGTTTCATTTCAGAAAGCTTGTGAAAACGTACTGAAATCAAAAAAACACCTTGATGGTGTGGTTATCGCACCGGTTCTCTCAAAAGCCTCCGAGAAAATGATTTGTCAGATACCAAATACACTCCCATATATTTTTATCGATTCGTATATTCCCCAGAGCCATTCACTTTCGTATATCGGCCAGGAATCTTTTCAAAGCGGTATTTTAGCTGCAAAGTTAATGCGATTACAAATAGATCGTGGCCGTATTGCAGTATATCGGGTCTTACCGCAGGATTACCATATCGAAGATCGCATCCGCGGATTTTGTTCGGCCTATTATGCTCTCTCTCAATTTAAAATCGATATCTTCGATGCGGACCGGCAACAAAGTTCAAATGTGTTTTATGAAGTAAGTGAGAAAATATTTAATGACGGTTCGGTCATTCATGGTGTGTTTGTTCCGTCCGCGTGTACACATCAGGTGGCCGAGTATCTGGTTTCCGCGGGGAAGGCTGATACAACGATATTGATCGGTTACGATCTTGTCGAACAGAACCGCAGATATCTTGCCGAGGGTGTTATTAATTTTTTAATCAGCCAGCGGCCTGCCATGCAGGGATATCAGGCGATTTATTCTCTGTACCGACATGTGATTCTTAAGGAGCCGGTCGAACAAAAAATGATCATGCCGATGGATATTTTAACCAAGGAAAATTTGAGTTATTATGAAGGATAAAAAACATATTTACTCAGTCATAATAATTAGCGGGAGGGATTGAAATGGGAACGTTACAAACAATTGATTGGATCGTCATCTGTATGTATTTTATGCTCCTCGTAGGAATTACTTGGTGGGTTATCCGAAAAAATCGGGATACGGCGGATGATTATTTTCTTGCAGGACGGAATCTGGGATGGTTTATCGTCGGAGCTTCTATTTTTGCCTCAAACATCGGTTCGGAGCATCTGGTCGGGCTGGCCGGTTCTGGTGCTACGGACGGGGTTGCTATGGCGCATTATGAGCTTCACGCCTGGTGCCTTCTGGTATTGGGTTGGGTGATGGTTCCTTTTTATATGCGTTCAAAAGTGTTCACCATGCCTGAATTTCTTGAAAGGCGATTTTCTCCAGCTGCACGTACAATGCTTTCGTTGATATCGCTTGTTGCGTATATCCTGACGAAGATCGCTGTAGGCATCTTTGCGGGCGGAATTGTGTTCAGCGTTCTTCTGCCAGGGCTTCATCTCAATTTTATGGGGTTGCAATTAGATAGTTTCTGGATCGGATCATTCATGGTTATCATTCTTACAGGTATTTAT
>CAZIAH010000220.1:0-3338 GCA_964537715.1 uncultured bacterium | reverse complement strand
GGCCCTATCAGATGCCGAAAGTTTGCCCTGTGTGCCGAAATTCCTTGATCCGTGTCGAAGGAGAAGCGGCGGTTCGTTGCGAAAACATCGCCTGTCCGGCACAGGTGCACCGGCGCATCGAACATTTTGCCAGCCGCGGCGCCATGGATATCGACGGCCTGGGAGAGGCACTCGTGTTTCAGCTTGTCGAACAGCATCTCGTTTCGGATTACAGCGACCTCTATTTTATGAAAAAATCCGATCTCGTCGGTCTCGAACGGATGGGCGAGAAGAGTGCGCAGAATCTTTTGGATGCCGTCGAGGCGAGCAAGCAGCGGCCTTTGGACCGGATCATTTTCGCTCTGGGAATCCGTTTTGTCGGCGCCAATGTGGCCACGATTCTGGCCGATCATTTCGGATCGCTCGATTCCCTGATGAAAGCGGAATTTGAAACGCTCGACTCCATCGAAGGCATCGGAGCGACGATTGCGGACAGCATCGTTCAATTTTTCAAGCAGAAGAACAATCTGAAAGTGATTGAAAAACTCAAGCGTGCGGGCGTCCGCATGAAAGAGGAAAGGGTCAAACGGGAAGGCGGCATTTTTTCGGACAAGACGTTCGTTCTAACTGGCGCTTTAAGCCGGTTCACGCGCCAGGGAGCGACGGAACTCATCGAGTCGGAAGGCGGGAAGGTGGTTTCGTCTGTCAGCGTGAAAACCGATTATGTTCTGGTAGGGGACAATCCGGGGTCGAAATACCGGAAAGCCCTGGATCTTCATGTAGAGATCATCGATCAGGATACGTTTGTGTCTATGTTGGAAAAAGCCAAGAAGAAACGTTTTCCTAAAAGCGATCAATTGGGAATGGAAATATAAAAGATCAACAAATTGGATACAGGAAAATGGAGACCGAGGAGCGAAGACCGGAAGCTGGAGACCGGAGACCGAAAACAGAATGGAAAATGGGGAAAGGTGAAAGGGAAACGATGAAGTAGAGGTTTGTCTTGGAAAGTTTTTTATATGTCATTATTATTAGTAAAGTTGCCAGCATAAATAATATTATCATGTATACTTTAGGAATATAACATCTTGTGCCGTTTACTTTTGGTTCAGTCAAAAAAATCATTCGAGATCAGTTCCTATCTAGAGCCATTTGCCGGGATTTCCAAGAACAGCCGGGAGTATCAGGGACACGGCTGGGGCTGCTCCTATCTTCAAAATGGTGAATGGAAGCACTATAAGAATATTCAGCCCGTCTGGGAAGACAATCTCGATTCCTTCCCGGAGACGACACTTTTGCTGGCACATGCCCGGAGCGCCTTTCAAGACGAAGGGATTGTCGTCGAGAACAACATGCCGTTTTACGACGGCCACCACGTGTTTATTTTCAACGGGGAACTACACGGCGTCCGGATTCAATCCGAGGGACGGATCGGTGCGGAAAAGATATTCAACACGATCCGGAAGTTCGATCGCGGCGATATGTTTTCCGCTTTGAAAAAAGGCGTCATGGTCATCAACAAGCGGTCGCGTTATGTCAGGGCGATGAATCTCATCCTGGCCGACAAAAAGAAAGTTTATGTGGCCACGCAATTCAGTGAAGATCCGGATTATTTTACGATGTTTATCAAACGATCGGAAGCCTCGCTGATGATCTGTTCGGAACCCTATCCGGGCGAGATCGACTGGGAGAAAATTCCGAATCATACGATTGAGGGTTTTGAAATATGATGATTGTGAAAATCGGGGGCGGAGATTCGATTCACATCCAGGGAATCATAGGTGATCTGGCCGAACTCAAAGAGAAATTGATCCTCGTACACGGCGCGAATGCATATCGGGACAGGCTGGCCAGAGATCTGGGCTGGGAGAAAAAGGTGCTCACTTCGGTTTCCGGGTACAGTAGCATCTATTCGGACGAACGGACCATCGATCTCCAGATGATGGCCTATGCCGGGCTGCGAAACAAGCGGATCGTAGAACTCTGTCAGCAGAACGGCATCAATGCGGTTGGACTCTCCGGCCTCGACGGGCAGACGATCCGGGGAACCCGGAACAAGGGGATTCGCATCCGGGAGCAAGGCAAACTCAAAATCGTCCGGGATTTTTCGGGCAAATCCGCATCGATCAACAAACCGTTTCTCGATCTGCTGCTCGAAAACGAATATACCCCTGTACTTTGTGTCCCGATTTTAGATGAAAATCAATTTGCCATCAACTCGGAAAATGACGATATCGTCAATGTGCTGCAGAGAGCTTACCGGGCCGAATACATTTTGCAGCTGATCGAGGCGCCGGGATTTCTTGAAGACAAGAATGATCCAGAATCCGTCGTCTCCAAAATATCAAAAGAGGAACTGATTGTCCGCGAAACCCAGGTCGAGGGGCGGATGAAACGAAAGATCCTCGCACTTCGTAAACTTTTTGAAAATGGTGCCGGTACGGTGATCATTGCCGACGGGCGGACCGAGCATCCGGTCCGGGACGCACTCAACGGGAAAGGAACACGGATTCAATGACGGATTATCGACTTTTGGAAAATCAATACGGATTCAATGTCTATCCGAAACGCGATGTGGTGATCGTCCGTGGGAGGAATGCGAAAGTTTGGGACGATCAGGGCCGGGAATACATCGATTGCGTGGGCGGCCACGGCTCGGCCAATTTGGGCCACTGCAACGAGAAGATCATTCACGCTCTGACCGAACAGGCGCAGAAGCTGATCACCTGTCCCAATATTCTTTACAATGACGTACGCGGACGTTTTCTGGAAAAGCTTATCGGGATCATGCCGACGCATTTAACGCGGGCATTCCTCACCAATTCGGGCGCCGAAAGCGTGGAAGGGGCCATCAAGTTTGCCCGGTATGCGACGAAAAAAACGGATTTTGTCTGTGCGATGCGGGGGTTTCACGGACGGACCCTGGGCGCCCTGAGCGCGACTTTTAAACCGGAGTACAAGAAAGATTTTGAACCGCTCGTTCCCGGATTCCACCATGTCCCGTTCAACAATTACGAAAAACTCAAAGCCGCAATCACGGATCGGATCGCGGCCGTGCTTTTGGAGATCGTACAGGGAGAGGGCGGCATTCATATCGGCGATCCTGAATATTTTAAAAACGTACAGGCGCTCTGCCGGGAACGAAATATTCTCTTTATCCTGGACGAAGTGCAGACCGGATTCTGCCGGACCGGCAAAATGTTTGCTTTTCAGCATTTCGATCTCAAACCCGATATCCTCTGTCTGGCCAAGTCCATTGCCGGAGGAGTACCGATGGGAGCGGTGGTCTGCTCCGAGAAAATCGAAGTGCCCCTGGGCAAACACGGCACGACTTTCGGCGGCAATCCTCTCACCTGTGC
>CAZIAH010000219.1:0-3385 GCA_964537715.1 uncultured bacterium | reverse complement strand
TTTGCGCGCCAGAGGCGGGCTTGCGGCGGGTAGCTTCATATCATTGTTTTCTTCGTAGGAGGCGATCTTCAATGGATCTGTTCAAGATGGACAAACAGTACAAACTCAAGGTCGGTCTGGCCGAAATGTTGAAAGGCGGCGTCATCATGGATGTGACGACGGCCGATCAGGCCAAAATTGCCGAAGATGCGGGTGCCGTTTCGGTCATGGCCCTTGAGAGAATTCCTGCGGATATCCGCGCACACGGCGGTGTGGCCCGGATGTCCAACCCCGGTGTGATTCGCGAAATTATGAAAGCGGTCACCATTCCTGTAATGGCCAAATGCCGCATCGGACATTTTGCAGAGGCGCAGGTTCTTGAAGCGATTGGAGTCGATTTTATCGATGAAAGCGAAGTGCTGACACCGGCGGATGAAAAATACCACGTTGATAAATGGAAATTCAAAGTACCATTTGTCTGCGGATGCCGCGAATTGGGTGAAGCCCTAAGGCGCATCGCCGAAGGCGCGGCCATGATTCGGACCAAGGGAGAGGCCGGATCTGGGAATATCATCGAGGCAGTACGTCACATGCGCAGTGTCATTTCAGCCATTCGTGAAGTTAAAACACTCGGGGACGAAGAACTGGTCACAAAGGCAAAAGAGATGGGTGTTCCGGTCTCGATTCTCAACTGGGTAAGGAAAAAGGGAAGACTGCCCGTGCCCAATTTCGCGGCCGGAGGAGTGGCCACACCGGCGGATGCCTCCCTGATGATGCAACTGGGTGCGGAAACCATTTTTGTCGGTTCGGGTATTTTCAAATCCGAAGATCCTGCTGCGAGGGCCAAAGCCATTGTCATGGCCACGACCCATTACGATAATCCCGATATTGTCGCCAAAGCTTCGGAAGGACTGAAAGAGGCCATGCGCGGGCTCGATCTCAGCGAAATTCCAGAAGAAGAACTGATGCAGGTTCGAGGCTGGTAGATGGGGAAAACGGTCGGGGTTCTGGCACTTCAGGGAGATTTCTTACAGCACGAAAAAACACTGTCCAGAATCAGGATTCAATCGAAGCGGGTCCGGACACCCGAAGAATTGGAGCGATGCGATGCGCTCATTCTTCCCGGCGGGGAATCCACCACGTTTATCAATTTGCTCAAGAAAACTGGCCTTTATTCTGCCATTCAACAGTTTGCCAAAAATCATCCTCTGATGGGAACCTGTGCGGGACTTATTACTCTATCCGCCAAGGTAACCAATAATACGATGAAGCCTCTTGGGCTGATCGATATTGAGGTCGAGCGCAATGCCTATGGACGGCAGATCGATTCCTTCATCGATGTCATTCAAATTCCTCTTTTCAAAGACAAACCCCGGTTCGAGGGCGTGTTTATCCGCGCTCCCAAGATCCATCATACGAATAAGAGTGTGGAAACACTGGCTTTTCGCCAGAATGAAGTAGTGATGGCGAGAAACAGCCGGGTTCTTGTAACTACGTTTCATCCCGAATTAACCAAAGACGGGCGTGTGCATCAATATTTCGTTGAATCATTTATTAAATAAATCAGAAGGTGGGCTTTTTTTCGAGAAGATTGATAAATAATTTCGATGTGGATGATTGTTTGAATTGCCGATTTTTATTAACAAGTGCTGTTTCAAATTGTATCGAGGCCACGACTTTTGTGATAATTCCTTTTGCCACATCGAAATAAACAAAGTTGGTCGATGACTGGTCTTTCAGATAATTGTATTCGATGGTATTGTTCAGCCTGATCAGCTTGATTTTTCCCTCGGTTTTCGATTTGATTTCAACCATAAATATGGCGATTGTATCGGAGGGTGTTTCCTGGATATTGTAAAACAAACAATGGCCCGTGCCTGTAGTGTTTGCTTTGAAAAATTCTGTTTCCTGAGCAGGGTATTGAAAAGCAAATTGCCATGTCTGGTTGAGAGCGATAGGGTGAATGGGTAGGGGGATCAACGTTGGGAGGTAACAGAGATTTTTGTCCTGTGGATTTCCCTTCGCGTCAATCAATAAAACGTTTTCCTGAATTTCAGGTTCGTAATCAAGATAAAACCGCAATTCGCTGTTCTGATCGGGGAAAAGATTTTTTTCGATTTCACTTGAATCCAGTTTTACAGATACTGAAAAAGAATTCTGTCCGGGTTGTTTCGTGATCGAGAGGGTTTGCAGTTTATGACGGAAAATCGTATCAAAGTGAATCTGTCCCTGAATATTGTACCGCGTGCTGTCGAATTGAAGGATTTTATACTGAAGCACATCTCCATTTTGGAAGTTGTATTTTAAATCATATGTTTTGTTTATCTGCGCAGTACATACGGATGCGAAAAAAACGTACAGAAGAAGCAGCCGAAAAAATTGGATTGAATATATATGGCTGTTTGCTGATTTCATTTCTTTGAAAGGATCTATTTTATTCAAAGGTTGTAATAAAGATAGCAAAAGATTTCAACTTTTTCAATCAAAATTTCAGCTATTTGAAATAAATTGAAACGGATGGATTATGAATCTTGAACAGGTCATCGAGTTTCTGCAGAGCTCGTCCGAATTTCGGGGACAGGTTACCCATTGGGAAAAAATACCTGCCCGGGAAGCCAGTTTCGGACCGTTTCCCGAACGTCTTGATCCGAGGTTGTTGGACGGACTCAAATCAAGAGGAATTCAAAAACTCTACACACATCAGTCCGAAGCCATCGACCGGATTTTGGATGGGAAAAATGTAACTATTGTCACGCCGACGGCTTCCGGGAAAACGCTCTGTTACAATCTTCCCGTGCTCGACGCGGTAATGGAAAATCCCGAAAACCGGGCGCTCTATCTTTTTCCGACCAAGGCACTTTCCCAGGACCAGGTGGCGGAGCTTCACGATCTGGTCGATCTCCTGAAAATCGATATCAAGACCTACACATTCGACGGCGATACGCCGGTTTCGGCCCGGAAAGCCATCCGCATGGTCGGCCACATTGTGGTGACCAATCCCGACATGCTTCATCAGGGTATTCTGCCGCATCATACGAAATGGGTGAAGCTTTTTGAAAATCTCAAATATGTGGTTATCGATGAAGTCCATGCCTACCGGGGCGTATTCGGCAGTCATCTGGCCAATCTGATCCGTCGTCTGAAGCGAATCTGTGCGTTTTACAATGCCTCTCCGCAGTTCATCGGATGTTCGGCCACGATTGCCAATCCCAAAGAACTTTTTGAAAAGCTGATTGGGGAAGAAGCCGTGCTCATCGACAACAACGGCGCGCCCCGCGGGGAAAAACATTTTATCTTTTACAATCCGCCCGTGGTGAATCAGGAACTGGGAATTCGGAAATCTTCGGTCAAGGAAGTTCGTGCCATTGCCAAACATTTTTTGGGAGCCGGTGTGCAGACCATCGTG
>CAZIAH010000218.1:0-3390 GCA_964537715.1 uncultured bacterium | reverse complement strand
CATCATCTCTGGGTAATATGCAAATTTTATCTGGCCTGCATTTCAGGCATCCAAGACAGGGCCGCATATTCAATTTATGAATATCAACCGTTTCAACAGCGTGATGAGATGCTACATTGTTTTCAATTTCATTCAGAAGTGTTGAAGTGGTCCCTTTTCTTCTAGGGCTCGCATTTAAGATTAAAACTTTCACTCAGGTCTCCTATCGGCGCTGTTTCACACCCTTCGTTCATCTATGCTTAATTAATATTCTCCAATCAGCTATTTTTCGATAAAAAAAGCATACCTAATAGCGCCTTCAGGGCAGCCATCCACACAGGTCCCGCATAAAATGCATTCGGAATTAACCATCGAACCTTTTTGAACCATTCCGTTCACTTCAAGACTCATTGGACAATTCTTTGTGCATGTTTTGCAGTTCCTGCACTTGTCTTTATTTGCCTTCAGATGAAGAGCAGGCCAGTTGAACACATTTCTGATTTTGGTCCCGATGACCATAAAAGGGGCCATCCAACATCCATAATGGCAGAACGCGCGTTTGCCTGCAGTAAAGGAAAGTACCGTAATCAGCCCAACAACCGTATAAAAAACGATGTAGTTTGCTGGTTCCGCTACGGATATTCCATACGTCGTTTGATAAAACGGAGTTATCGTATGGAGACCTCCTGCTCTAAAGGCTGAAAAAGTAATAATGCCTATCCAAGGGATCCAGATAAAATACTTGATTCTGTTATATTTGCCACCTCTTGCTTTCTTAGCGCTGATCCTGAAACAGGCTTCCTGGAGTCCGGCACCGGGACAGATCCAACCGCAGTAAGATCTCCCTAGAATTAATGAAGAAATGAACAGAAGGGAAAATACGATGAAACTGCCTGTGATGATTCCTTTTGAGGCACCTTCTATAATCAACGCCGGAGAGAGATAATACAGGACAACGGGGAAAAGCAGAAACAGTATGAATATTAGGGCCTTTCGTATCTTCTGTCGTTTCATTAAAGTATGCTCCCCAATATGAAGAGAATGGCGCTCGTTCCGAAGATAAAGGGACAGAGCTTCATGGGAACGGCCTTGGTCCTGGCTCCGGTCAATGAATGCCACACTGCCATTATCGCCAGCAGTCCCGCTGCTGACCGGAAAATAAGCAGAGATACTTCGTTGTCGGCTCCAGCTACAATCGTGACCAAAGCTACTAGAAATCCTACGAAAGCAAGATTGATCCCCTCCACAACCCATTCCATGGTGATGATGCGTCTATTGTCTCGGGATATGTCCCCGAAATTCCTCACGACAGTTTTAGTTGGGAAAAGATGAGATATTCCCCATAGAGCTATCACTGCGGCACCGACAAACAGAAGAATTTGATCGATCATAAGCATCTCCTTGTGTTTTATTTATATCCGTGTAATCTAGAGATTTTAGGATTCCTTCTTGTTGTCGCGCTGCCTATTGATCCCTGCTGTAACATTTATACCCTACTGATTATATGGTATTAATAATTCCTATTGATACTATGGGTAATCTTTAATCAATAAAATAATATTTGTCAAGATTGATCCATAATTCCATAATAGTTTTCAAGAAAAGGATCGTTGAACATCCTCTCCTAAGACTGAAATTGAGGTTCCGAAGTATCATCTATGCGGGGTGAACATGAAAATATGAAGTTCCTCTGAAGAAATGAAGAAGCCGGGGAGGTTGAATTTACGAATTAAAATTGTTCCATTTCATGATCAGATTGACCAGTCCAATCCTGTTTTTGATTTTCAGTTTACGATAAATATTGTACACATGGTATTTGACGGTTTTAACCGATATATACAGGATTTCTCCGATCTCTTTATTGCTCTTGCCGGAAGTTATGAGTTGGATGATTTCTTTCTCTCTTTTCGTGATTCCGTATTTTGCGTAAATTTGATCGTATTCCCTGCCGGAGATACGGCGGTTCTCCTGGATTTCCACTCTACTCAATAATCTCTTTAAAAAAATCAAAGGCAGTAAATTCAGTATCAAAAAGCATATCCCGGAAGCAAAGTAAAAAATCGAATACATTGATTTTTTAAATAAAGCGGTCGTGAGCATGAAGCCGAAAGAAAAACCATACAAAGTCAGGAACCCTTTTATCAATATTCTTCTTTGAAGATTTCTCAGAATACCAGAAAAAACCCATAGGCCAAGGGCGCAGACGAGAATGACGGCGCTGGAAGCGATATCCAAAGCGATCAGGTTATTCATCAATACATCAACATCACCTCGCGTAAAAATCGCCCATAATCCCTGGATAATAAGCAGGACGACAATGATCGAACCCATCAGGGGCAGAATAGAGAATATCCAATTTTTTTCTCGCTCTAATAGCTCCAACAGCACCATCAGGAACGTGAGAAGGTTTAGGAAAGTCACGATGATTCCAAAAGAAAAAACGATCGAATAAAGAGAGATCTGAGTTTCGGTGTAAGGCACCTCTGGGGAGGCGGAGAACAAATTGAGATACCTGTAAAACATGCTGAGAACTGCTAGAATATTGAGCGCAATAATATGGATCAGATATTTCTTCAGGTAGGCTTTCGGGTATTTTGGATAGAGGTGAATCAGGAAGCTGATCAGGGATATTCCACAGGCAAAGGAGATGAGATAGATAAGGATTCTCACATGCTGCACCCGGTCATTTAATCACATTGATCGACAAGAATCAAACGGAGCAATTTCTGGCTCGGACCAAAGTATGGAATTGGAAAATCCATACTTTTGGTGTATTTACAGGATCTTTTTCAAGGGGTATTTTTTGATCAAAAAAAGCTTTTATGCTGAGCAAGGAGTAATGATGAAAAGACGAAATACGAAATCAGAAAAACTGGGAAAAATCTTGATTATCTGCACCCTTTTTGTTGAATTTCTGTATCCCCTCTCACTTCAGGCACAAATAAAGGCTGAGGAATTGGACCGGTTGTTCACATTCTACAACCAACACAGCATGTTCAACGGGGCGGTTCTTGCGGCAGAGAAGGGAGAGGTGATATATGAAAAAGCATTCGGATTTGCAGATTTTGAGAAGAAAATAGCTCTGACCAAATCTTCCATTTTCTCGATCGGTTCCATCACCAAGCCATTTACGGCTGCGGCTGTCATGATCTTAAAAGAAAAAGGAGTATTAAAATATACCGATCCGATCGTTAAATTTTTCTCCCAGTTCCCGCCTTATGCAAAAGATATCACCATTCATCATCTTTTAACCCACACATCTGGTTTGATCGACTACCTGGGGAGGGGATTGGAACTACTCAGAAAATTCCCCGAAGTATCCGACTCTCTGGTTTTTGATAATTTGTCGTCTCAAACATCGCTTCAATTCAAACCTGGAGAAGAATTCCAATACAGCAACAGCAATTATGT
>CAZIAH010000217.1:0-3396 GCA_964537715.1 uncultured bacterium | reverse complement strand
GCCATGTACCGAGGAGCATTCGGCCATCGTGAAAAGGAATTGTAAATGAGCCGCCGATTAGCGCCGCGCGCACGTGTGCACTTCCGTTGCCGTCTCCCCAGGTGGCGTCGTGGTGATAATGCATTCCCGCAGGTGCCACCTTTTCCAGAGCCTCTGGTAAATCCTTCAATAAACCGGGCTCGTATTCGATAGTCGTAATTGCCGCTGTGGAACCGGAAACAAAAACAGTCAGCTGGCCTTCTTTCAACCGACTGTTGGAAAGCACCTCTTTTACCTGAGAGGTAATGTCGATGATATCCGTGTGTCCCTGTGTCGAAATATCGACATGATCCGTAATAATCTGCATCATGTATTGACCAGTTCTCGAATCTCTTCTGATTCACCGAACACGCTGCAGTATCTTTCGATGAATCGTCTCAGATCGTATTGGTGGCTCTGGGGGCCTTCGGTTTCCAGAACATAGGCTGCAGCCAAGCTGGCCATCCGTCCGATAGTTTCCCAGGAAAGACGATGGATCAATCCCTTGATGAGTCCCGCCCGGTAGGCGTCGCCCACGCCGGTCGGATCGAGGGTCTGTCTGGGAGGAACAATGGGGATGCGAATGGTTTTGCTGCCTGTCCGGATGACCGATCCCTTCTCGCCGTGTGTGACAATGACGACTTCGACCAGATAGGGTAGATGGTCGTCGTAAATCCCGGTTTTCTTTTTGAACATTTCTAATTCGTAGTCATTTAGAATCAGTATTCGGGCTCCCTGCGTGCCGTATTTCAGCTCCTCTCCGGTCAAACGGACGATCTGCTGACTCGGATCGAAGATGTACGGGATCTGCAGTTCCTTGCATTCTTTAACATAGGAGATCATGGCTTTGGGATCGTTTGGAGAAATGATAAGCAGGTCAATCGGTTCATCCGAGACATCCCGAATCGACAATTCTTTTGCGTGCTGCATGGCACCTGTGTAGAAAGAAGCGATCTGATTTCCTTTTTGATCCGTATTCGCAAAAAATGAGGCTGTGTATTCATTTTCTATCGAACGAATTTTCGAAGTATCCACACCCACGTTTTTCAGGAACAAACCGTAATCCCTGAAATTTTTTCCCACGGTGCCGAAGAGCACCGGATGTTCTCCGAGAAGCGCCAGGCTGTACGAAATATTGGCCGCGCATCCTCCATTTCGGTGCGCGAGAGAATCCACGAGAAAACTCACACTGATTCTGTCCAGCTGGTCGGGCAGGAAATGTTCGGAAAAATTTCCCGCAAAGGACATGAGATAATCAAAAGCGATAGATCCGGTGACGACGATTTTCAACGGGTTGCCTCCTTTGATTCATTTCACATCACATTTTTTCGGGTTTGGAAATCCCGAGCAGTGAAAGTCCGTTGGCCAATACGATCCGCGCACCCCGGCACAGGGCCAGTCTGGCCAATGTCAGCGGTTTGTTCTCCGTGACCACCCTGAAGGCGTCATTTTGTTTGCCGGCATGCTGAAAGCGGTGATAAGCCGTAGCGACATCCTCCAGATAGGTCGGGATGTGATGTGGTTCGAAATTTTGTGCCGCTTCGGTGACGACGCGCGGAAAAGCCATCAAAATTTTAATGAGATCGGTTTCTTCGGGAATCTCGAGCAGAGAAAGATCGGCGCTGGATTCGGGATCGATCCCCTGCTCTTTTGCGTGGCGGAGAATACTGCATATCCGCGCATGGGCGTATTGAACATAGAAAACCGGATTTTCCTCGGATTGGGTTTTGGCCAGTGTCAAATCAAAGTTGAGATGGCTCGACATGGAGCGGTTGATAAAGAAATAACGGGTGACGTCCGTGCCTACCTCATCCATCAATTCATCGAGCGTAACGAAATTGGCTTTTCGGGTGGACATTTTGATTTTTTCCCGGCCCTCGGTCAGCGTGACAAACTGATGGATCAGCACCTTGACTTTGGTTGGGTCATATCCTAAAGCTTTTAATCCGGCGAGCACATCGGGATAAGTTGCGATGTGATCCGCGCCAAAAATATCCACAATGAGATCGAAGCCCCTCTCAAATTTGTCCTTATGATAGGCAATATCGGGTAAGCGGTATGTTGGCTCTCCCGAGGATTTGACGATGACCCGGTCTTGGTCCATGCCCAGTTTCGTCGTGCGGAACCACACGGCCCCGTCCTGATCGTACGCGAGATCTTTGTTTCGAAGTTCCTGAATGACCGCCTCGATCTTGCCGGTTTCGTAAAGCGATTTCTCGTTGTAGAATATATCGAAACGGAGTCCAAGTTTTTCGACGGTTTGCTTGATCAGATCGAAAATTTCCGTTTCGGCCAAACCGCGGAAATAATCCAGATCTTCGGAGGATTTGAGAGAGTTTCCTTTTTCTCCGACGGCCTTTTCAGCGATTTCCCGGATGTATTCTCCCTGATAGTAGTCTTCGGGGAAATCGACGGATTCGCCAAGCTGTTCGAGATACCGCAGCCGAACCGAATCTCCCAGGACCCGCATCTGTTTGCCCGCGTCATTGAAATAATATTCACGAAAGACATCGTGGCCGGTCGCTTTCAGCAAACGGGCGATGATGTCCCCGATCACAGCCTGCCTTCCGTGACCGATTGTCAGCGGGCCCGTGGGATTGGCGCTGACGAATTCGACCTGTGTTTTTCGCCCTTTACCCCAGTCCGCAAGACCGTATTTCTCGTTCTTCTCCAATATCTCCTGAAGCACCGAGTAAAGGCACTGACGGCTCAACGTAAAGTTGATGAATCCAGCACCAGCAATTTCGACTTTCTCGATGATGGATTTGTCCAGTTCGATATGATCGACAATGAATTGGCCGATTTGTCCGGGAGATCGATGCATGACGGGTGCAAGTTGAAAGGGAAGATTGGTGGCAAAATCGCCGTGTTCTTTCTGTTTACTCGGGGACAGATCCACTGTCAGCGATTTTTCCTCCTGCAGGCCAATCGACTGGACCGCCTGTTTGAGCTGCGTTTTCAAATAGACTTCGATATTCATTCCGCGTAATCCTGAATCGTTTCGATTTCGGCGTCTCCCCAAAGATTTTCCAGTCGGTAAAAGTCTCTCATTTCTTTCTCAAAAATATGGACGACCACATCCACATAATCCAACAGAACCCAGTGCAGGTGCTGGTATCCTTCCCTGTGCCACATCCGGACACCCTGCTGGCCGGTTTCCTCCAGAATCGCGTCGGCAATGGCCTTGACCTGTGCTTCGGATTCCCCGTGGCAGATCACGAAATAATCCGTCACCGCGTCCAGTTTTTGAAGATCCAGAATGCGGATTTCGTGCGCTTTTTTACTTAGAGCGATTTGTGCAATTCGGCTGGCAAGTTCGTGCGGAGGGATCGGTTTGCTCATTCATGCTCCATTTTTCCCCAGGGATCGAGGCGGTTG
>CAZIAH010000216.1:0-3411 GCA_964537715.1 uncultured bacterium | reverse complement strand
ATTTTAATGTGTCTCGATCGCTGGCGGGTTTTTTCGGCGGAACCAGTCTCTTGATCATGGTCGGCGTTGCCCTGGATACGCTTCAACAGATCGAATCGCACCTTTTGATGCGGCATTATGAAGGTTTCATGAAAACAGGTCGAATTCGCGGACGCCGTACGTTTTAATCTTTGATTGGGGATGGAGAATTTGGGTATCAGACGTATTGTCCTGTTGGGACCACCCGGTGTAGGAAAAGGAACTCAAGCCAAAAGGCTTCACGAAAAATTTCACTGGGCGCATATATCGACCGGTGATATATTGAGGGATTCGCTTCGCAAAAAGACTGACCTTGGATTGAAGGCAAAAACATTCATGGAAAAAGGCGAACTCGTTCCCGATGAAATTATTTTGGATCTGGTCGGGGAACGTTTCAAAGAAGACGATTGTCATAGCGGGTTCATTCTTGATGGTTTTCCGAGAACGGTCGTTCAGGCAGAAAAACTGGACGGATTGCTATCGCGTTTCCAGTGGGTTCTGGATGGGGTTGTCTCGATTGATGGAAACAAGGAAAAGATCGTTCAGCGTCTGTCGCAGCGTCTGGTTTGTGAAAAATGTGGGTACGTTGTCAAACCCGATTCGGGTGCCAAGTCCGGAGATCCGTGTCCAAATTGTGACGGAAAGATTATTCGCAGAAAAGACGATGAACCCGAAACCATATTAAAACGTCTCGATATTTACGAAAAACAGACCCATATGCTGATCAAGTATTATGAAGGGAGAAAACTTTTGCTATCTGTAGATGGTCTGGGTTCTATTGATGAAGTGTATGGGCAAATCCTTAACGTCCTTGGGCTTTCTTCGGAAGTGGAATGATTGCCATCAAAAATGAAGAAGAGATTGAAAAGCTTCGCAAGAGTGCCAAAGTTCTTGAGAAGGCATTCAAGATAATAGAAGAAAATCTGGATATCGGCATCAAAACCGAATATCTGGATCGGCGGGTTGAAGAGGTTATTCGTTCTTTGGGAGCAGAACCGGCATTTAAAGGGTATCGTCAGTATCCCGCATCCATCTGCGTGTCTATCGATGAAGAGGTCGTCCATGGGATACCGGGCAAAAGGGAGTTAAAATCCGGAGAAATCGTCAGTATCGATATCGGTGTACAATTAGATGGTTTCTACTCGGATGCGGCGAAAACATACGCAATGAATGAAATTTCTCCCCAAAAGAAGGTTTTGGTCGATACGACACGAACAGCTTTGCATCGGGGAATCCGGCAATGCCGGGAGGGAAATCGATTGTCGGATATTTCCAATGCGATACAGTCTTATGTCGAATCAAAGGGTTTTTCGGTAGTCACCGCTCTTGTCGGTCATGGCATCGGACGACAATTGCATGAGGAACCCCAAATACCGAATTATGGTCCACCCCATCAGGGACCGAAATTGAAATCGGGAATGGTGTTTGCCATCGAACCGATGATCAATATGGGGTCCCCGGAAGTGAAAATATTAAAAGACGGATGGACAGTGGAAACGATCGACCGTTTACCATCGGCACATTTCGAACACACTGTTTTAATCACCAACGGAAAGCCGGAAATATTGACACTTGGAATAGAAGATCATTGGGGGAATGAAGATGGCTAAAGAACAGGCGATTAAAGTCGACGGAACAATTTTAGAAACACTTCCCAATGCAACATTTCGCGTTGAATTGGAGAATGGACACAAGGTGCTGGCCCATGTTTCAGGGAAGATGAGAATGCATTTTATTAAAATTTTGCCAGGGGATAAAGTCACTGTGGAATTATCCCCTTACGATCTGACAAGAGGAAGAATTGTATATCGTTATAAATAGATAAGGTCCTAATTATGAAAGTAAGAGCTTCGATAAAAAAAATTTGTGACAAATGTAAAATCGTTCGCAGACGGGGCGTGCTTCATGTGATTTGCAGCAATCCCCGTCATAAACAACGGCAAGGATAGTCATTGTATTAATAGAGAGGAGTTGAAGTGGCTCGAATTGCGGGTATCGATTTACCTAAAGAAAAAAGGATTGAGGCGGCTCTGACCTATATTTATGGGATCGGATTTACTTCTTCCAAGAGAATACTTGAAAAGGCCGGTGTCAATCCGGATACACGTGTGAAGAAATTATCGGATGAGGATGTTGCGAAAATTCGTTCGGTAATTGATGCCAATTACAAGGTGGAAGGTTCACTTCGCACCGAAGTAACAATGAATATCAAACGGTTGATGGATATTGGTTGTTATCGCGGTTTGAGGCATCGGAGGGGACTGACCTGCCGCGGTCAAAGAACGCGAACCAATGCCCGGACACGCAAGGGAAGAAAAAGAACAGTCGCAGGGAAGAGAAAACGCTAACTCGTTTTTCTCTGGAGTGGTTT
This sequence comes from uncultured bacterium, assembly GCA_964537715.1. Taxonomy (GTDB): domain Bacteria; phylum Zhuqueibacterota; class QNDG01; order QNDG01; family DSAB01; genus CAZTZL01. The sequence goes on along the minus strand of CAZIAH010000216.1, from coordinate 1,022 downwards.
TATTTTTATAGGAGGTTTATTTTGGCGTCTCCGAAAAAAGGACGTAAGAAAAAAAGAGAGAAAGTTGAAGCCGAAGGTCATGCGCACATTAAGGCCACGTTTAATAATACCATCATTACGTTAACCGATAATTATGGGAATGTGATTTCGTGGGCTTCGGCAGGCCGTGTGGGATTTAAAGGAGCAAGAAAAAACACGCCTTTTGCGGCACAGTTGGCCGCTCAATCTGCTGCCAAAGAAGCTATCGATCTGGGTCTCCGAAGAGTCAACATTTCGGTAAAAGGACCTGGATCGGGTCGGGAAGCAGCCATTCGATCGCTTCAGGCGGCTGGTTTGGAAGTGACGGCAATCAAAGATTGTACTCCTATTCCGCATAACGGTTGTCGACCTCCGAAACGAAGGCGAGTATAAATTTAAAATAGAATGAGGATGATTAATGGCAAGGTATCGAGATGCTGTTTGCAAGATTTGTCGAAGAGAAGGTGAGAAACTCTTTCTAAAAGGAGAAAGATGCCAAACGGCAAAATGTTCTTTTGAAAAGAGGGGATATGCCCCCGGACAACATGGCAAAACACGCCGAGTGAAAATCTCGGACTATGGAATGCAGCTTAGAGAAAAGCAAAAAATTAAAAGATATTATGGATTATTAGAAACACAGTTTCGGGAAACCTTCGAAAAAGCGAACCGGAAAAAAGGAATTACGAGTGAAAACCTTTTAAAAACGCTTGAGAGCCGTTTTGATAATGTAGTTTATCGTTTGGGATTGGCACCTTCCAGAAATATGGCCAGGCAACTGATCAGACATCGACACTTCAATGTGAACGGTAAACTGGTGGATATTCCATCGTATCAGCTAAAACCGGGTGATGAGATTCAGGTGCGGGAAAAAAGTCGGAAGATGGATGCGATTCACGAATCGATGAGAAGAATAAAAGAGGGTAAACAGCTTTCATGGCTGAATCTGGATAAAGCGAATTTAAAAGGAATTTACTTAAATGTACCCAATCGGGATGAAATTCCGG
>CAZIAH010000215.1:1573-3846 GCA_964537715.1 uncultured bacterium | reverse complement strand
GGTAGGAATCACTCTGCAAGTGGTAGGAATCATTTTGTAAGCGGTAGGAATCACTCTGCAAGTGGTAGGAATCGTATTTTAACAGGTAGGAATCATATTTCAAGTAGTAGGAATCGTATTTTACAGTGGTAGGAGTCTCGATCGTCCTGGGGTTCTACCCCAGACGTATAAAAAAGGAGGGTTCAGCCCTCCAAAATAATCCGTTCCAGGGTAGAATCCTGGAACGATCAAAGGAGAAATCCAGAATGAAAAAGCTATCCATTCTATTGCTTGTCGTAGTAGTAAGTTTAAGTTCATATGCGATAAATGAGGAGAGAGAGGCAGCAAAAGAAAGTGGCTCAACTTCGTTTCAGCCAAAACCGCTTGATGACGATTGGAGCAAGTGGTTTGTTGGTGAATGGGAGGGCATAGCGGAATCAGATGCGGGAACCGCAAAACTTTCGATAAAGATAGATTTCGGCTTGAATGGTCAGTTTTTGATTATGAAAGGTGAGAGCGAATTAACTGAGCTAGCTGACAAGCAGAGGCAATACCTTAAAGATGCTCTGGGTGCCCCTGATGAAGATATCGAAAGCTATCAAAGTTCTACGTTCAGAGATCTGCAAATTCTCACAATCGATCCTAAAACCGGCGAAGTTGTTGGATATTTGTTCGATAGCATGCGTTGTATAGCCGAAGGCAGAGGCAGACGCCAAGGGAATAAACAAATCATAGAGTGGAAATGGTTTGTGACCGCCCAAGGTGCTACAAGTGTAGGCATCATTGAAAAAATAAACGACAATAAGTTTACCCTTAATCACAAATATACTTTGCCCAACGGCGAGAAAATGGAAGACAAAGCAGAAATGACTCGGAAGAAAACGGCTGAATAAAGGGCTAAAAACTAGCTATCAAAAGTATTGATCTCCCCGGACTTCACAGTCCGGAGTGTAGAGCAGGTGGGTTTCCAAGCCCAATAAAGGGAAAAGTTTTCCTTAAAATAAGGAAAATTGAATTATTTCCTTGATATAGATATCTTTTCCCTTATATAAAACATAGAAAACAATAATTGTATGGTCGATAAACTTAGGTTAGTTCAATAAAGGAATTGTACTTGGGTGAAACTATCATATTCGGAAAGTACGTCGTACAATCACTCTTGGGAAAAGGTAAGTCTGGGGTATCATATCTCGTAAAGGATGATGATCAACTTTGTATAGTCAAAGCTATGCATTCTGAGAGTGTTCCATATTATACATTCAAGAAACCCAAACTAGAATTAGAACTAGATGCATATAACGAATTAATCAAGCACAATATACGAATACCTAAGTTGTTATCATTTGATATGCATAGTAACTACCTCGTCAAAGAGTATATTGAAGGTAAAACGATCTCTGAATTATTAGCAGAGGGGCAGCATATAGAAGAATACATCTATGATGCATTGCAATGGGAGAAGAATCTACGAAAGCATAATATCAATATAGATTACTTCCCAAGCAATTTTGTTGTAGGAGGGAATAAATTATACTACGTAGATTATGAAATTAATCCATACAGCCAAGAATGGGACTATATAAATTGGGGAATATACTATTGGTTAAACGGAAAAGGATTTAGGCAATTCCTTGAAACCAACGATTCAAGTTATATAAATCAAAAAGGAACCGGCATCCCAATAAAGAATGAAGAAATGAATAAATTAAGAGAAAGATACATTAAAGATTAACATGAAAAGTACGACCTAACCATGCGCTTGCAAAAGTTTTCTTAACCTATAATTTATTCTGAAACAAACATAAATTACAATCAAATTTCAACACCCAGCTTGTGCATCTTTTTATAAAGATAGGTCCGGGGAACACCGAGGACCTTGGCCGCTTTCGTCACATTCCAGTCGCACGCGGCCAACTTCTGCCGGATAAAATCCCTTTCGAAAGATTCCCTGGCTTCTTTCAGGGACAAATCTTCGGCGGCGGTCGGCTTCGACGGTGTGTGTTGTCCCAGAATCGAACCAATGTGTTCGGACTGAATCTCGGAAGGCGTAATCAAAATCACCAGTTTTTCAACAAAGTTTCTCAATTCCCTGACATTGCCCGGCCAGTTGTGGCGAAGCAAACTTTGCATGGCTTTGGGAGCGATCTTTTTTAATTTGATACCATGTTCGGCACAGAAAAATTGAACATAATATTCCACAAGCTGCGGAATATCTTCTTTTCGTTCTCTCAGGGGCGGAACTTTGATATTGAGAACATTGAGCCGGAAAAACAGATCTTCCCTGAAATTTCCAT
>CAZIAH010000215.1:0-1563 GCA_964537715.1 uncultured bacterium | reverse complement strand
TCGTGGCCGCGATGACACGAACATCTACAGGAATCGATTCGCCGCTTCCCACCATCTCCACCACGTTCTCTTCGAGCGCCCGAAGTACTTTGGCTTGCGTCATCACGCTCATGTCCCCGATTTCATCCAAAAAAAGCGTTCCACCGTCGGCCGTTTGAAACTTGCCCGCCTTGTCCGTAACCGCTCCGGTAAAAGACCCTTTTTTATGACCGAACAATTCACTCTCGATCAGTGTATCGGGAATAGCGGCGCAATTGACGGCAACAAAAGACTGGCCGGCTCTCGGGCTTTCGTGATGGATAGCTCGGGCGACCAGCTCTTTTCCGGTTCCGTTTTCCCCTTCGATCAGCACCTTGCTGTTTGTGGCACTCGCTTTTTGGATCAGTTCGTGAATCTCCATCATCTTCGGGCTGGACCCGATCATCACATAATGCTGTTTGACGCGGTCCAAAAGCTGCACTTTTTCCATTTCAAGCCGGCCGCGGTCCAGCGCATTTTTCACGGTGAGCAGCAAACGATCCGTGTCCACGGGTTTTTCCAGGAAATCGTATGCTCCCTTTTTGGTCGCCTCGACAGCAGTGTGAATGGTCCCTTCCCCTGAAATCATCACCACCTGAACCGGCGGATCCATCTTCCGGGCTTTTTGCAGTACCTTGATTCCCGGCATATCGGGAAGATTAAGATCCAGCAAAACAATATCGAATGGCTTTTCATTCAATCTGGACAGGGCCGTTTTTCCGTCGTTTGCCGTGCCGACGATATACTCTTCGTACTCGAGTGTATTTTTCAAAATCTCACAAAAACTGCGATCATCATCCACAATTAAAACACGCGGTTTCTTGAATGCCATAATACCCTCGCATTGTTTAATCGATTCGTTTGATTATGAAAAATGAAATCACCTCTTCAGTCTTTCCTTGATTGCCGCAGCTAACAGCGGAATCATGATTTCGTGATGGCCGATAAAATCGTAACCGCTGCCTTTGCCCTGGATCGGCCTTTCGATCACATTCACCCGCGGGCGGTAATGACGGATCATATCAAAATTGGCCGTCGTGAAATTTTCGATTTTCCCGCTGATATTTCTTGCAACCGTCAGCGCTTTCAAAAACACTTCGGGCAAAACCACGGAAGAGCCGAAGAGCAAAACAACGCCGCCATCCCCGATCCGGGAAACCTGGTTCGCCCAGATTTTAAAATCTTGATGGCTCACTGCCCCGATAGCAGCACCGTCTGCGGAGGGATGTTGATGCACGATATCCGTTCCGACAGCCACATGAATGGTCACGGGAATATTCGATCTGAAGGCTTCACCTAAAATGCTAAGATGGGCGTGGGGAGGCTGATCTTCGGCAATTCGTTTGCCGAGCGCTTCTCCGTATCCCAGCTGCTCTTTCAACCCGAAGAGAGCTGCTTCGTTTAAAATGGATGCGGTTTCCTTGGCCATGCCAAAGGAACCGTCTTGTAGCGCTTCGGTCACATCCTCGGAAGTCGTGCCAAAATAGGCCAGCTCGATATCGTGAATCGCGCCTGCACCATTCAGAGCGATGGACTGTATCACCC
>CAZIAH010000214.1:0-3952 GCA_964537715.1 uncultured bacterium | reverse complement strand
GAACACAAGTTGTCCACCCGCGTCGCGAGATTGATTCGGCCGTTTCATCTCGAAAATCAGAGGATGCTCGCCATGATCCGGGAAAATACGATACATTCTTAAGGCTCTTAGATTGCCAATATTTTGGATTCCACCCATAGCCTCAGCACATCTGGAAATAATTTCCTCAGCAGATAATCTTTTCTCAGTGCACGAGTTGCCCAATATTAATGAAATAATCAACACCGATGACAAAAGTTTAAAATTGATTTTATTCATGGTCGTTTTCTGTTCGGTTGCCAGGAAGGATGACGGTCAGATCCGGGATCGTTTGTCAATCGCTTGATATTGCCCATTTTATAGTTTTCAGTAAGTTCAGCGATATATATGTCTGGATTCCCGTTTCTGTCTGACACAAAGACAATCTTCGAACCATCCGGCGACCAATCGGGTTCATAGTCACAACCAGAATGATGGGTCATATTTCTTTGTTTTTTTCCATCCGAGTTCATGATGTATATCTCTGCATTTCCGTCCCGTTCGGCGACAAAGGCGATCTTTTTGCCGTCAGGGGACCACTTCGGAGTCCAGTCATTGCTGTTGTTGTATGTCAATCGCTTCTGGTTTTTTCCATCGGCATCCATACTATAGATTTCGAAATTGCCATCACGGTTAGAACAAAATAGAATTTTTCGGCTGTCAGACGACCAATGCATGAAAATATCAACCGCCTTATTATTTATTAACCGATCTGCACCCGTTCCATCTGGGTTCATGATGTAAACCTCAGGATTGCCATCTCTGTCGGATGCAAAAGCTATTTTTGTGCCGTCCGGAGACCAGGCCGGTTCCACGTCCTTTGCTGGATGATGAGTCAGACATTTTCTGGTTGTACCGTCAAGATTGACCATGTAGATATCCCAGTTATCCTCCTGAACACTGCTGTAGGCGATCCACTCGCCGTCAAGTGACCAGGTGGGCCAGTAATCGACTTCTGTATTGTTTGTAAGTCGTCTCACGTTATTACCATCGATATCCATGACATAGATTTCGTCATTTCCGCTGCGATCGGAATTGAAAGCGATACAACTGCTTCCGAAAGCCATGTCCATTCTGGTATGCTTGCAGCCGCTGAGAAAAACGAAAATCAAGAAAGCGATCATGATGAATTTAAAATGGAATCTCGCAGATAACATTTTATCTCCCCCCAATAAGGGAAATTTAAAACTCTTTTGGAAAAATTTTAGGAATGGGTTCGATAGCTCGCTGAAGTCTAAATGCTATCCCGATATGGATTGAGAATCCGGAGAGGTTGAGCTTCATATTCCGTTCCTTGTAATATTCGAGCAAAAACTCATTGTTGGAAAGGTAGATGATTTCTTCATATCCCCAGGGTGTGCTTTGAGGTTCCTTGATCAGGTAGATGTATCCTTCCCATTGTTCGGGATAAGCGAAAATATTCTGCCATCCAAGACCAGAAAGGCTCTTCACTTGCTGATGGCTGTAGACTCCCGCTAAAAAGATACGGAAATATCTGGTCAGATTTTAAAGGAAATTAATGATTTTTAACATCTTGAGCAAATCTCACTATGTAATCCCAAAAAATAGTACTGCTTTCCTGCGGACTATTTCCTGCTGCAGTTAACACAGCAACCAATTCAAGATGTGGAACAATCCAAATTATCTGCCCACCTGCACCTATCGCAATGAAAACATCATTTTCTTTGATAGTTGTACAAACAGGATTATTTTTGTGAAGCAGCCACCATTGGAACCCGTAATTGAAACGATCATTAACTTTGGTGTGGGCGGATGTCGATAGTTTGATCCATTCTTTGGAAATGATTCGTTTGTCATTCCAGACACCTTCATTGAGATACAATTGCCCGAATTTGATCAAGTCAATGGGTCGAAATCGAATATCACCTCCGTGAATAGCGATATCTTGTTTGTTGGTTTTCCAATAATAATCTGTAATTTCCAAGGGTGTGAAGATATATGTAGTCGCGAATTCTTTTGCACTCAATCCGGTTGTATTTTGTAAAATCCCATCCAGCAGTATTCTATGGCCAGTACAATATTGAAAAAATGTTCCTGGATCGTGACTCATGGGTAAATCCAGCATATATTTTATCCAATCATCTGACTCGATTAATTTTGGCATATTTACGCTATCTCCTTCCCAAGACAAGCCTGAACACATAGCGAGAAGATCTTTTAATGTCATATTTCTTTTTCGATCATCAAGATTCTTGATGTCTTTATATTCAGGAAAGAAATCCAGCACTTTTTCATCGATGCTCTTTATTTTACCTTGATCTATTGCTACACCAATCGAAGCTGAAATCATGGTTTTGTGAGCAGAAGCGATAAAGTGCAGCTTGTCTCTATCAAAGCCATGAAAATAACGTTCAAAGATAAGCTCTCCATCAAGTTGAATGAGTATGCTGTGTACCTTATTATATTTTCCATTCTCAATTTGATCAACGAGTTCCTTTAGAATTTCATTTTGAGGAATTGCCTTATTGAAAAACAAATATTTTGCATCGGATGAAATCACTGGAGCCGAATTTTGCCCATTGAAGGCGGTAGTGAAGCAAACTGTTAGTACCAGGTAGAGTAAACAACTTATAGTTTTCATAATTATTCTACTTTTCTATCTCTCGATCTCTATTTGAAGCCAGTTTTCCAAAGAAGTGAATATTTTTTCTTTTTTATTTGCTGGAAAATCCATAATATCAAATTGATGCCCCTTTCCTTTTAGCTTGAGTTTGATTGCATTTGTTTTACCCGATAATTCAACCTCACATGATGTCCAAATATCAAATTCTCCATAAACATAAATGATATTGTTACCTTCATTTTGAAGATAGCTTAAAACCAAAGGCATAACTTCCCCATTAAATGTAGCATTCTGTGCCTCCTTGGGGACATAAAAAGAAAAGTGAGGTTCTTTAACAGCCTGTAACAGCCCTCCAAGATGAGACGTGTTATATCCGTAATAACCAAGTTCGGTATATTGCTGATAATGCAAAGCAGCATTGAATTTTATTTTTGCAAGAGTAATGTTCGAGAAAGAATTCACCTTGTTTAAAAAATCAAATAATTGTTCTTTGGAAGCATCTAATCGAGGAATTTCAATACTCCTGTGATTTCCAGACCAAAAAGAGTACGGGAATTCAAGCACCGCCCATTCAAAAACACACTCTAAATTACAGGGGAAAATGAGCCTCTGCTTTTCAGAGAGATCTTTTAATAGAGGCAGAAGCTCAGTCCTACGCTTTAGACATACTCTCTGAAATTGCCTTATCTTTTCACGACATGCTGCGTCCCCTACAAAATTCATGAATTTTTCAATACGCGGATCTATCGGTCCAATCATTATAGGTGCAACGTAAACAATGGTAGCGTCTACATCACCCGGATAAAAAGTGCGGTGAAACAATGCAGCCATTCCACCTTTGCTTCTTCCGGTGGTTACCCATTTGCCGGGATAAATCTTTTTAAAGATTTCGATTATTCGATGATGATCTGAAGCGGCTTGCCACGATGTGAGATATTTCCAATCGAGTGGTTTTGGTTTCGATGATTCATAATACCGATGTTCAACTATAATCTGGTTTGCTTCTAATATTTTAGCTATTTCTCTTTCTTTTGGCCACGCTACTCCATACCCTTCTGTTTCCAATACTACCGGTTTTGCATAATCGCGGTGCGATAAAAATATCCGTTGCGTAAATTTTGATCCATTTGGATTTTTATGATCCACCGGCTGTACCAGGGCAATTTCATATCCCTCCGTGAAACCGGGAAGTGGATCGATTTTTTTAACATAGACACCATTAATTGCTTTTAGCCTACTCAATAGGTCAGAGGACTCTTTATGATATTGTCCCAGACATGGAACTGCCAGATTGAATAGCAGAAGGGAGTGGCAACAAAACAAATACATGAAGGCAGTCGAAACTTGAAG
>CAZIAH010000213.1:0-4084 GCA_964537715.1 uncultured bacterium | reverse complement strand
GTCTTGGCCCTGGACTGGATGAACGGACGAAGAACACCTTATGCCAATCAGGCGCTCAAGGGTGTGATTGCCGGACTGAATCTCGGATCGGACGCGCCGAGGGTTTTCCGGGCACTCGTCGAAGCCACAGCATTCGGAGCCAAGAAAATCGTGGATCGCTTCATTGAAGAGGGCGTGGAGATTCATGGTGTCATTGCCATCGGGGGAATTCCCAAGAAATCTCCGTTCGTCATGCAGATCACCGCGGACATTTTGAACATGCCGATCAAAGTCGCGGCTTCGGAACAGGCCTGTGCGCTTGGTTCGGCCATGGCAGGGGCAACGGCCTCCAGGCTGTACGGTTCGATGGAAGACGCCCAAAAAGCCATGGGAAGCGGATTTGAAAAAATTTATCGACCGAATAAAGAAAATGCAAAACTCTATCAATCGATCTATGAAAAATACAATCGATTGGCCGCACTGATAGAGAATCACTTCACACTTTAAATCGGAAACAAAATGAGCAAATATGACAAAATTAAGGAGCGGGTCTATCGATGCAATATGGATCTTCCCCGCCGCAATGTGGTTGTCTACACATTCGGCAATGTGAGTGGTATCGACCGCGGGCAAGGGATCGTTGCGATCAAACCCAGCGGTGTGGCTTATGAGGTAATGAAACCGGAGGATATTGTGATTGTTGACCTTGACGGCCGTATCGTGGAGGGATCGCTCAAGCCTTCCTCGGACACCCCGACGCATCTCGTGCTCTACAAAAATTTCCCGAACATCGGCGGCGTATGTCATACCCATTCCCCGGTTGCCACCGCCTGGGCGCAGGCCATGCAACCCATTCCGGTCTTAGGAACGACACACGCGGATCATCTCTCTGCGGAAATTCCCGTGACCGAAGTCATGTCGGATGAAATGATCCGGGGCAATTATGAGGAACAGACCGGTCATCAGATTCTTGATACGTTCAGAGAAAAATCGTACGAAGAAATTGAAATGGTACTTGTGGCCTGTCACGGTCCGTTTACCTGGGGGGCAACCCCTGAAAAAGCCGTGTACAATGCCGTCATACTAGAAGAGGTGGCAAAAATGGCTTTGCTGACCCTCCGGATCAATCCGAAAGTTCGCCCGATGAAAAAAAGTTTGATCGATAAACATTATCAAAGGAAACATGGAAAAGATGCCTATTATGGTCAAAAATAATTTTGGAAAGGAACAATCATGATCGATTTAAAACAATACGAAGTCTGGTTTGTTACTGGAAGTCAGCATCTGTACGGTGACGAAACGCTCAAACAGGTGGACAAAGATTCGGAGCAGATTGCGAAAGCGCTAAATCAGTCTCCCAGAATTCCCGTCAAAGTCATCTTCAAATCCGTTCTCACCACACCGGATGCCATATTGAAACTCTGTATCGAAGCGAATACTGCGCCCAATTGTATCGGACTGATTACATGGATGCACACCTTTTCCCCGGCCAAGATGTGGATCGCCGGATTGAAAGCGCTGCAGAAACCGTTTGTGCATCTCCACACCCAGTTCAACCGCGATATCCCCTGGGCCACCATCGATATGGATTTTATGAACTTGAATCAGTCGGCGCATGGCGGGCGCGAATTTGGATTTATCGGTTCCCGGATGCGCATCAACCGGAAAGTTATCGTGGGACACTGGCAGGACGAGGAGGTTCAAAAACAGCTAAGCGTATGGCTTCGGGCGGCCGTGGCCTGGCACGATTCCCAAACCATGAAAATCGCCCCTTACGGCGACAACATGCGGGAAGTAGCCGTAACCGAGGGGAATAAAGTCTCTGCGCAGATCGCAATGGGATATTCGGTATCAGGATACGGTGTGGGCGATCTCGTCGCTCGCATCAAGACAATCACGGACGCAGAAATGGACAAAATAGTGGCCGAATACAGAGATCAGTATCAAATTGAAAAGAATGTGTTGAATGATGCTGCCGTACTGAAACGGATTCGTACTGCCGCGGGAATCGAGATCGGCATGCGTCATTTTCTTGAAGACGGCGGATTTAAGGCTTTCACGACCACATTCGAGGATCTGCACGGTCTGGAACAATTGCCTGGTCTGGCCGTTCAGCGTCTCATGGCCGATGGATACGGATTCGGGGCCGAAGGCGACTGGAAAACCGCTGCACTGGTCCGCTCCATGAAAGTGATGTCTTCCGGTCTGAAAGGCGGAACTTCCTTCATGGAAGATTACACCTATCATCTCAATCCCAAAAAGATGAAGGTACTTGGCGCCCACATGCTCGAGGTCTGTCCTTCCATTGCCGACGGAAACACCTCCCTGGAAGTCCATCCTCTCGGGATCGGCGGTAAAGACGACCCGGTTCGACTGGTTTTCAATGTAGTCAAAGGCCAAGGCGTCAATGCGACGATCATCGATTTGGGAAACCGTTTCCGGATGATCGTCAATCCGTGCGAAGTCGTTCCGCCAGACGCTTCTCTGCCCAACCTGCCTGTGGCGCGCGTGGTCTGGATTCCCAAACCCGATTTGAAAATTGCGGCGGCAGCGTGGATTCTGGCCGGCGGGGCCCATCACACGGGATTCAGCATGGCCATTACATCGGAGTACTTGGAAGACTTTGCCGAGATGACCGGCATCGAATGTGTCCTCATCAATGATAAGACAATCCTCTCCGAATTCAAAAAAGAATTGCGGTGGAATGAAATGTACTACCATCTTTCAAAAGGGCTTTGAGAGTGCTTCATCCATGTCGGAGAATAACGGTCGCTGTCGATGTGATAGGGAACAATCTCAGAATCTGACTCTCATACTTAAACTTCAAAAATTAAGGAAGGAAAAATGAGAAAATTGTTCTCGAATGTATTGCTCCTCTTTTGCATCACACTTTCCATATTCAATTGCTCGAAAAATCCCGGAGAAGTCTATCCGGAGAATAGTGTCTATTTAGATTACTTTGAAAAAATATGGACCGATTACGACACGAACTATTCCTATTTCATCCACAAAAATATTGACTGGGACAGCATTAAAAACCAGTACGAACCTTTGGTAACCAATCAAATTACGTATGATGAGTTTATCAACAATGCGGTTGCTGGCATGCTCATCGAACTGAAAGACCTGCACGTAAAATTGTATGATAAAAACGGACAGCCCGTTTCCCTGTATTCGATAAATGTCAATGAAAATTACCGGTATGACAATACCTTTTTCGATACTTATATCGAAGGTGAGACCTACACAACCAACAGCATGATCTGTCTCGGAAGAGTCAGCGACAGTCTCGGTTACATGAGAATCCGTACATGGAACAGTAACTTCGAGAATGATGTAACCGAGCTCCATCAGATCTTTGACACCTATCAATCCTATTACAGCAGTTACAAAGGATTGATTGTCGATGTGAGGGAAAATTCAGGAGGGAACGATTTACTGGCAAAAAGCGTGGCCGGAAGATTCACCAACACAACAAAAATCTATGCCTATTACAAATACCGAAACGGACCCGATCACGACGATTTTACTCCCCTGCAGCCGGCAAGCTTCTCTCCTACGGGAACCTGGCAGTTTACCAAACCAATTGCCTTGCTTATTGGACAGAGATGTATGAGTTCCAACGAAGCCTTTATTCTAATGATGTCCGCGCTGGATCACGTCACGACCATCGGCGATACCACACGGGGGAGTTCGGGCAATCCACAGGAATATGCGCTGGAAGACGGTACCCGATATACCATATCGAGCTGGGTCGCCCATCGGGCCGACAAGACGCCTTTCGAGGATATCGGATTGTTCCCCGATATTTCGATACCTGCATCGGAAAGCATTGTGAATAACCGTGATAAGGTGCTTGAAAGAGCAATTGAAATATTGGAGTAATAAATCTAATATCATTTTATATACTTAGGAGAATGATATGCATCAAACCAAACTCGCATCCTTGGCATTAAAAATTCTGAGTATATACTGTATCATCCGTTTCTTTGAATTTTTCTTTAGTGGCTTTTCACAACTCACCTTTTCCTTCCTAACTCCATCTGATAACTGGTTAACTCAATGGGCTATTTCTCTATCGGCACTATTGCCTCTAATATTTCTA
>CAZIAH010000212.1:0-4105 GCA_964537715.1 uncultured bacterium | reverse complement strand
TCAATAACTTGATCCCGCGAAGGCGGGGCGCCACTTTTTTCTAAAAAAAGTGGCATATCAATTTTAAAGTCATAGAGCAAACTTTTTAGTTATACTTCACTGATTATCTAATGCTTAAAAAACTTTTTACTTTTCTTAAACCGAACACTACTAATTCATATCAATCGATCACAATCACTTTCCCCCAGACCGGATCGCGTCCGCTGAACTCGATTCGGTAAAAATAGACGCCGTTCGCAACGACGACTCCGAGTTCGTTTTTTCCGTCCCAAACTTCATCGTAGCTTCCCGGCACGGATCTCTGCTTGTGATCCGCAACCGTCCGAACAAGATTCATCCCGAAATCATACACCTTCACCGTCACCGAGGTGGAACGATTGGTTTTATATTTGAAACGGACATGTCCTTCCTCACCGAAACGGTTGTGACGCATCGGCGAAAACGGATTGGGATAGGCGTAGGTTTCGGGATCGCCTCCTTCTCCAGGGGATTGATAGGCCCTGAAAATCGTCCAGGTCCATCCGAAATCCCGGCTCATGGCCAGACCGTCGGCCGTGCCGACCCAGAGATCGTACACCAGTCCGACATCGGCACAGTATATCTCTGTCGTATAAATCGTTCTGTCCTGTTCCTCGTCTCTGATCTGGGGAAAGAGCACCCAGGTTTCGCCGTAATCTGCGGATTTGTACATTCCGTTGTCCGTGACGGCGTAGACATCCGAACCATCCACGGCAAAATTGTGAACAAACTCGCCCGCAAGTGTTACCGTCCACGTATACCCGCCGTCTTCGGTTTTAGAAACGGCGCGGTACTCACTCGTATCTTCCGCCTCAATCGTGGACGCCCAGATGATCTCCTTATCTTCGGTTTGTTGATACGCCAAAGCCACGACAAAATTTCCGGAAATAGGATGGGGCTGATTCCGGTGATTGAACGTCGTCCACGTCCGGCCTTCGTCAATCGATTTGTGAATACCTCCTGCCGACCCCACCCAGAGCGCTTTTCCGTCGTATAGCGCCGAAAAAGTACGGTGGGTAAGATGATCCAATGCGCTGAATGGAAGGCCGTCCACCGTGACAATTTCCCAGGTTTCCCCCATATCTGTGGATTTTCTCAATCCGCCGGCCCAGCTGACGATCCAGACCGCCGAATCGGAAAGGGCAATATCGTATGTCAAATTATTGATAGTCACCGTGGTCGGGTCATATCCGGTCGCATCTCTCGGATCGACAGGCTGAGAAAACCAGTGCCAGACTGAATCTTCCTCCGCAAGGTATCCGATACCACCGCCCGCCGGAAAATGTCCCAGACTGGTCACGGTATCAAATCCCGTGGCAATCCAGACCGTACCCTCTTTTTCGGCCAATGCAGTGACGCCTCCCTTTCCGATACCGTCTTTTGCCCGGTTATAAATCATCCAGGATTCTCCTTTATCGGTCGTTTTCATCAAACTGGCGGCCGTTCCGACCCATACATTATTTTCATCGTCGATCAGTATATCATTGATTGCATTGCTCGTCAATTTGGCGGGCCCGTTTCCGGTCAACTGGTAACCCGCTTTTCTAAGAATCTGTCCGTTTCCGTTCAGAGCAAATCCGATGAGACAGAAAAGACAGAACCATTTTATTTTGCTGACATTCATTTTAATTTCCATTCCCGCTGACAACCGTCACGAAATGCGAAAGCGATCCACTGACGGCTCCCGAATAATCCTCTGCATAAAAATCGAACCGATAGACCCCCTTTTGAGCATCCGGCGTAATTTCCACGTCAAGGGAATAGGTGCCGTCATTCGGTGTGATATCTCCCTTGGAGCCGTCGTCATACATAATAAACGGATTGCTCAAAGCAGGAGTCCCATCGGGTTTGGTGGAATTGAAATAAACCTTTTTAATATCCACCAATCCCTGAGGATCAGTCACATCGACAGAAATGAACAATGTATCTCCAACTGCACCGAGAATCACCGTGTCTGGGGCAATGATATTGGACAATATCGGCGGATAGTTAATCCGATCGATAAAGACCTCTTTCACTTTTGCATCGCTAAAAAGCCCGCTCTGATCCACCGCTTGAAAACGGAACGTGTGCACACCTCGCGATTTCAACGTGTCCTCGAGATTCCCCTGAAATGTAAAAATACCGTCTCCCGGAATCAGATCGCCGAACTGACCGTCATCCCAAAGTAGTGACCGATAAAATGAAACCGGACTCAGCGGCTGAAAAATCTGGAAAAAAACAGAATCGATATCATCGAGGCCCTGGGGATCCTCGGCCCTGATGGTGATAAACACATGACCCAGCGAATCGGCGTTCAGCGTATCGGACAATGAACATTCGCCAAGCATCGGGGAACCGTTTCGCTCTCCATCGACAACCGTGAAAGAAGAAGAAAGTGTGTCACTGATATTTTGATAGATGTCCTCGGATACAACGGACATCCGATAGACGGCGGGTGGATCCTGTGCAAAAGCCAGGGAGAGACGTCCAGAGAATATGCCATCCATGGGAACGACATCGCCGCCGGCTCCGTCATCCTGCAGAGAATCCTGATAAAGAATCGTCTGTGCATCAATACGAGTGACAAACGCACGGACGGAAAGGATCGCTCGAACACCTTCCGAATGCGTTACCTTCACCGAGAAAGGAGTATTGTCATCCGACTGCAAATAAAGCGTATCAGGAAGGGATAAAGTGGAAAGAAGCAGGAAGGGCACTTCCTTTTGTATCGGATCTTTCACGGAACAACCCGTTATTAAAAGTGTTCCCAAAATCCATGCTGCCGAAGATTTCACAAACACCCTTCTAAAATTCAAAATACATCCTCTCAAAAAAAAATCCGAACTGTATTGAGACACCTTCCCACGGAAGCAATTCCACGATTGAGTTCGGATCATCTGGCCTCTCACAAAATTTCGTTCGACGGAGGGTGTCGCATCATTACATGATGGATTCTACACACCCAATTTAAAACTTGAATCACTCAAACAGTAACGAATATTCTGAGAGGCCTCCTATCATTAATGAGTTGCCAATAAAATAATACAATCATGAAAAAATGTCAAGCCTTTAATAGAACAGAAGGAAAAATTATTATCGCTGCAGAAAATCCTGCTTCAACTTGAATCAATGGACAAGCGCCACCATATCACGAACCGCCTGCTCCATGCCAATCCAGAGTGCCCGGGCCACGACGGCATGACCGATGTTGATCTCTTCAATCTTATTGATGGAAGCAATGTCCGACACGTTCTGATAGTTGAGCTGCTGGCTCGCCGAAACACCCAGCCCCAACTTCGATGCGGCCATCGCCAGGGATGAGATGTTTTCGAGATGATCGGCTCTTTCATTCAAATCGACGGCCGAAGCATATCTGCCCATATGCAATTCGATATAGTCCGCGCCAATTTTGGCGGCAGCTTTCACCTGATGCACGATAGGTTCGATCAGCAGACTCACGACGATATCCTGTGCCCGGATATCCTGAATCACACGTGCAAGCTGCGCCTCCTGTCCCAATACATCCAGACCGCCCCCGGATGTCGAACCGGGTTTTTTTCCGGGGATCAGTGTAATCATATCGGGCGAAACAGATAACCCAAGATCAATCATCTTTTCCGCGGGAGGAATCTGTAAATTAAAATGGGTTTTTACGATCTCTTTGAGTACCTGAACATCCCTTTCCGTGACGGGTTGTAACGACTCCTGCACGGTACAGACAATCCCGTCTGCTCCGCCGAGTTCCGCATACATCGCTGCAGTCACAGGATCCGGAACGACTCCCCCTTCCGTTTCTCTTAAAACAGCAATATCCGCGATATTGATACCCAATCTTGCCATGTGGATTCCCCTTTAATTCGATTATTTTAAATACCGATACGAATATACAAGGATGATTAGACTATTCCAAGAAATTAATCGGAACGGTTTATCATTCAACAATTTTTTGGAAATTCTGATTTGATACATTTTCATGAGTGCCCGGCTAGAATCATTCAATCATTTACAATTCTGCAAATATTTTGTGTTGTGCTCAAATAGTATTCTGTACTTTTCTTTAACTTGAATTCAAGTAATAAATGCAACTGTTAGTAAAAGAGGGGTT
>CAZIAH010000211.1:0-4111 GCA_964537715.1 uncultured bacterium | reverse complement strand
GCTCAAAGTGGGATTGGTGGAACCATGGGCGTTTTTAATGCGCATACTTCCGAAGCACGGGATTCGAGTAAAATTTCTGCCACGACATTCAAATTCGATCTGACTAGTCAGGTCAACCGAAGCAATTTGCTGAAGGCAGGATTTGAGTTTGCATATAATGATCTGCATTTGTATTACGGCGTTGTCAATGAAGCGGTCGGGCAAATTTTATGGGTCAATGAACACTATTTCCCGGTTCGTGGAGCATTGTACATCCAGGACAAGCTGGAGCCGGAAGGTTTGGGTTTTGTGATCAACGCGGGATTAAGATTGGATTTCAGCAATGCCAACACCTATTGGGTGTCACCGGATAGTCCATTTGATGTATCCTACTATTCGGCCAAATATGATCTAAATGGTTCCTACAATGCGAAGAAGACTAAGACCGATATTTCGATCAGTCCGCGTCTCGGAGTTTCTTATCCCATTACAGAAAATTCAAAACTCTTTTTCAACTATGGCCATTTTAAGCAGCTTCCCACTTATGAAGAAATGCTCAGATTGGGGCGGGATCCAGGGGCTGGCGCCATGCGGAATTATGGAGATCCCAATCTTGCGCTTGCCAAGACGGTTTCTTATGAATTGGGTTATGATCATGTTTTGTTTAATACCTTGTTGGTACAGGCAGCTGCTTTTTATCATGATATTACGGACCAGCAGTCGTTTGTCAACTATGTCAACAAGGATGAAAGTGTAAATTACAGCCAGGCAAGTAATAACAGTTATGAAGATATCCGCGGTTTCGAATTGGGTTTACGCAAATCTGCCGGAAAGTGGTGGTCTGGTTTTGCCAACTATACGTATCAAGTGAATACATCAGGTTATTTTGGAAGACAGAACATGTTCGAAAAGGCCTATGAACAACGTGTCGAAGATGAGCGGACACGTAATCTCTATCAGAAAAAACCCATTCCACAACCTTATGCCCGCGTCAGCATGGTGTTCAATTCCCCCTCGGATTTTGGTCCTGATTTGTATGGAATCCAGCCTCTCGGAGACTGGTCTTTAAATTTTATTTACAACTGGCGGGCCGGAGAGTTCATCGATTGGAATCCGTATAATAACCCCGATGTCTATGATAATGTGCAGGTGAAAGATTATCATGACGTGGTTTTGCGTGTCAATAAAACGTTCACACTCAGCAAGATGAAAATGAAAGTCACCTGTTTTGTCGAAGTCAATAATCTTTTCAATATCAGACGGCTTTCGGGTGCCAGTTTTGAAGATATTCTTTCCCCCGTCGATTTTATTCCTTATATGGAGTCTCTGCATCTGCCCAAGAGTAAAGATTATGATAATATTCCGGGATCGGACCGGGTTGGGGAGTATCGCGAAGACGATGTGGAGTTTCAGCCAATTGAACAGATTGCCAACGTCAATGATCTTTCAACACCGGATGCGGATGTGATTTATTATGAAAAGGGAACCGGAAGGTATATGTATTATGTCGATGGTAGTTGGTCTCCTGTTCCGAGTAAACGTATGCATCAAATACTTGAGGACAAGGCCTATATCGATATGCCCAATCAGACCTCATTCAGTTTTCTGAATCCGCGACAGTGGTTCTTTGGAGTCCGCTTGTCGTTCGATTTACAATAACCATTCATCAAGATAGACAGAGAGGAATGTTATGCAAAATATGTTCAAGCTCCGTCGTCAAGCTGTTTTAAAAGTTGGCATTATCGCTCTCTTTTTAGGGCTTTCCACTCACCTGAATGTTTTGGCCCAGGAAGTGACCGGGAATCAGGAGTTTCGATGGATCAGCATAGGCTCACTCTGGAACTGGTTTTCAAATGCAGGTACCGAAGTTGAATATGGAAGACGCGGCCGGACATGCTGTCAGGAAACCGACCAGGCCGATCAATTGTATTGGGAAGCCGAGTATCAGTGGCCTGACCGATGTGCCTCCAAAGGCATGTGGATTGGAACGACCAATTATGACGATCCCGTCAGCGGCGACTTTTATTCGTATAAAGTGATAGCGGCAGGACCCCGCTATGCCAATAATATTACCAACTTTATGCCTATTTCTTTGGATCCGTACAATACAGGTGCCGATCACGACGGCATATACAGTGTCGGCCGTTTTGTCCATCCGATTGTATTGGTGGATGATATTCCTGCAACCAATTTGGATGATTTTGATCTGATCGATTATGTTGATCCGGATTTGCCTGCCGATCGTCTTGTGGTCAATAAAATGCATTCCAATATGGGGGTGACGATCACTCGGAAAATTTATGCATTTAGTCATCAGGATCATGAGAATTATTATATTTACGAATACACTTTCAAGAATACCGGAATTTACGCTCCTAATGATCCGAACGCGGTTCCCCATCATAAAACGTTAACCGGATTTATTCCCTTTTTTCTTTATCGATATGCACCCGGACATCAGGGAGCGATGTTGGGTTGGGGTATTGCGGCGACGCGGTGGGGTCAGAGCACAGTCAATCAGGTGGTTCATGATGACCCGACCACTCCTGAGGAAGATGTGACACGGGCCACCTATGCATGGTATGGTCCCCATTCTTCCAGTGCATTGGGATTGGAGGGAGACTGGGGACAACCAAACGGCGATGCGCCGTTTCCGCTGGGTTCGCCTTGTTTCCTGGGCGATGTGATTCTGCATGCGGATAAGAGTGCTGAGGACAAGAGCGATGATCTGGACCAGCCCTATTCAGCACCATGGCTGGATAGCGATGCGGATATTTCAGGACGGGACGATTCATATGATCCCGATTATATGACACCGCAATATCTTCTTATGAGTTCAGGGATTCCCAATCCGACGCATGCAGATTTGATCGGGATGGATCGGTTTGGAGATGAGGAGAATTTGAACATTGGAGGTATTTCAACTACGCTGGGATTTGGACCTTACTCGCTGGCACCGGGAGACAGTGTCAATATTGTCATCTCGGAAGCGGTTGCGGGACTCAAACGAAAAAAGTCGCTTGAAGTAGGGTATAACTGGTATGCTTGGCACTCAGGAACAGGAACACCGACCCTGATTATGCCGGATGGAAGTGAAACCGCGGATCAGGATGCGTACAAAAAGGCATGGGTGTGGACTGCCGAAGATTCACTCTTTGCTGCTTTCAAGCATGCAAAGGAGATGTGGGAAGCCGGATTGTATAACGGCATTCCACAACCGCCGCGTCCTCCCGAACAATTCATCGTTACTTCGGGAAGCGACAAAATCACGCTTGACTGGCAAATGCCTTCCGATGCAGATTTAAATAATTTGGCCGGATTCTATATTTCGAGAGCGGAAGGACGTCCGGATACGCTATATGAGGTGATCCATACCTGTGCTAAAGATCCTCCTTGGACATGGGACGATACATCACCCGTTCGGGGTCGCGATTACTACTACTATATCCAGAGTTATAGCAATGGTGATGAAAATAATGGTGTTCCCTTGGTTTCCAATAAATTCTGGACTGTGACCAATACGGCTGCCCGCTTGAAGAAGCCGCCGAAGGCCACCTTGGATTTCATTCGCGTTGTTCCCAATCCATGGGACATTCGGTCCAGGCAGCTTCAATTTGGAAAAGAGTCCGGTCTGGAAGATCGTATCGCTTTTTTCGGACTGCCCGCAAAATGTACGATCAAGATTTTTACGGAACGTGGCGATCTGATTAAAGTTATCGAACATACCAACGGAAGCGCCGACGATTACTGGCATCAAGAGACCGAATCCCGCCAGATCGTTGTCAGCGGCCTCTATATCGCTTATTTCGAAACTCCGGATGGCGAGTCGACCTTCCGAAAGTTCATTATTATTCGTTAACGAGTCTTAGGAGCGTCTTAGGTTCCATGGATCAAAATAAAAGGATAGAGACAATGAAGAGAACAGTTCGCTATATGCAGAGCATTGTGGTGTTTCTACTCATCGTAAGCACTTCACTGTTTGGAGAAGAAAAGAAGAAAGTGGCGCAGACCGGGTTTCAGTTCTTGAGCGTCATTTCGGATGCTCGGGCATCCGCCCTGGCCGGGGCAGTGACGAGCCTTTCGATGGGTTCGAGTGGGTTGTTTTTCAATCCAGCAGTCATCACCGAAATGG
>CAZIAH010000210.1:0-4122 GCA_964537715.1 uncultured bacterium | reverse complement strand
TCAAACTACCGAAACATATATGGGACGGCCAGCACTATTGGGAAATCAACACCAAGGATTATCCGCTGAAGCGAATTATCGGCGATATTGAGAAAGCAGGGTTAAGAACCATTAAGACCTATCGGATACACGAGAAACCCCGTCATCGGTTCTTCGTTTTGGACGATCGAAAAAAGTGACGCGGTAAATTATCTGTAGTCGGCGTCACATTGAAATCGCATAGGAACACTGACAAGATTTGGTCAGGATAATATGATACGTTTAATCAGACTTTTCCTACAATCGATTTGCTTTTTGTTACAGAAGAAAAAGCTCTTGGAGATTCATGATACTAGAATCATACTGGATAGCTTATCGATAGCACATGGTGAAGTTCAAGACGTAGAAATCAGCTTGTATTCAATCATGAGGAACGAAAGATTCTTTCTTCAGGCATTTCTCGATCATTACAGGTCTATGGGTGTGCAGCAGTTCCTGATTCTCGATGATCGTTCCACCGACGGCAGTTTTGAGTTTCTCAAGTCGCAGAATGATTGTGTAGTTCTTTCCTCGACGTTCCGGTTTGGGAATCTTGTTTATTTGAAAAAAGATAATAGAAATCGAAAGACAATACGAGCAGGTACGCTCTTGAAATCGGCCATACTGCAAAAATACCTTCGGGGGAAGTACAGCATATATGCCGACGCTGATGAGTTTCTTGTTCTTCCTCCGGGGTTAGCTGATTTAAGGGAATTGATTAAAAGGCTGAAAAAAAATAATATTGAATGTGTGGCAGCTTCTCAAGTTGAGCTTTATCCGAAGAACCTGTCGGAGCTCACCAAGAAAGTGAATCCACAAACGCTGGATGATATTCTGGCCCTTTCTCCGTTTTTCGATTCCGGTCCTATTGTACGGCTAGTCGAGGGAGCACAACCGAAAAAGTGCGGGCCATCAACATCGGAGCGGCTTTTCAGGCAGTATGGCGTACGGGAAGGCCACCCGATGGTCAAGTGGTTGCCAAACTCCATTCTCCGTCGACTGGGGTATTCTGCTGCATCATCATCTGTGTTCAAAACACCCATCATAAAACACAGCGAACATGTGCATATGGTAGGGAGTCACAAGGCAAGTGTTCCGCCCGCCTCTACAATTCTCCTGGCATTGCTGCATTTCAAATTTTCCTGCGAATTTCGCAATCGAATAGAGCGGGCGCTGCAGTGGAGGTCGCATAGCGGAAAAGGTGCGAAATACAGAAATTTTCATCTTCTGTACAAGAGAATGGCACGTCGCAATGGCAGCTTTTTCGGTCCTTCGACGACAAAGTATACCGGCCCGAAAACTCTAGAAGAGTCGTCTTTGATGAAATTCGAATAACGCTCGTCTGACTGATAGGCGAATCCCAAAGTTTTGCGAACATCGTGCGCATCGCTTGTATTTTCCTCGATCCGTACACGCGGGCTATTTTTTAATGAGTCCCAGGATCGATTCAAGCCGATCGTCTATGTTTCTGGCTTGACTGACATAGGCGTCGAATGCATTCCGGACAATACGAAGGCGTTCTTTCTCATTTTGAAGATAGTATTCACCTTTTTCAACAAGATCAATACCGTCCCAATCAAAGGGGATATAGGTTTCGTAGGGAATAAAAATGTCCGGCCATGTTTCCAGATGACTCATGTCCGGTTTCAAAAGCAGGCTTGCGTTTAATACAGCCTCGAAATCACGGAAACAGACTTCACCCCAACCGAACGGGCTCAAGGTAATTTTACAGTTTCTGTTTTCCCTGTTGTACTGGTGTTGTGATACTTTCCCAGTCAAAAAGTGGGGATTATTCCGGATTCTTTCCAAAATGATGTTCCTGTGGTATAAAAGGGTCGGCCGTTTCGGGCCTCCCCAACGGGCATGAATATCAAAACATCCACTATTCTCTGGAAACGTGTCCGGTACTCCTCTTGTCTTATAGAAGGGGCGGACATAGTTTACGCCGAAGACACGTGCAACAAGCACAGCGGCACGCTGTCGGTATTTGAGTTTTGGAAAGTCGCCGATTCCCATGTTCCAGGATACCCTTAGTTTGCACAAGAGCGATGTGTTAGTAACCGTCTTGCGGCTTCGCGGCTCAGTATCGTTAATGCCATAGTTGACATGATAGTGCTCGGTGAAAAGTTCATCGCCGTACAGATTCTTTTGGTACAAAGTCTTGTCCTTGAAAAGACTCTTGTTGAAGAACATGTCCACATAGGGAAGTACCTCGGGCCTGAGTATTCCACCGCCTGCATTTCCGTTAAAAAAGAATATGGTGTGGTACTTATCCCTGAGTTTCTTCAACACCTCCATATCGACATAATCTGGTTTCAAGAACCATCTGTCCATGAAAAGAATCGTATTAGCATCGCGTTCAAGGCAGTATCGCGAATTTTGTGTAAAACTGAACATCTTTCGATGTTTTGAAAACAAAAAAGGTTTCATGCTGTTAAACAGACTTATCCGGTCAAAAAAGGCCAGCACGGTGATTTTCACAAAATTTCTCCCATTGCGATGTAAAACGATAATCTTCTTTCGTACAGCTAAATAGCACTTGCAACAAGAAGTTCAAATGTATATTTTGTTTTCGTGCTCCAAACACCAAGCTGAAAAGATGAACAGCACAATTCACACAAATAGATCTTCAAAAGAAAATAGCCGGCTAGCGAAACGCATACGAATCGGCATCTTTACCCGTCCGATTGATCAGGGCTACAGCGGCAGCGGTCATCATCTTCTGGAGATGGTGAATCATATGCTCGACGAAAACGATGGTACCTTCGATTTCACCCTGATCCACTATGAAAAGAACGATCGGCAAATTTATACACGGGCTAAAGAACTAATCGTCCATCGAAATCCGTTTGCGGCGGCCGTAGCACTACGGAAGGAATGTTTTGACATCGTGCACTATGCGCCGCTTTCGCCGTATGCTCCGGTATGGGGAATGCGCGCAAAGAAGGTTGCGACAATGCACGGGGCAGAACCTTACCTGGTACCGGAACTCTACGGCTTTCTGCATCGGTTCCACGCAAGGTTCACTAAACCCATTCTGGCCAGGAAAATGGATGCGGTGGTAGCCGTTTCCAAGACGAGCAGGGATTTCCTCGCATCACGGTTCGGTATTCCCTCTGACAGGTTCACCGTCTGCTATAATGCAGTAGGCTTGGCGTACAGACGGCTCGACAAAGAAGAAATCACTGCTCCCGCCCGGCTGGGGATCCGTACACCGTATGTAATGCATTTGAGCAATTTTTCGGAAAGGAAGAACCCGGAAACAATCATTCAAGGTTATTCTGATTTCCGAAAGAGCCCGCAAGGTCGCGATACCACTCTGGTCCTTGCCGGCAGGGGATGGCGTAATTCGAAGACTCTTGGTCTTGCCGAGAAGCTAGGGATAGGCGCCCACGTGCTGTTCCCCGGTTTTATAAGTGAAAGGGACACGGTGGAACTGCTCAATGCCGCAATCTGCTTCGTTTTTCCGTCACTTGCCGAAGGTTTCGGTATGCCCAATCTTGAGGCGATGGCATGCGGATGCCCGGTTATCACTTCTTCCGTTTTTGCCATCCCGGAAATCGTGGGTGATGCGGCTCTTGTTCTCGACGATCCGCACGATCACCGGAAGGCGTCAGAAGCGATGCGTTCGCTTGTAACGGACAGCGATCTACGAAAAGCACTGATAGAACGCGGCATCAAGAGGGTGAAAGCCTTCTCATGGAAAGATAGCGCGCAATCCCTGCTTGCACTCTACAGGAGACTGGCGGGAACAGCCGACCTGCAATAAAAAAAAGGCGCTGCGGTGTCAAGAAAAAACTCCAAATCGAAGAAAACTCCGTTATTTATCGAGTTTCTGGGATTGCCCGGTTCGGGAAAGACTACATTGTCACATCACGCCGCAGAAATACTCAGAGAAAAAGGTACAACGGTACTTGAACCGACATATCTTATCAACAATGAAATGAGAACAATTCAAAGATATCTCATTAAATCATGGTATTCGATAAAATTGGCATGGTTACGACCGGTATGGGTATTGAACTGGTTCCGATTCATAGTACAATCAAGGCAAAAAACATTGCAGGATTTTATGTCAATGATTGTCAACTGCTTTTATATCCT
>CAZIAH010000209.1:0-4124 GCA_964537715.1 uncultured bacterium | reverse complement strand
TTGTTGACCACACCCGAAGCATCTTTGGGATTGTATGTCGTCCATCCGCCCTGACTCCAGTTCAACAGAAAATTGAGCATGAGTCCACCCAAGATATGGTGTCCTGCAAGGGTTGGTCCGAAATCATCGGGTGTGTAAAAATTCAAGTTTGTCCTGGCAAAAGGCGCCGGGGTAATGCGTTCTTGATAGATGTGAATAGTCTCCTCGTCGTACTCTTTCTGTCTGGCAGGATCCTCAAATCTCTCGGGTGAACCGAAGTTACCCCGCGACGTCACCTGATAGGTATAGTTTGCAAAACCGGAAAACCATCGGCCAGCAGTTTTCCTGAGAGTCACTTCAAATCCACGAATGTCTTCGTAATTGTTGCTGGTCGTCAAATAGTAATCGCCGGAATTGATGGACCAATAACGTGTTGTATCCTGTTGGTTGGATATATCACGATAGAAAGCGGCGATCTGAAGAAGAAAATCATTGGACAGGATGTGATCGTATCCCAGCTCATAGGAGATCGTTTTGGCCAGTGTCAGGTTGGGATCACCAATACGGTTCAAATCCTGATTTGCAGTGCGGTCGATTTTAAACAGAGTTTCGTACTGCGGCATCTGTTTGAAGTGACCATAATTGAAAAACAATTTGGAATTTTCCGTAATAGGGTGTGAAATTCCCAGACGCGGACTGAGCTGCCATTGAGCTTTCGATTTTTCCATTGTGAACATGCGATCTTTATTGTATTTGGACGAAATAAAATACGGATTGTAGGGATCAATCTCCCACCAATCCGTTTTTGAATCACTGTAATCGAGTCTCACCCCTGCATTCATGGTAAATCCTTTGGTTTCCAATTTGTCCTGAATATATGCGGCTGCCCGGACAGGAAAATTATGCATCTCAACATGTTGACCGTATGTTTTGCCCTGCGTCTGCATCTGAATAAAACCGTAATTCATATTGAGATCGTTATAGACAAATTCGACGCCGGCTTTAATTAAATTACTGAAATTAACCTGACTGGTCAAATCGGCCTTCAGGGTGGTCGAACTCACCTTCGAAAAGTCGCGGGCAAGAGAGGCCTGTATACCGTCAGCAATATTGGGGGTTATTCCCTCCAATTCCATAGGCCAGTATCCGAACGGATATTCATCCACAAAATAACCGGGGAGAATTTCATATACTTTAGAAGTATCCCGCAGTGCTGTTGGCCTGGTGTAATATTTCCGCTGAAAGTAGTCGAGTGAAACTTCATAAAATGTGGACGGGTTCAAAGTATGTGTGAACTTCGCAGCCAAAGAACGATGTTTTAGGTCTGCAAGACTCCATGCCCAGTCGCTGAACATATTGAATTCTATCCGGCCGCCTGTACCGTCGGCAATCTCGTTCGGCCAGTGCGGATAAATACCATAATTCCAGTTTTCCGCCAAAGTAGACACATTTCCCATCAAACTTGAAATACGCAATTTCATTGAAGGTGTAATATCGGAAGTCAGGTGGAATGTCCAGTCATAATCCACATAGTCGGGTTTGGCTGCCGGCCAGAGCAGTACATCTCTATTACGTCGGTATGATGTATAAAATCTGAGATTCCCGAGCATTTCTGATATCAATGGAACCGGACCACCGAAACCGCCATCGATATCATAATCAGCCAATTCATTACGTTGTCTTTTACGGGTTTCATACATGAAGACACGCTGACAGCCCAAAGGTGTCAAATCGTTATCGGGATTGTTATCCGACAAGAGCAATTCAGAAACCGCGTTCCAGCCGTTGAAAGGAAGATACTGCAATTGCATATATTCGTCCCAGGCCCCATTGGTGGTCCCTGTCCAGCAGACATCGTCATCCAGATAGGGACGCATCCAGTACGAATTCGGATCATGGACATCCGGAATGCCGTTGCCTCTGTAATATTTCGGCGCAGGCGGTGCCACTTTCGCCGTAATACTCCCGTTAAAACCACTCTTGCCACCTTCTTTGGTAACGACATTGATAATGCCCGATTGAACCTGGCCATACTCTGCATTAAAACCGCCGCGCTCGACGGATATTTCTTTTACAGCACTCAATGCCACCTTGGCAATGGGCTTGTTATTTCTCGGATCGCGCAAGGCTACGCCATCCAGCATAAAAAGTGCAGCATCACTTTTACTCCCGCGTATTTTCAGATCATCTTCGATACCGGCTTGCAGTCTGATCACCTCATTTACATTCGTAACCGGAAGTTCTTCGACCTCCTTATCCGATACGGCAACGACACTGGTGGCCACATCCTCCTTGATGAGAGCACGTTCGGCCACAATGGTCACCGCTTCACCTTCCACTGCTTCTATTGCAAGACCGACATCCACGCGTGCAGTCTGATCGATGAGCACGTGGACATCACTGACAGTGACCTTCGTGTAACCGATGACAGAGATCTCGATATTAAAAATACCTGGAGGAACATGCAGTATCGTATAATGTCCTTGAAGATCTGCTGCGGCTCCCAGAGTCGTTCCAGGAATGATAATATTGGCTCCGGGAAGCGGATCTCCAGTGGTCTTGTCAATAATTGTGCCTGCGATCTTGCCTGTTGTTCCCGACCAGAGCGACAGGGGCAGTATGAGACAAAACAGAAGAACAATCATTCTTTTCCTTCTCATATCTTTCCTCCTTTAACAATGAGCCAACCCATTCATTGATAACCACAACCTACTGTCAAATTAGCTATGATTAAAGATCAACTGGAAAAAAGCCAGACAAGAAGTCCTACAATAACAATAATCGAAAATATTTCCAGACAAAGGACGATGATATATTTTTTAGGTTTTGTCAGTTTCATGAAAGGAAATCTATTTAAGATTCCTATAAACAAGATTTTCAATATCTATCGATAATATGAAGTCAATTATTCGTTACCCATATCAATCCGGAGAATATTGTTCTCATCTCCACCAAGAATCATATAAAGGTAATTGGCATTTCCCCATTCCAGTTTTTGAGCAGAGGAAGGCAAAATTCCCTTGTATAAAATATTCTGACTGTTTTTATCCGGATCGAACATGAGAATGGGATCAGTGTGATCTGTGCCTACGTATATAACAACAACATCTTCATCTTCATGAATGGCAAAACTAATTGGATTGGTTTCAGCAAATTCACCTGTTGTTGACCAATCCAGTACCAACTCTCTTTCGCTTAAATTGCCATTGGCGTCTAATATCTCATGCCGCCAGATCGCAATTTCCGGATTATTTTCATCAGGATCGCTCAATTCTACCAGAAGATAAATATATTTTTTTCCTGTATGATTGTCATGATAGACACGCACATAATAAATGATATCATTCAAATACACGTCCGTAACCCCCGCAATTGTCACAGATTCGCCAACCGTATCCCCCTGAGCGATTATATACAAACCGGCTTTTCTCCCGCTCGTATAAAAGTTGCCTTGACCATCAAAATCGCCATAACGCACTCTTTTCGCAACCTCGGCCCATTTCATTAATTCACCCGTTGTAACATCCATTTGACTTATAACATTACTATTCAAGAGGATAATCAATTCTCCAGAAGGTCCTATTCTTGCGTCGTACGCATTTCCTTCAGTTTGTCCGATAAATATTTTTTCTCCATCAGGCGTTATTTTATAGACAGTGGATATTTCAATTGCATACATATTTTCATCCTGATCAACCGCAATAGCACCCAACTGATTATTATCACGAAATTCCCCATAACGATCCATGACTCGATCAATTTTATAGGGTGCGTATTTTGCTGTAACAATGGCATCATATGAAATAACCCATATTGTTGAAGAGTCGCTTACCAAATTGGGGCGATAAACTTTTATGGAATTCGTCGAAGCAGTAATAATTTCGGCATTCACATTATCAAAATAGACTTTATTGTCTTCTGCTGTTTCGGCAAAATTTTCACCCACAATGGTAATGGTATTGATCCCGGCAGGTGCAACATTCGGAGGCTGAATTTCTGTGATCACGGGTGTAGGTGGATTTACAAAATCCTGTTCCCAAGGAGGTTCCGCGACATCGTATTTACAGCCCGTCACGAATAGAATCAGGACCACAAAGGCCATGAGCATTTTTATAATGGATTTCATCTGTTCACTCCTCTACTTT
>CAZIAH010000208.1:0-4138 GCA_964537715.1 uncultured bacterium | reverse complement strand
GACATCATCTCATTCAGAAAACTCGATCAATTCCAGCATTTTGAGAAATTCGGGATACCCATGCTGACTCCGGACAGCAAGTATTTGTTTTTTTCCAATCAAGATGATATTTACTGGGTCGATGCGAGTATTATTGAAGAATTGAAACCGAAGGAATAAACAAAAAAATAATTAAAAGGTGGAAAAATTAACATGAAATATTATCTCTACTCCTTAGTGGATGCCAGAATCATTGAAGACTGTAAACCAAAAAAATTGCAATATGAACGAGCTTTTTAAAAGAGGGAAGAAATGAAAACGAATTACTTTCTGAGTTTTGTCATTCTTTTTTGTCTTTTGTATGTCTGCCCGGGGTGCTTCAGTCATTAACTGTTGCTAATACATATCACGAAATGGATCTCATAAGAAATCATATATTCGCCATAATTCTCACGTTTTTTGTTATATCTCTGTTTTTTTTCAATACTTCATCAGCTTTTTTTCTCAACAGGGAGTTCGCGTATACTTCAAACCGACTATTCTGAACATTCCTTTCATCAACTTTATCAGTCTATAGTTGATAAATATGTTCATAAAGGTCTTCCTGGTCTGGTCATCCTCATTCGAACTCCCGAGGAAGGAATCTGGATCGGCACAGGAGGATATGCTCGTCTCGAAGATCACATGCAATTCCAACCCGAGCATTTCTTCCACTCCGACAGTGCCTGTAAATTTTATACAGCTACCGCCATAATAATTCTCGCACCCATCCGGAAAAAAGGCCATATATGAGAACGAGAAAGAAATGATAAATTCTTCTATGGAGGCCTAAATTCTTGATTTAAATAAAGGAAAAAATCATGAAGAAAGAATCACTTATTCCTAGACAATATTTTTATGTTCTAATTACAGTATTTATTTTTATTAGTGGCAACGATTATGCTACATCTCATCAAAATGAGTTCGGTTTTATGCAATCAACCGGAGAATACCTTGGACAGGTGCCTCCGGGCACGACACCTGAAATCTTTGCACCGGGAATTGTTACCTATCCCAGTTTTAATCATGCTTCTCCGGCAATATTTACCAATTGCAAAGAGATTTACTGGACATCAAAGGATCGTGAAGCCATACTTGTATCAAAACTAAATAATGGCAAATGGTCTGATCCTGTAGTATTGTCAGTTTTAAATGGTTTCAAAGCTGATTGCCCAGTAATTTCACCAGATGGCAAAAAAATGCTCTTTAACTCATCTCATCCCATAGATAAAAATGATCTTAATCCATCGGAAAAAATTTGGTTTATTGAAAGAGCAGGGAATGAATGGCTGACACCAAAACCCTTATCTGTTGAGATAAATTCCGAACATTTACATTGGCAAGTGTCAATTGATCTCCAAGGCAATGTATATTTCGGCTCTGAGAGATCAGGTAGCAAAGGAAAAGATGATATTTATGTGTCTAGATATACAAATGGCAGATACGCACATCCAATCAGTATGAGTGATTCAATTAATACTGAATTGCACGAAAGCACTCCCTTTATTGCACCTGATGGTAAATATATAATATTTAGCAGGACTGTTAAAACAAATGGATACGACCAACATGACCTGTATATTAGTTATAATAAAAAAGACAAGGGTTGGACAAAAGCCCAAAACTTAGGCAGTACGATTAACTCAGAGTTCAGTGAGGCGTGCCCTTACATTTCACCTGATGGGCAATATCTCTTTTTTCTAAGATTATCTCAAGATCTGAGCGAGATATATTGGATTAACACTAAATATATTGAGATCTTAACAATTGAATAATTATTATATTTCTAAAATTAAAAGTATTTGCAGAAAAAAAGTTGTCTGATCAGTACTCGAATTGACAAGAGGTGTCAAATCAAGTTTATCTTGATCTTGAAAAAAATGTCATGAATTAATTTTAAGACGTTCCAAACACGGATACAATAACCATCATCTGTCCTTTTTAAAGGACACCATGGCTATAAATCGTATTAAAATTATACTAAATCTGCTTCTCTTAATTTATCTTACTTGCCTCTAAGATACTCCATGGTTGCCATCGAAATCAGGTTTCTCTGGGATTTTTTTATTTAATCGGTTTGGGCATTTCCATAAATGATTTACTGGTATGTTTTTTGCACAATTATGTGCAAACGGAGAAATAAAGAAATAACCAAAATCACATGCATGAAGGAAAATCGTTTCGCTTTGTTCATGCCTGCGTTTTTGATTTCAAACAGAACAGGAGGTTGCTGATATGAAGGCAAAAAAGATTTGTTATTTTTTGCTCTTCTGGTCATTATTGATCTTCATACGCTGTAAGCAAGATGAGAATTTCATTCCGTTTCAGCCCGTTGGAGATCTGATGAGTTACGAAGGCTGCAAATCGTTTGCCCAGGAAAGTAGTGCTAGCAGCCAAGTCAGTTTATTTCATGCTCAAAACCAGGATTGTATAGAATATCAGTACTACGGTGATGGTGTCTTAGAGCTTCATCATATTAATGCTTGCTTCAACTGCTGTCCGCAAGAGATTGTCGCTCATATAGATATCAACGATAATGTTATCATCATTGAAGAGAGTGAAGCTGAGCAGGGATGCTTCTGCCTATGTCTTTTTGATGTGAATTACAAAATCGAAGGTCTGCAGCCTGGAAAATACACAATAGAGATCATCGAACCTTACACAAATGATCAGGATGAAAAGTTGCGGTTTGTTCTTGACCTTTTCCATGCAACTTCAGGAACATACTGTAGCTACCGGAGTCATCTCCCCTGGACACAATGATCATAATTTCCAATTATTTGCAGAAAAATCCCTATTGTGTTCACAGCAAACCGGCGATATTTTTTTATTGAGTAGCGACCCGGAAGGGGAATTGTAAAAAGTCAACAACGCCTTTAATCTTTATAGACAATCAGAGAAGAGAAAAGTCAGACCACTTGCAGAATAATCATCTTATTTTTAATTGTGGCTCACACCAGCTGATGTGATTTTTACAATCCACATAAATAGTGAACGGGGATATGGGAAGTCACCCGGCCGATAAAACATGACACACCAACATTATTGCTTCGGTCTCAACTCCTCGATAAACTCAGCAGAGGCCCAGCAGTCGTCGATAAAAACGTATTTCCTATCAGGCGAAACGATGCAGCAGGCTCCGTTACCTATGTATCGTTGGATATCGATGGGCTCATTCCATTTGCCTTCTTTCGATTTAAAGCAAATGAATGGAACCCCTCGTCTGGAAATCAACCGCGTAAAAATCATAAACGTCTCATCTCGGGATATAAAAGGGCTCGTTCCATTCACGCCCGTGAATTTCGGCCTGGTGTATTTGCCGTTGATGAATGAGGAGCAGAATACGCCAACTCCTTCATCATTGCGGCTGTTGAAATACATATTGCCATTGTTCGAAACCGACATTTGCCAGTGCAATCTCATTGCATTGATTTCTTCACCTACGGGTTTCGGTTCAGACCATCCCGATGCTGTTCTTTCAACATACCAAATATTCTCTTTGCCAGTATCTATTCCATTTATCGGCATCAAAGATATGAAAAATAGTTTCTTGTTGTCAGGCGTTATGAAAGGACAGTCATCCCACCTGGAATAGTTCCTGCCGCTGAAGGGAGCTTCTATCGGCTTTATCCATTGACCCCCCACCATTTTAGTCATCATAATGGAGCCATCTCCAACTGCAGGCCCTGAATTCCAGTACAGTTCTGTTCCGTTGGGGGAAACCGTTATTGTTGAATGATTTGTAATCACAATATCGGGGGCAAACGGCTCTGCCCGATTGACCGGCGGCTTTTGGCCTAGATAAGGATCTCTTAAGACCGGAAATTTCTGTGGCTCCGAACTTCCGCCAAGTTTTCGTATCAAATTACACAATTCCTTGTGCCCGTTTTCTTCTGCAAGATTAAAGGCCGATTTTCCTGACTTCGTTCTTTGATTGATATCCGCTCCGTTCTTGACCAGAAATTCAAGCATTTCGCGTTTATTGTTCTTTGCGACGATATGAAGCGGAGTCCTTCCCCGTTTGTCCGCTTCGAATGAGAGAGGAATATTCTTTGCCTGCAGCAGTTTTACTATTTCGACAGAACCACCGATAAGCGCGTTGCGCATCAGCGTATTGGAT
>CAZIAH010000207.1:0-4164 GCA_964537715.1 uncultured bacterium | reverse complement strand
CTTTCGATGGGTTCGAGTGGGTTGTTTTTCAATCCAGCAGTCATCACCGAAATGGACGGATTCCTGGATGTGACGGCGAGTCTGAACCAGTGGATCGCGGACATCAATCATAACGCATTCAGTCTGGCGTTCAAACCGGGCACAGGAAACTGGGGCGTGTTTGGTGTGAGCGTGCAGGCCGTAGATTATGGAGAGGTGCTTGGAACGATTGTGGACGGGAGCAATCCTGAAGGATATCAGGATATTGGCATCATCAAACCGACGGCACTGGGAATTGGTTTGGGCTATGCGAAAGCATTATCGGACCGGTTTTCGGTGGGCGGCCAAGTGCGCTGGGTAAGGCAGGATCTTGGAGAATCAAGCATTCCGGTGAGTATCACCGCAAGTGATACGACAACGGAGAAAGTGACGAATGAGCTGAACCCGTTGGCCTTTGATTTCGGGACACTATTCAAGACGGGAATCAAGAGCCTGACGTTCGGGATGTCGGTACGGAACTTTTCGAAAGAGATCAAATATGCGGAAGAAGGTTTTCAACTGCCGCTGGTATTTGCGATGGGAATTTCGATGAATATGATGGATTTGTTTGAAATAGGCGGCCCTGAGCAGTCCCTGTATCTGTCCGTGGACGCGACGCATTACCGTTCCCATGCAGAGCAGTTGATTGTGGGTGTGGATTATACGCTCATGAGATTTTTGTCGATACGAGGCGGTTATGTATCGAGCAACGATGAAGACGGATTGAATTTTGGATTTGGCGTATCGCATTTTGGGTTGACCATCGATTATGCTTATGCACCATTTGGCGTATTTGACAACGTGCAGCGGATGACAGTCCGATTTGCAATGTAAGAAAAAAGTATTTTTTAGGGAGAAAGCAATGAAGGATATAAAAACAAATGCAGAAATATTGGTATCGATTTGCATTCTAATCTGGATGGTTTCCGGTTGTGAATATAATGCACCGATATCAATGTGGAATCAGCCGAAAGTCACAACAGCAACACCTGTCATTCAAAGTATCGATCCACCGGACAGCAGTCTGGGAGGCGATATAGAAATTCGAATTTTGGGAGAAAATTTTTCGGAAAATGCCGCCGAGAATTTTGTCTATTTTAACAGCGCAGGCACCAGAGTGAAAAGTGCGACCAGCGGCGAGATTGTAATCTATCGTCCTCCTCTGACTGGCGATTCGTTAACGATCAGTCTCGTTGTTCAGAAGGCACTGGAAGTAGTTACCTTCGATAGGCCGTACAAAATAACCTCGGTGAGTCAATCGTACGGCGGATTTCTTTCCGAAGACTATTTGGAAATGATTACTGTGGATGGAGATGAAAATTTGTATGGCGGATTGCGGGATAAAAGCGTGGTCAAAATCAGTCCATCCGGGGAAAGATCGAATTATGGGACATTAAGGTTTAGAGGTAACAGTTTGAGAATGGGTGCAGGAGGTTATCTGTATGCAGGCTGCAACAGAGACGTTGTATACAGAATTCCTCCGGGCGGCGGAGAGTATGAAGAATACGTGGAATTGACAGATAAAGTGAAATTTATCGATTTTGATCAGGATGGAAATCTTTATGCAGGAGGAAAAGAAGTAGATTTCTTTGTCGTCAAACCAGATCTTTCTATTGTAAAGACGAATGCCTATGATGAAATCGATATTACGACCGTACGTTTTTACAATAATTATTTTTGGGTAGGTGGTCAGTATGAAGAAGACGATGTGACGAAGTGGGGCGTGTGGAAAGGGCAGTTCAATGGAACGAGTATTGGAGATCCCGAACTTGTTTTAAGTAGTGATCAGGTTGAAGGATATGAAACGGCTCTTTTGCTGAGTTTAACATTTTCTGCCGAAGGGGCTATGTTGATTGGAACAGATCAGAATGATCCAATTCTTCTGCTCAGGGGGAACGAAGTGCAGCCGCTCTATTACGATATTCTCGAACCTGAAGCTACTCAGATGGTTTGGGGAAGTGGCAATTACCTTTATGTGTTCAATGCTCTCTCTTCGGGTGTTATTCGAATCGATATGGGTGGTTTAGGGGCTCCTTATTGGGGCAGATGAATAAGAAGTTTTCAACAAAAGAACGATCCGCCAGGAAATTTTTATATGTTTACACATAATTAATGAATAATAAAAATGAAAGAATTGTTTATTCAAAGCATTGAAAATTGATTAATACAAAAATTAAGGATTTGAATATACCATTTAAATTGATATAGATGAAAGCAAGTTAAACCTATTTGTTGTTTCCCATTCAAAAAGGACTTGACATTTCATTAATTTTTTATTAAACTCAATATGTTTATTCTATAATAATTGGTTTTTTAATTAATTAATGAATAAATTTTCTTTGATGTAAGAATATCTATCCGTGAAGTAAGTAGTTAATTTCCATTTCGTTTTTAAACAATACAATCTTAGAACATTTTATGCTGCTTTTTATCTGCAAGAGCGGGGGAAAAAGGTATTTGAGAGGTGTGCAATCTTCAAGTTTATTCTCATGTATATACACTTTTCTATTTATTCATTCCAAAATATGGGGAGAGCTATGTCAATGAAAAAGTGGAAATTTAGCTTTGTCACTGGAATCTTTTCGTTTTTCATTTTTGTTCATTTGGCAATGGGAAGCACCACCGGGAAAATTTCAGGAACAATCATTGATAAAGCAACAGGTGATCCACTTCCTGGCGCGAATGTGGTTTTGATTGGTTCCACTTCCGGTGCGGCAGCAGATATGGATGGAAATTTCACAATTCTGCATGTATCTCCTGGAATCTATTCGATAACTGCATCCATGATGGGTTATGCAAAGGTGGTTGTCAGTGATGTTCGTGTCCGTATCGATCAAACGACCAAAGTGGACATCCGGATGGAAATGGAAGCCATCGAAGGGGAAACAGTGACGGTCGTTGCGGAGAAAAATCTGATTAAGCAAGATGTTTCCACAAGTGTGGCTGCAATTTCAAGTGATGAAGTCCAGGAGTTGCCCCTCACCACTGTCTCTGATGTGGTGGAATTGCAGGCAGGGATAAAGAATGGTCTTGAAATTCGCGGAGGCAGTGCAGATGAAGCCCTGCTCCAGGTGGATGGCGTGACACTGCGTGATCCGAGAAACAATCAGCCAATTTCGGGAATTGCCTTAAGTGCGGTTAAAGAGATTTCGATTGAAAGAGGTGGTTTTAACGCCGAATATGGTCAGGTACGTTCGGGATTGATTAACATTGTCACCAAAGAAGGAAGCAAGAGTGCTTATCACGGTACGGCAACTTTCAAATACAGTCCCCCCCAGGCCAAACATTTTGGACTATCGCCTTATGATAAAAATTCCATGTGGCTGCGGCCTTATCTTGATGATGAAGTTTGCTGGACGGGAACGGATGATTGGGATTATTATACACGTTCACAGTATCCGGATTTTCGTGGATGGGATCAGGTTGCTATCGAGAAACTTACAGATACGGATTTAACCAATGACATTTCTCCTGCGGGAGCTCAGAGACTGTTTACGTGGGAGCATCGAAAGCGTCCGGTGACGGATCAGCCCGATTATAATATTGACGCCGGTTTGGGCGGCCCCGTGCCTCTCATCGGTGAGAAACTAGGAAATCTGAGATTTTTTGCCAGTTACCGCCGGGAGAGAGAAATGCTTCTGGTGCCTTTGGCAAGGGATGATTATCTGGATTATGATTTTCAATTAAAATTAAATTCCGATATTTCATCGGCAATGAAATTGACGCTTACCGGATTACTCGGTAAAAATTATAATGTAGCAATTAATGATGATGATGATCGATTCTTCGGTTCTGAATTCGGTCCAAGCTCAGTATCGTATTGGACACCGACCGAATATATGAGAACGCCTTTTCAAATCGCAAAAGTGACGCAGGAAGCCCGTCCGGCACGTATTTTTTCAAACTCTTTTTACAGTGCCGCTGATGTCGGTTACCAAACATGGGCGGCGAAATTATTGCATACCTTAAGTCAAAAAACTTTTTATGAAGTCAGTATTGAGTTCCTTTCAAGAACCTATGAAACCGGACCGGTTGCAAACCGAAGCAGCCAGTTGTATCAAATTATTGCACCCACGGAGCCGCTTCCTTATGAGGGATGGGAGCCTGATAAACCGGGTTCCTATTTTGGCGGATACTGGGCAGACG
>CAZIAH010000206.1:0-4206 GCA_964537715.1 uncultured bacterium | reverse complement strand
GACTAAATCCACGGATGATATCGATCATCTGGGAAACCGCCGCGTCCGGACCATCGGGGAACAGCTTTCGGCCCAGATGAGCGTCGGTCTCTCCCGTATGGCAAGAACGATCAAAGAGAGACTTAATATCGGGGACAGCGAGCAAATTACGCCTCAGGATCTGGTGAATGCCAGAACCGTCATGTCTGTGATCAACACCTTTTTTGGAACGAGTCAGCTTTCACAGTTTATGGATCAAACCAATCCGCTTGCCGAGCTGACCCACAAGAGACGGCTTTCCGCACTGGGACCCGGTGGATTGACCCGGGAACGGGCCGGTTTTGAAGTCCGGGATGTGCACTATACTCACTACGGAAGACTCTGCCCGATCGAAACGCCTGAAGGACCGAACATCGGTCTCATCTCTTCCATAGCAACTTATGCCAGAATCAACGAGTTCGGATTTCTGGAAACACCGTATCGTAAAGTTGATGGCGGGAAAGCATTAAAGAAGATCGAATATCTCAGTGCGGACGAAGAAGAAAACTATATTATCGCACAGGCCAACGCGCCGATCAATGAAAGGGGAAAATTTTTAAATGAACGTGTCAAGGCGCGCTATAAAGGGGAATTCCCCATCGTCACCCCGGATCAAGTGCATTATATGGATGTTTCTCCCAACCAGATTGTCAGCGCTGCTGCCGCACTCATTCCGTTTCTGGAGCACGACGATGCGAACCGGGCCTTGATGGGATCCAATATGCAGCGGCAGGCCGTTCCGCTTCTTCAGCCGGAAGCGCCGATCGTAGGAACCGGTATCGAAGAAAAAGTT
This sequence comes from uncultured bacterium, assembly GCA_964537715.1. GTDB lineage: Bacteria > Zhuqueibacterota > QNDG01 > QNDG01 > DSAB01 > CAZTZL01. The sequence goes on along the minus strand of CAZIAH010000206.1, from coordinate 3,395 downwards.
GCCCGCGATTCGCGTGCTTTCATGGTTTCCACTGTGGATGGAACCGTTCAAAAAGTCAGTGCCAATGAAATTGTTGTGAAAATCAAAGAATCACAGAAGGCGATCTCAAAGACGGGAGTCGCCGATTTCAATCAACAGGAATATGCCATCTTTAAACTGACAAAATTTTTAAGAACCAATCAGGATACCATGATCAATCAAAAACCGGTGGTTTCTGAAGGCGATGAAGTGAAAAAGGAGGATATTCTGGCCGACGGATGCGCAACGGTAAACGGGGAACTGGCGTTGGGCCGGAATATTCTGGTCGCTTTTCTTCCCTGGCGGGGTTACAATTTTGAAGATGCCATTGTGATCAGCGAACGGGTGGTTCAGGAAGACATTTATACATCGATTCATATTGAAGAATTTGAACTGCAGGTCCGTGATACGAAACGCGGCGAAGAAGAACTCACACGGGAAATCCCGAACGTTTCTGAAGAAGCCACGAAAAATCTGGATGAAGACGGCGTTATTCGCATCGGAGCCGAGGTCAAATCGGGTGACATTCTTGTCGGCAAGGTAACACCCAAAGGAGAAACCGAACCGACCCCCGAGGAAAAATTACTGAAAGCCATTTTCGGAGAAAAAGCAGGAGATGTCAAGGATGCTTCCCTGAGAGCTCCCTCGGGAATGAACGGCATTGTCATTGATACAAAGGTCTTTTCCCTGAAACGCAGGGATGCCAAAACAAAAAGAGAAGATAAAAAACTGATCGATGATATTGAGCATAAGGGAGAAATCGAAAAAAAGGAAGTCACTGAACACCGGAATGCAAAATTGAATGCGATTTTATTGGGAAAGATTTCCGCGGGTGTTCGGGAAAAAAGTACCCAGAAAATTGTTCTTCGGAAAGGTGTCAAATTTTCTGAAAAGCTACTCGATAAAATCGTCTTTGATGATTTGGACTGGACGGTTCCGTGGGTTGAAAATGACAAGAAGACCAATCAGCTCCTCGAATTGTTGCAGCAGTCCTATCTTCAAAAGATCGATCAGATCGAAGAAGAAATCAAACGTGAGAAAGATAAAGTCATCATCGGAGATGAATTGCCTCCCGGTATCGTTAAGCTGGTTCGGGTCTACATCGCACGAAAACGCAAATTGCAGGTGGGCGATAAAATGGCCGGACGTCATGGAAACAAGGGTGTGGTGGCGAAAGTCGTCCCAGTTGAGGATATGCCCTATTTGCCGGACGGGATGCCGGTTGATATCGTACTCAATCCCCTTGGCGTTCCCTCCCGAATGAATCTGGGCCAGATCCTGGAAACCATTTTGGGTTGGGCCGGAAAGACATTGAATATTCGATATTCTTCTCCGGTTTTTAACGGCGCTTCGGAAGAAGAAGTCAAAAAAGAACTGGAAAAGGCCGGCTTGTCCCTGGATGGTAAAAGCGTTTTAAATGATGGCCGGACTGGAGAACCATTTGATCAGCGCGTCACAGTCGGACAAATTTACATGATGAAACTTTCTCATTTGGCAGAAGATAAAATTCATGCCAGGTCCATCGGTCCCTATTCACTGATTACTCAACAGCCGCTGGGAGGAAAAGCCCAGTTCGGCGGCCAGAGATTCGGGGAAATGGAGGTCTGGGCCCTGGAAGCCTATGGCGCCGCTCATACACTTCAGGAAATTCTCACAGTGAAATCGGACGATGTGAGAGGGCGTGCAAAAGCCTATGAAGCGATCGTGAAAGGCGAAAATCTGCCCGAACCCGGGATCCCGGAGTCATTTCACGTTCTGCTCAAAGAATTGATGGGACTTGGACTGGACATTGAATTGCGTTAATTTGATACACCGTTGAGGAGGTGTTTGTCTTTGCCTTACGATGGGTTGGAAAAAACTGATTTTACGAGCATCGCTCTCAATCTGGCTTCACCGGATACGATTCTCAGCTGGAGTCATGGTGAAGTTCTAAAGCCGGAGACGATCAATTATCGTTCTTACAAACCGGAAAAAGATGGATTATTTTGTGAGAAGATATTCGGACCGGTCAAGGATTATGAGTGTCACTGCGGTAAATATAAACGAATCCGGTACAAGGGAATCGTGTGCGACCGGTGCGGCGTCGAAGTGACCACGAAATCCGTTCGACGAGAAAGAATGGGTCACATTACGCTGGCGGTCCCCGTGGTTCACATCTGGTATTTCCGGTCGATTCCGTCCAAGATCGGTTACATCCTGGGTCTGTCCACGAGTGAACTGGAAAGAGTCATCTACAACGAAGCCTATATTGTCATCGAACCGGGCGAATCGGGTTTGAAACCGATGCAGCTGCTTTCCGAGGAAGACTATCTTGAGATGAGACAGGCGATGAAGGAGGTTGAAACCTCTCTTGATGAAGAGGTCGATGAAAACGGTATTTCGAAAAACCGGTTTATCGCCAAGATGGGCGGCGACGCCATCCGGGATATTCTTCGGAGAGTCGATATCGAAGAACTGGCGCGCGAACTGCGTGTTCAGGTTCGCACCGAATCTTCGGTTCAGAGAAAACGGGATGCGTTGAAACGGCTCTCTGTGGTCGAATCTTTCAGGAGAACCGAGAGTGGGAAACCGAACAAACCTGAATGGATGGTCATGTCGGTGATCCCGGTGATTCCTCCTGAACTTCGTCCTCTCGTTCCTCTCGAAGGTGGTCGGTTTGCCACTTCCGATCTCAACGATCTTTATCGCAGAGTCATCATCCGCAACAATCGGTTGAAAAAACTTCTTGAAATCAAAGCCCCCGAAGTGATTTTAAGAAATGAAAAAAGGATGCTTCAGGAAGCGGTCGATTCGCTTTTCAATAACGGGAAACGGCGCGCTGCCGTCCGTGGCGAAGGAAACCGTCCCCTGAAATCACTATCGGACATGCTGAGAGGCAAGCAGGGGCGTTTTCGTCAGAATTTGCTTGGCAAACGTATCGATTATTCCGGTCGTTCGGTCATCGTTGTCGGGCCTGAATTAAAAATGGATGAGTGCGGTCTGCCTAAGGAGATGGCACTGGAACTTTTCAAGCCGTTCGTCATCCGGCAACTTGTCGAACGCGGAATAGTCAAAACCGTCAAATCCGCCAAAAAACTGGTTGAAAGACGCGATGATGAAGTCTGGGATATTCTTGAGGAAATTATTCAGGACCATCCCGTCATGTTGAACCGTGCTCCCACACTGCACCGTCTGGGAATACAGGCATTTCAGCCTCTTCTCGTCGAGGGAAAGGCAATTTCGATCCATCCTTTGGTGTGTGCCGCGTTTAACGCCGATTTTGACGGTGACCAGATGGCGGTTCACGTGCCGCTTTCCATCGAAGCGCAGATGGAAGCGAAAATTCTGATGCTTTCGAGCCACAACATTCTTTCGCCTGCGAACGGACGTCCTCTTGC
>CAZIAH010000205.1:0-4211 GCA_964537715.1 uncultured bacterium | reverse complement strand
AATATTTTACTACCAGCTCACTATAGAACAACAGCGGATGAAAACCGGCTCGATGATTTTGTTGAAGTGATATGAAAAAAATTGTCTGTCTTTTGTTTTTTGTCTGTTTGCCTGCCTTTGGCCAGAGAGCCGATTTCTTCGGAGAAGACATTACGTTCCGTTTTGATGGTGTTTATCTGGATGTTGAAGGTTATTACTGGTTTTCGAATCACTCGAACAAGCCGGTCCATAGCAATATTTTCTATCCGTTTCCAAATTATTCGGGCGAGAAGATTGATTCGATTCGACTTTACAATCTTTCTGCCGGACGGGAACCTGAATTTAAACGGGAAGGCGAATATGGAATTTCATTTGATTTGTTCATAATGCCTCTTGATACGGTCTTGTTTCAAGTCGGATACAGGCAGAAATTAAACGGCGACAGCGCAGTCTATATATTGAAAACCACGCAAGGCTGGGGCAAGCCGATGGACCACGCTGAATTTAAACTCGTCGTGCCTGATTCTTTGATAATGAAAAAATTTTCGTATCCACCGGATAAATCGTATCTTATCGAAAAGAAAAAAATATATATCTGGAGAATGAAAAACTTCATGCCTGTCCGAGATATGATTTTTTATTTCTGATTGCAGTTTGTATGTGTATACAAAAAATAAAGTAAATCAGGTGCGTATTATACATCCTCCTGGATATAAAATCGATTTATTCATTTGTTTACTTTTAGCCTGTGGCCATGAGGATATAATAGCGAGGAATTGATAATTTCACCGAAGATGGTAAAAGGCAGGAGACTACGATGGGTATTGGACTATTTACGGACAAAAATCGTCAACCAACAGATACCGAAATTTTTGAAGCCATTGGTCCGATGTTGTCGGTCTGGCGAGTACTCGTAAAATTTATTCTTGAAAACTATTCCGCCCAAGAGGATTTCAAATTTTTGTATGGGAAAAAGTACGGATGGGCGTTACGATTTCGAATAAAGGGAAAGCTGCTGACATCGTTTTATCCAACTCAAAACGGTTTTACTGCTCAGATCAACCTCAGTCCAGCGGCTATTGAGCAAGCCCAATGTATGATGCTTGGTCAAAACGTGCAGCAGGCAATTGCAAAGGCCCATCCCTATCCTGAAGGAAGATGGCTATTTGTTCCTGTTGAATCAGAGAATGATATTCGAGATATTCAACACCTTCTGGCTCTGAGGAGTGAAACAAAACGTTTTCAGAAAAGGTAAACATACAGCTCAAGCAGAGTTTATGGTTTTATCACAAAGCAAGGAATCAATTTTGTTCAGGTGAAATGTCTGAACAATCGATGCGTAGACCTCCTGAATAATTGGAGTGGATTAAGCAGTTTGAACCGGATGATTCAGTGAAAATATTTTACTTGATTTATGTGGTTTAATTTCTTACCTTTTATGTCAAATTAGAGCGCAATATTGAAGGAGTATTCATTTGAAAAAAGGGATTCATCCGGAATATAAAATGTGCAAGGCCACATGTGCCTGCGGGAATACGTTCGTGACCCGTTCCACGATAGGAGATATCCATGTGGAAATTTGCTCGAACTGCCATCCGTTTTTTACCGGAAAACAAAAATTGATCGATACGGCGGGCCGTGTGGAAAAGTATATGAAAAAATATAAACTCAAGGATAAACAGGCAGAGAAGAAAGAGAAAGAAGAAAAGGCATCGTAGCGATCCATGACAACCATTCGACGGAATACGGACATTTTTTGCTTCGTGTTCCGTTTTTTTATGGGATGACCTGTTGAAATATGAACGAAAAGAAGAAAATTCAAGTGGGCGGACAAGCAGTGATCGAAGGTGTGATGATGCGTTCTCCGGAGTTCGTCTCCGTGGCTGTTCGCAAGCCCGATGGAAAAATCACACTCAAACAGAAAAGGTATATTTCATTCACCCAGCGGTTGAAATTTTTAGGATGGCCTTTAATTCGCGGAGGAGTGGTTCTCATCGAATCGCTCGTTCTGGGAATCAAGGCGCTCAATTTTTCCGCGGATATTGCCATGGCAGAACTTGAAAAGGAACAAGGAAAAGTAAAATCCAAAAAGAGCCGGTCTTCCGATTTCAAATCGAACATGAGTATCGTCATGACGATGGTGGTTGCATTCGGCCTCGGCCTGTTGATCTTCTTTTATTTGCCGCTGCTTCTCGCCGAACTGACAGGCGTGCAGAGCGGCATTTTATTCAACATCATCGACGGTGTCATACGCCTTCTGTTTTTTCTGATCTATCTGGCATTGATCAGTCAGTGGAAAGAGATCCGGCGGATATTCGAATATCACGGCGCCGAACACAAATCGATTTTTGCGTATGAGCAGGGCCAGCCTTTGACACTGAAGGGTGTCAAATCCTTTTCCACCCATCATCCCCGCTGCGGAACGAGTTTTCTGCTAATCGTGATGCTGGTTTCGATAGTCGTTTTTATTTTTCTCGGCAAACCGGAAGATTGGGGAGATCGTCTGATTCGTTTTCTTTTTATTCCTGTCATCGGCGGAGTCTCTTATGAGATCATCCGGTTGTCGGGTACAAAATCCGGATTAAAACTGAGCCGCATTCTGGTCGCTCCCGGACTCTGGCTTCAGAGAATTACAACCAAGGAACCGGACGATGCCCAGCTCGATGTCGCACTGGTTGCTCTCAAAAGTGCATTAAATCAGGATATGGATTCTGAGATCGAGATTGTTTCTTCCTGAAATTGGGATTGAAGATGAATTCGACCGATATTTTTTTAAATAAAATCGAAAAAGTAGAAACAAAAATGAAAGAGCTGGAAAAGGCTCTGGAAGAGTCTTCGGTTCATAATCATAATGAAAAAATGATCGCATTGGCCAAAGAACATCGGCAGCATCAAATTGTATTCGACAAGGTGAAGATTTACAGAGATATATTAAAGAAGATCAAAGAGGACACGGAACTCATCCAGGATGCGACGGATGCCGAGCTCAAGGAACTAGCAAAAGAAGAGCTTGAAACAAATACGAATCAACGGATCAAGTTAGAACAGGAAATCAAACTTATGCTGATCCCGAACGACCCGAACGACAAGAAGAACGCCATTGTTGAAATTCGAGCGGGAACAGGTGGAGAAGAAGCCGCGCTTTTCGCGGGCGATCTTTTTCGAATGTACTCCAAATTCGTTGAAAAGCAGCGATGGCACCTCGAAGTGTTGGGCTCGAATCCCACGGAATTGGGCGGATTCAAAGAGATATTCTTTGCCGTGAACGGAGATCATGCCTATGGCCAGATGAAATTTGAAAGCGGTGTGCACCGCGTACAGCGTGTTCCTTTGACAGAAACCGGAGGACGGATTCATACTTCGGCGGCGTCTGTGGTCGTCCTTCCCGAAGCGGAGGAAGTCGATGTGGAAATCGAACCGAAAGATCTTCGGATCGATGTGTACCGTTCCTCCGGACCCGGCGGTCAGAGTGTGAATACGACGGATTCGGCGGTTCGGATAACCCATATTCCCACCAGCATCGTGGTGACCTGTCAGGATGAAAAATCACAGCATAAGAACAAGGCAAAAGCTCTGAAGGTTCTCAGAGCAAGAATTTTCGATATCAAACAAAAAGAAGAACAGGCAAAAGTAGCAGCCAGCCGGAAATCGATGATCGGGTCGGGTGACCGAAGTGCGAAGATACGAACGTACAATTTTCCACAGGGCAGGGTGACCGATCATCGAATCAACCTGACACTCTATCGGCTGCAGGAAGTGTTGACAGGAGATTTGCTTGAAATCATAGAAAAGTTGCAGACTGTGGAAAGGGATGAAAAACTGAAGGAGGGGAGTTGAAAGGTGGCAATCATGGTCCATATTTTAATCAAACCCTCCTCCAATATTTTTTTGGACGAGGGTTTTTTATTGGATTTATATAATTAATTCGATTTGTTCCCTCTTTTTCTTGCAAAAGGGGAAGGACTTTAATATATTAAACTCGATTGTCAGAATCATTGGGGGCAGTTCAATATGCTTCAAAATGTATTAGGCATTATCATGGCCGGAGGGGCGGGAACCCGTCTTTGGCCTCTCACTCAGAACCGGGCCAAACCGGCAGTTCCGATCGCGGGAAAATTTCGTTTGATCGATATTTCCATCAGTAATTGCATCAATTCGGGAATCAGAAAGATCTTTGTGCTGACGCAATTCAATTCGACTTCCCTGACCCGTCACATCACCCAGACCTATTT
>CAZIAH010000204.1:0-4251 GCA_964537715.1 uncultured bacterium | reverse complement strand
TGTCATGACTATAGTTAAAGCATACAAAATTCGCCTTAACTAGTCAAGAGCCTTATTTTTTATTATTAACATATTGATATATTTTCACGATTTTATTATTATAATTATGATGAGATCGCATCTTGTCATTTATGATTATTTCGCCCTCTCTCTTTATCTCGCAGCTTTGGTTGTGATCGGGATTTATTTTTCGCGACGAGAAAAAAGTACGGATGATTTCTTCTTAGCTGGGAAACGTATTCCCTGGTGGGCATCGGGGATCAGTATTTTTGGTACCCAATTGAGTGCCATCACTTTCATGGCAATTCCGGCCAAGGCTTTTACAACCGACTGGGTCTATTTTTTGAATAACATGTGTATTGTCCTGATTACTCCCGTGGTTGTCCATTTTTATCTGCCGTTTTACCGACGCCTCAATGTTACAACGGCTTATGAATATCTTGAGAAGCGGTTTGGCTTGTTAACCCGTTTATTCGGGAGCATGACATTTATGCTCTTTCAGCTGGGTCGGATGGCAATTGTGCTATACCTTCCTGCCATTGCATTATCCACAGTCACAGGAATCAATACGATCTATTGTATCCTGATCATGGGTGTTCTATGTACGGTTTATACTTATCTCGGCGGCATTGAAGCCGTGATCTGGACAGATGTGTTACAGGTGATCGTTTTGATCGGGGGTGCGTTGGCTGCTTTGATTGTTATATGCATTCAGGTTAATGGAGGATTATCCGAAATTATTTCTGTTGCCCAGGAGCACGGAAAATTTCACATGTTCAACTGGACGTGGGACTGGACCACAACGGCCATTTGGGTTGTGGTTTTTGGGAATCTATTTTCCAATCTTGTTCCTTACACCTCAGATCAAACGGTTGTTCAAAGGTATTTAACCACAAAGAATGAGAAAGCGGCAGGCCGCTCCATATGGACCAATGCAGTTATTACTATTCCCTCTTCCGTACTCTTCTTCGGCATAGGAACAGCACTTTATGTTTTCTACATGAAGAGACCGGGACTACTTAATCCGACTCTTCAAACGGATGCCATTTTCCCCTGGTTTATCGTCCAACAATTACCTGTTGGTATTTCTGGTCTGGTCATTGCCGGACTGTTTGCAGCTTCTATGTCGAGTCTGGACAGCAGCATGAACAGTGTGGCCACTTCGCTGGTTACAGATTTTTATCGGAGATTTAAACAGACTGGCAGCGAAATTCATTATTTAAAGATTGCACGTTTGTCCATTGTTCTTATCGGTCTATTTGCCACTGGGACTGCCGTTTTGCTAGCGACCTGTGAGATCGAATCAATGTGGGATCTCTTTTTAAAAATTCTGGGTTTGTTTGGCGGTGCACTGGCCGGCGTTTTTGCTCTGGGGATATTTACACGAAAGACCCACGAGAAAGGTGTTGTATTCGGAATTGTTTTGAGTATTGCTGTGCTCGTTGTTGTTCAGTGTTGTACAAAGATTCATTTTTTCCTGTATGCAGCTGTGGGGATTTTTACTTGTGTGGGAATGGGATATGTCGCCAGTCTGATTATCCCCGGCGTACAGAAAAATTTAAAAGGCTTGACTGTTTATCAAAAAACAAAGATCAAAGTGTAAAATCACATTTCTTTACAGACCATATATATGTTCTCGAACAATTCCGGGATGTATTTGCCCGGAATTGAGGAGTAGGCAATTCGTAGCATATTGCCCACGACGATTAAACCAGTATCGTATTTACTAAGCAGTATCTGTCGAATATTCTCCGCATTGAGTTTTTCACTCAATTGCACACACATGAAATAACCGGAATTATAAGGAAGCGGTTTGAAAAAAGGAGTGAATTTTTCCCGGTTATCGGTGAGCACCTGCTGCACGGTTTCGAACCGGCTTTTTAAGAGTTCGTATTTCTCCTTTTTTTCATCCCAGTAAGTTGGGGATTGCGTGGCATGATAAACAAGACTCTGGGACAAATGCGATGCATTCGAGATGTTTCCACGAACTGCTCCGCCGGTTTTTTCCACAAGAGCCTGGCATACAGTTTCATCGATTCCCCTGGCGGCATAGGTGATGAATCCAACACGGAGTCCCCAGGTATAATCTTCTTTGGTGGCGCCGTCGATTTTGATGGCCAGCACATTTTCGTGCAGATCGGCTAATTTGGCAAAGAGCGATTCCTTGAAAATACCCGGCTGGTAAACCAGTCCGAAATAGGCATCGTCGATCATTACAGCAATCTCGTTTCCCTGTTCGGCACTCTTTCTGATGATATCTGCCATGTCCGAGGCTTCCTTCTCTGTCGGAGTATATCCTGCAGGATTGTTCGGAAAGTTGAGAAGGATGATTTTTTTGCCTGTTCCTTCATTTAGTTTATGCTGAAAACTTTCCAGATCCAATCCTTCCTGTGTGAATGTATTAATTGTATCGAGCACACCCCCGTGAGCAATTTCAAAGATCAATCGATAATTACCCCAGAATTTGTCCGTGATGATGATTCGGTCCCCGGGATCGACAAAGAGCATGCCGACGATACTCAGTGCGTTGGTTAGTGCATTCGTGATTACCGGGAGAGAAATGTTTCCCCGAAGAGAGGGGTTTTTCTCGCGTATCAACTGCTGCCAGATTTTTCTCAATTCCGGCGCGCCGTAGCTTGGGGCATAGGGGAAAGCATCGCGCGGATCCAGGTTGATGTTTTTGGCGATGGAAGGAAGTCGCATGGGGGTACCGTCATCTTCGATGGCCATGCCGATGGTGGCATTGAATTTTTTACCTTTGGCCTCTGCAGTCTGTTTGATGATTCCGGATTTCGGGAAATAGCTTGCCTTCCCTTTTTCGGAAAGCAGATTCAGAATGGTGGGATTGTTCGCACGGATCGCTTCATTAAGTTCTTTGGCTTGCTCGTTGATGATGCTCATAAAAAGTCTCCATTGTATTTTTAGTGACTAACCGAACCTTTATGAAACTCCATTAAGGATGAAAATGCAAAATGTCAAAATCTTCCGCCATAGGCAAAAATGACAAATGAAATCCAAATTACAAAACTCAAATTTGTAGAAAAAGATTGTGTTACCTGTTTCAATACGGATGATTATAAAAAATTATTGGCTCAAATACAAGATAAAAATAAAGCTGAGTCATTCCCGTTTTTTCGTCGGTGCGATTTTAAATGGGGGGAAAAGAATCTTCTGCTCGGTAATAATGGCGTTGACCAGAGAGAAGGGAGTGATGTCGAAAGCCGGGTTGTAAATGGTGGTGTTTTCGGGGGCCGTGCGCTTTCCGAATCCCATTGTGATTTCTTCGGCGGATCGTTCTTCAATCGGAATGCCGTTTCCGGAAGCAATAGACAAATCGATCGTGGAAACCGGAGCCGCCACATAAAAAGGGATGTTATGTTTGTCTGCCAGAACGGCCAGTGTATAGGTGCCGATTTTATTGGCCACATCGCCGTTCGATGCAATCCGGTCCGCACCGACGATGACGCAGTCGATCTTTTTTTGCTGCATTAAAAATCCTGCCGCAGAATCGCAAATCAGTGTCACATTGATCCCTGCATTCTGCAGTTCCCATGTCGTGAGCCGCGCTCCCTGAAGAAGGGGTCGAGTTTCGTCCGCATATACGCGAACCTTTTTACCGGATTCATGAGCGGCGTAAATGACGCCGAGAGCGGTTCCGTATTCCGATGTGGCCAAGCCTCCGGCATTGCAGTGCGTCAGGATACTCACTTCATCCGGCAAAAGAGAAGCGCCGTTCCGGCCGATCCGGCGGCAGATTTCACGATCCTCTTCCCATATCGTTCTGGCTTCTTCGACAAGTTTGTCCTGAATCGTTTTTACATTGTTTTTTTTAACACGATTCAGCACCCGTTTCATTCTCTCCAGTGCCCAGAAGAGATTAACCGCTGTCGGGCGGGTCGCTTGGATTTCATCCATCGATTTTTGAATCTGTTCAGTCAGAAAAGAATTATCGCTCCCGCGATAGTTTATTGCGGACAGGGCCACACCCATGGCGGCTGCGATTCCGATGGCAGGTGCACCGCGAACGCGAAGTTTTCGAATGGCCTCACAAAGAGTTGGAATGTCTTTAATATCCAAATATATCAATTTTTCGGGAAGGTGGGTCTGATCGATAATTCTGATTCCATTGTTGATCCATTCGATGCTTCGGATCGGCATGATTTATTCACCCATCATTTGAACGACGATTTTTCGGTTTCGGGGACGATTGTCAAAATCCATGACCACGTTTTGCTGCCATGTACCGAGGAG
>CAZIAH010000203.1:0-4327 GCA_964537715.1 uncultured bacterium | reverse complement strand
AAGATCGAGGGAGTGAGTAATTATCATATCAACCGGATTGATTAATAAATACACAATCCGGCCGGGAATGTCAAGCAATATTTACGAAAAATTCAGCTTTCCTGATACCTTGCCAATCGGGTGGCGAAGATGGAGGAAAAGAGAACGGCGAAGCCGGTCAGGGCGAGGATGTACGGCCACACGGATGTGAGTCCTTTGCCGAACGAAATGATCTGATGAAAGGCTTTCAATGCCAGACCCGGAGGAAGGATCATGGCAAGACGTTGTGACCATGCCGGCGTAATTTCAATCGGCCACCAGCAGCCGCTGAGCGCCGCCATGACCAGTCCGGAGATGATCGCTGTACCGAGGAGTTTCTCCTGCTGGTTGATGAAGAAACCGAAGCAGAGTCCCATCGATCCGATGGCAAGGCAGTAGGCGAGGATCAGTAAAGCCATGGCGATCGGGGCGCTCCCGTAATAAACCCCGAAAACGAAACGGCCGACACACATCAGCACGATGATTTGAACCGCACCGAGAAGCAGAACATTCAATAGTTTGCCGAGGAAGAGTTCGAGCCGGCTTACCGGGCAGATCCGGATCCGACGCAGAAGACCGTACCGTTTTTCCTCGATGATCGACGTTCCCGCATAGATGAAAACCATGAGCAGAGAAAACTGCACGATGTTGGCCGGAACGACCTGGTTGAATCCGCTGGGAATCGTTATATGCCGGCCGGCATATTCGGTTTTCAGCGTAATGAGCGGTACTCGGTTCTCGAACGCCTGCAGCGTTTTTTCTTGTATCTTTTTCCCCTTGACGGCGCTTTCGGCCAGATCGGCCAGGAGCCGGAAGTAGGCTTTTCGGATTCCCATGGAAGCGGTCATGGCTGCTTCAAGATTCGTGTCTGTGCGCTTGGAATAGATGAGTTCGACTTTCTTTCCGTTCAGCAGATTCGATGTGAAGTTTTCCGGAATGGTCAATATCCGGGACGGATCGTAATTAGTAGGTCCGGCCAGGGAGTCGATGTGAATGTTTTCGGATTTCAATCTTTCGATCAGTTTTCGGGCCAAAAATCCGTCGTCATGATTTTCAACAGCCAGATAGGCTTTTTCTCTGGACGGATCGGATCCGTTCCGATAAACATTGCCGAATACGAAAATATAGATGACTGGAACGATCAAAAACCAGATAAAGGCGGTTTTGTCTTTTAACAGCATTTGAAGACTTTGCAGTCCGATGAGCCAGATGTTCTTCATATCCGAAATTTCCTTTGATACAGCCAGAAAGAAAGAAGGGTCAATGTTACCGCAATCGTTCCCAATGCCAACAGATGAGTGGAAAGTTGAGCAAGGGAAGCCTGTTCGAGCAGGATTTTCTGAGTTCCGCTGTTTCCCCAGTAAGTGGGCGAGATGACCGCTATCTTTTTCATAAATCCGGGAAGTGAATTCAATGGGATCATGGAGCCGCCGAGCATGCTTATAAAAATAATTAACGCGGGGGCGATAGCCTGTCCCTGACTGCGCGTCCGGACCAGAGCATAAATCATTCCGATAATCCCTGTGTAACTGGCAATGATTACGGCTGAGAAAATCAGGAACGGTATAATCTGCGCTGCCTGAATTTTAATTCCAAACAGAACAACGCCGATGAACCAGGCCAGACACAGCGCCGTCATGCCGACGATAAACAGAAAAATTTGTTTTGAGAGTACAAATCCTCTGATCCCTGCCGGACTGGTCAGCAGCCGGTACAGGGTATGGTTTTCCTTTTCAATAAAAAAATCTCTGGCCAAGAGCTCAAGGATGAATAAAAGCGACATCAGGACAATCCCTGAGAGCAGTACCGTATAGATTTGAGAAGCAGTGGAAGCTGATTTTTCTTCTTTTGAAATAGATTTTTCCTCCAGAGTGATCAAAGGAGGGAAAATATAGGTTTGGATCTTTTGGATAAGTCTCTGAATTTGAACGGCCAGAGACGCCATCAGAACTTCCGGCATATCTTGTTCGCTGTCAATCTGTTTCTGAATGGTCTTTAACGGTTTGGAAGCGATCCGGATCAGACGGTCGCCTCCCTCGGCCAGAATCGAAATGGTCTCTTCGGCGATTTTCGGGGCATAAGCTTCACTCGGATTTTTGACCAGTGTCAAACTCACTTGTTTCTGGTGCAGCAGTGAATCCCCGAATCCAGCCGGAATGATCAGCAGGGCAGAGGCTTTACCGTTATCGATGATAGGCCGGCCCTGATTTTTTTCGACCTGTTCCGTTTCAAACATGTCTGCCATTTCGCCGCGTCCGAATGCGCCTGAAATAAACTGGGAAGCAAATGTATCGTCGTGATCTTCAATGAGTAGTTTGACGCGCGGCATGATCTTTTCGGATTTCGACGGAGCGAAGATCAGCCCCATCAAAAGGACAAAAACAAGCGGCATCGCGACGAGAATGAGAAATCCGGCCGGATTTTTAACCCGCCGCAGGATATCTTTTCGGATCAGTTTCCAGATCAATCTCTCAGCTCCCTTCCCGTGAGTTTGATGAAGACCGAATCGAGGCTCGGCTCCTTGATCGAAAGATGATCGATCTCGAATCCAGACGTGATGAGCTTTTCCAGGAATTCTCCTGTGCCGTATTTCACCGGCAGGCTGTAGACTACCTCTTTTTCCTGAATGGAGATCAACGACAAATCCTTGATCTGTGCGGGTAACTTTTCGGCGACTTCATGTTTAAATGTTCCTATGACTTTTAAGAGCCGGTTCTCGCCGACGATCTGCTTGATCTCTTCTTCTGTGCCCGAGGCCAGGATGCGCCCGTGATCGATGATGGCCAGACGGTCGCACAGGGCTTCGGCTTCGTCAAGATAGTGGGTCGTGTAAAGGATGGTCGTTCCGCCTTTGGCGATTCCTCTGACAGTGTCCAGCATCTGGTGTCTGGCCTGCGGATCGATGCCGACCGTGGGTTCGTCCAGAAGCAGGAGCTTGGGCTGATGGATCATGCCCGCGGCCATATTGAGCCGACGTTTCATGCCGCTGGAATAGGTTTTGACTTTGTCCTTGACCCGCTCTTTCAGGCCGGCCAGATCGATCAGTGTATCGATCCGTTCTTTGAGCTGTTTTCCTTTCAATCCGTAAAGCCCGCCCCAGAACCGCATGTTCTCGATCGCGTTGAGTTCCTCGTACAGAGCGACTTCCTGCGGCACCACGCCGAGCTTTTTCCGTATTTTTGTCCCCGAAGAGGTGATTTCCTCATTGTCAATGCGGATCGATCCGGTATCCGGTTTCAGAAGCCCGCAGATGCAGTTGATCGTCGTGGTTTTTCCCGCGCCGTTGGGCCCGAGGAATCCGAAGATTTCTCCGGGACGGACCTGAAATGAAATATGATCGACAGCTAACAGATCGTTGAATTTCTTGGACAGGTTTTCGATTTGTAACATGAATGTCCTTTCAAATGCCGGGATTATTTTTATCGAGAATTTTTTTGACAAAACAGTCCTTATACAACGTTCTTCAATTGAATTTGGTTACATTAATTTTTTTTCAATTCGTCAACAAGAGAGTCCATGTCATTCTTTATTGCACTATTATCTTTATGATGAATTACGTTTCCTGATTCAAAAAGTATCTTTTTTGATAGCTCTAAACATAAAACCAATGACCTAATTAAATCAGCTATTGAAACGGATAATAATTTCGGAGTGAAATGTTCAAATTCATTCCTAATTTTTTCATGAAGCCATTCTAGAAGTTTCATTTCTTTGTCAGCAATTTGAACAGGCTTACTATGGTAATAGTGTCTCATAAAACATGGTGATTGGACCTTTGCCAACAAATCATAAAAAGTCTGCAAATAATTTGATAACTCTTCACTGTTGAAACTGTTATTCATAATGGGTATTTCAACAAGTTCTGTCGGTTCACTATATCTCCAAGCTTTTTTACACCCCTCAACTTCTATCTTATGAACTTCACACCAAGGCTCGTTTCCACTCTTATAAGAAACACTTCTTTTCTTATCTTTTGGTTTTCCTGTTATTGTCAAATTTGCAGTTCCTCTTAGAGCTTCTACCATCGTTCTATAAAGAATAAGATGGGCTTCTTTAGCTGCACGAAAATAAAAAGGTTTCTTCTTTTCAATCTCGAAGTGTATATGTTCTAGCCCATTCGCTAAAAGGATTAAATTATCAACTCTTTCAAATTTCATTTATAAAAACTATATTTACCCAATAACCTAAGTTGAGTAGGGTGGGCTGAAAGCCCACCTTTTTATATCTAGAATAATGGTGGGTCTATCGACCCACCCTGTTATGTGAAAAGTCAAGTTATTTCTTGCTTCCTGAGTTAAAATTAGGCTAA
>CAZIAH010000202.1:0-4333 GCA_964537715.1 uncultured bacterium | reverse complement strand
GGTCTTGCCTCTTCCTGAAGTCCGGCCCGCGCTCGCCGGATGGCATTGGAAACGGCTTCCACGGCTTCATCCTGACCCACGACTCGCTGTTTGATGCGCTCCTCCATATGAACAAGTTTTTCCCGTTCGCTTTCCAGCATGCGGGAAACCGGAATGCCGGTCCATTTGGCCACTACTTCGGCCACATCCTCTTCGTCCACCTCTTCCTTCAGCATCTTACGATCTTTCTGCAGAGTAATGAGTTCCTTATTGGCTTTCTCCAATGCTTTCTGCAATTCAGGCAAACGTCCGTATTTTAGCTCGGCGGCACGGGAGAGATTTCCCTCTCTTTCCACGTTGGAGATTTCGCCTTTAATCTGTTCGATTTCCTCTTTTAATTTGCGGATGCGTTCGATAGTCTCTTTTTCCAGTTTCCAATGCGCACGCAGTTCACCAGCCTTTTCCTGAAGATTGGCCAGTTCCTCCTGAATTTTTTTCAATCGGGTCTTCGAACGATCGTCCTTTTCCTTCTTGACGGCCTCTTTTTCGATTTCAAGCTGCTTGATCCGTCGCTCAATCTCATCCAGTTCTTCCGGCATAGAATCGATTTCGATGCGGAGTTTGGAAGCCGCCTCGTCGATCAAATCGATGGCTTTGTCCGGAAGAAACCGGTCGCTGATATAACGGTGTGAAAGTACAGCCGCGTCCACAAGAGCACTGTCCTGGATGCGGACACCGTGATGTACCTCGTAACGTTCTTTCAATCCCCTGAGAATGGAAATCGTATCCTCGACAGACGGCTCACCGACCAAAACCGGTTGAAACCGCCTTTCGAGTGCTGCATCTTTTTCGATGTGCTTTCGGTATTCGTCGAGTGTTGTAGCGCCGATACAGCGCAGCTCGCCCCGTGCCAGAGCAGGCTTCAGCATATTAGAAGCATCCACTGCGCCTTCCGCGGACCCGGCTCCCACAAGGGTATGGAGTTCATCGATGAAAAGAATGACCTGCCCGTTCGCTTCCTGAACTTCCCGCAGCACGGCCTTCATTCGTTCCTCAAACTCGCCCCGGAATTTGGCTCCGGCAATCAGAGCGCCCATGTCGAGGGCAATGATCCGTTTGCTTTTGAGATTTTCGGGAACATCACCTGACACGATGCGGTGCGCCAGCCCCTCGGCTATGGCGGTCTTCCCGACACCCGGTTCACCGATCAGTACGGGATTGTTCTTCGTCCTGCGGGAAAGCACCTGAAGCACCCGCCGGATCTCATCGTCCCGGCCGATCACCGGATCGAGTTTGTTCTTTCTCGCCAGCTCGTTAAGATCGCGCCCGTATCGTTTCAAGGCCTGATATTTTTCTTCGGGATTTTGATCCGTGACACGCTGCGATCCCCGGATTTCCTGCAGCACTTTGAGGATAGTGTCTTTTGTCAGACCCGCGTTTCGGAGCAGTTCTCCGGCTTTGGATTTCGCTTCGGAAAGCGCCAGTATGAGATGTTCGACGCTGACATATTCATCTTTGAGTTGATGGGATTCCTTAAAAGCGATCTCTAAAAGACGGTTCAGCTCCTGCGAAAGATAGACCTGACCGATCCCTCCGGTGACCTTCGGCAACCGGTCGATTTCCTTCCGGACGGAAGTTTCTATTTCAGCAGCGGCTACACCCATTTTTTTCAGGACAGAAATAACCATTCCTTCCCGGTCTTCCAAAAGCCCCAGGAGAAGATGTTCCGGTTCGATCTGCTGTTGTCCAGAATCCCCGGAAATCCTCTGCGCCCGCTGAATCGCCTCCTGCGCCTTGATTGTCAATTTATTGATGTCGAACATATTTATTCCAACTTTCTATTTACAAAATTATTGAGATCTAGTCAATCTCTAAGGCGGATTACGTTGACACTATCACATCCCCCTGTCCCGAAAAACCGGGACTGTCCCCCTTCGTGAAGGGGGAACCTCGTCCCGATTGTTCGGGACGAGGAAGGGGGTTGTCAAAAATCATGACTCCTCTTTACCGGGATCTTTCGGCTCCCCGGAAGTCTGCTCCTCTTCTTTCTCCCCGGCCTGCTGCTTCACAATCACCTCGACCGCTTTTTGCTGATCATGCGTCATCAAATCCTGCGTCGCTCCGGCAATCACATTTGTAGAGCCGCCACCGCTATGTCCGATGCCACCCTGCACAACCTTCACAAACAGAGCAATCAATACGATTGCTAAAACAATCAAAACAATAGTAACGAGCATTGTACCTCTTTCCATTAAAAATGAACTAAGCCCAACATTCTAAGGTTCACCATGAATTTGCTACTAATATTAATTCCTTTTCTGAACCAAATGTATAGAAAGTTTAAAGTAAATTCATAGTTAAC
Source organism: uncultured bacterium (assembly GCA_964537715.1). Taxonomy (GTDB): domain Bacteria; phylum Zhuqueibacterota; class QNDG01; order QNDG01; family DSAB01; genus CAZTZL01. The sequence goes on along the minus strand of CAZIAH010000202.1, from coordinate 1,992 downwards.
TTTCATACAAATCACCTCTTTCGCTATCTTTATCAAACTACAGATAAGATTGTAAAGGTGTGAACCATTGAACGTTGGTACCCAAAATGCTGGGCTTAATCCATTACTTACAATTATAACTTAGTATTTTTTATCCTTGGGTGGACAAGGATCATTTCCATAACTATCTTTGTCTCTTATTCTACCGTCTGGACGATGTATCACTACTTCGCTTTCATTATTTTGGGCTATTTCTCTTGCGATATCAATAGCTTCACCTTGAGTCTTTGTTATTCGTGTTACTCTTTCATTGCCCTCACCCCTAACGGCCCATTGACCATCATGAGGCACTACATGTTGATTTTTTTTATTCATTCCATTCCTCCGATTAATTGCAAATATATTTGTCATTCCGGGCTTGTCCCGGAATCTCATAGTAACCAAAATCATAGGAGATTCCTACATTCGCCCGCCTGCCTCGGGCATGGCAGGAATGACATAAAAAATCAATCTATGTGCATCCCCTCCTGTTCCTCTTCTTAAAGGTGGGAACCTCGTCCCGACTAGTCGGGACGAGGTAGGGGGATGTGAAGAAATCACTTATTTATCGTCATCGACCACTTCATAATCGGCGTCTTCAACATTCTTGCCCTTGCCCTTTTCCGGTTCGGGCTCGGCTTTCTGATCTGCACCGGGCTGCTGGCCAGTTCCTTCTGCACCACCAGTCTGGGCATACATTTTCGAAGCGGCTTCCTGCCAGATCTGATTGAGTGCCTCTGTGGAAGATTTCAGTTCTTCCATGTTCGATCCCTTTTGAGCCTCTTTCACACGTCCGACCGCAGCTTCCAATTTGGACCGGGTCTCACCGTCTACTTTTTCACCGTATTCCTTGAGATTCTTTTCGGTCTGATACACCAGTTGATCCGCTGAGTTTTTCAGATCGATTTCTTCACGGTGCTTCTTGTCTTCCGCGGCGTGGCTCTTGGCATCATTGACCATCTTCTCGATCTCTTCCTTGGTCAAACCGCTCGAAGCCTCGATCCGGATGGACTGTTCTTTGTTGGTGGCCTTGTCTTTGGCAGAAACGTTCAGAATCCCGTTGGCATCGATATCGAATGTCACCTCGATCTGCGGTATCCCTCTCGGTGCGGGTGGAATTCCGTCCAGATGAAACCGGCCGATGGTCTTGTTATCCACGGCCATCTCGCGTTCGCCCTGAAGCACATGGATCTCGACTGTGGTTTGACTGTCTGCTGCGGTCGAAAAGATTTCGCTCTTCTTCGTCGGGATCGTGGTGTTCTTTTCGATAAGCTTGGTGAAAACACCACCCAACGTTTCGATGCCGAGTGAAAGCGGCGTCACATCCAGAAGCAGCACATCGGTCACTTCTCCTCCGAGTACGCCTCCCTGAATCGCTGCGCCCACGGCAACAACCTCATCGGGATTCACGCCCTTGTGCGGTTCCTTGCCGAAAATATCCTTGACGATCTCCTGGACTTTGGGGATACGGGTCATGCCGCCGACCAGTACTACTTCATCGATTTCACTGGGAGACATTCCAGCATCCTTCAAGGCGATCTCGCACGGCTTGACGGTCCGGGCGAAAAGATCGTCGCAGAGCTGTTCGAACTTAGCGCGCGTGAGCGTGACATTCATGTGCTTAGGACCCGAATCCGTGGCCGTGATAAACGGCAGATTGATCTCCGTCTTTGTGGTCGAGGAGAGTTCGATCTTGGCTTTTTCGGAAGCCTCTTTCAAACGCTGAAGCGCCATCGGATCCTTAGAGAGATCTACGCCCTCGGCCTTCTTGAATTCGTCTACCAGCCATTTGATAATCCGCTGATCGAAATCGTCGCCGCCCAGATGAGTGTCACCATTGGTCGATTTCACTTCAAAAACACCCTCGCCAAGTTCGAGAATCGAAATATCGAAAGTTCCACCGCCCAAATCGTAGACAGCGATTTTCTCATTTTTCTTCTTGTCCAGACCATAGGCGAGCGAAGCAGCCGTGGG
>CAZIAH010000201.1:0-4334 GCA_964537715.1 uncultured bacterium | reverse complement strand
GAGTGTGTGCGAGTGCACCACATGCAGGAGATAAACCTGTGCGTTGTTCTGAAGCGCCAGGGCCGACACATGTTTGATGATGATATCGTCTACCTGGGAGCAGTCCATGGTGACCAGAATTTTTTTGTAAACCTGCATGTCAGCCTCCTGCAATGGTAGAATAGAGTAAATAAATATTGAGGATAATAACGATAGCCGAGATGGCCACGGCAGCAACGAATTCCAAAGAGCCGCTTCTAAATCGGCCCATGACCTTGCGGTCACGGCAGAGAATGAGCAGGGGAATCAGTGTAAAAGGTAACTGGATGCTTAAGACAACCTGACTGAAGATCAAAATACGAAACGTGTCCATGGCCAAAAGAATAATAATAAACGAAGGTATGGCCGTAATAAAAACGGAGAATCTGTAGAGCAGTGTACGGGGATCTTCAGGTTTTCCGAGAAATCCAGTGATAACATTGACCTCTGCCATGGATGATGTGACTGATGAACCGACACCTGCGAAAACGAGGGCAACAGCAAACAGCAAACCTGCAAGAGGTCCGGCCAAAGGTCTCAGCGTTGCCGATGCTTGCTCGATACTGTCAACCACGACATGATGGCGGAAAAAAACAGCAGCCGCCACGATGATCATTGCCGAGTTCACTAACCACCCCAGGAACATTGCCGAAAAAGTGTCGGCCTTCTCGTATCGCAAGAGCGCAATTTTCTCATCATCAGAAATACCCCACTTTCGGCTGTGAATGATGTTTGAATGCAGGAAAATATTATGGGGCATTACTACTGCTCCAAGGATGGCCATGGCCACGTAAATGCTGCTTCTGTTGACGTTCGGAATGACGACTGAGGGAGCAAGTTCCGTCCAGTCGGGTCTGACGATCACAATCTCTACAAGATAGCACAAGGCGATGATTCCGAGAAAACCCATAATGATTGCTTCGATTCGATGATACCTCTGGCTCACGATAAGGAACACTTCGAGAAGGACTGTAAGCAATGCACCCGACCACACCGGCATGCCGAAAAGGAGATTGAATCCAATGGCTCCTCCGAGCAATTCGGCCACATCGGTCGCGACGCACGCCATCACAATGGTTAGTCCCAGAAACGCCGATACCGGCGGCGAGAAACGTTCCCGAATGTTCACCGCTAGGGACTTGCCCGTGGAAATGCCGAGCTTGGCAGTCATGTTCTGGATCACAATCAGCATGATGGTACTGAGCGTAATCACCCAGAGAAGTTCATAGCCGTATTTCGATCCGCCCTCGATATTCGTTGCCCAGTTGCCAGGATCAATGAATCCGACCGTAATCAAAAAACCGGGTCCAAGAAAACTGAGAAATGTCTTTAGAGGGAATTTCCCCTTTATTATCGCCAAAGTAATTTGTCCTCCATCATTATGAGTGATTTCGAGCTGTCCAATGGGTAAAGAATACCGGATCGTTCGGGTGGAACTTTCCATACCAGCTGTTGCAGAACAGTCCGGTTTCCGGCGGCGGCAAAGATCCGGCGCATTGTATTCGAGTCAAATATCTGACAACACAATACGCCTTTCCAATTCGTGAGCACGAGGGTCATCACTCTTCGATAAATCGACAGCGCCGCCTGTTTTCCAGAAATTCTGCAAGTGCAACCGGGATGCATTCAGAGTCTTTTCGACATTTGGAAGCGGTTTAATGGATTGTTTTTTCAAGAAACCACACGTGAAATCAAATTGATTTGCTTCAGAAATATCCAAAATATAACTATGTTTTGTCAATTCTTTAAATTCTGCTTTACCTTCCCGTTGAATGTGTACAAAATAAGTATCATTGTCCAATGTTCGTTTTAAAGTAACGGCTCGGTTCTAAAGTGAAATGATTTCAGATATGTGTTTTTCCGGACTACCCCAATCCTCAGCAGTGGGACCCCATGATAGTGATCCGTATGGGAAGTCGAATGTAATACCGATATGATTTTCCTCCAGAGGTCCCGATTTAACACGAACAGCTATTTGACCGATTTCCGGATGGCAGGCAGTTTCGACTTCTATCCTGTTTTTTTTGATCATAAACGAACTTTTTATGATGCCTTCCCAGATATCGGCCGTTTGGTGGATATCAGTGAGATCGGAAATCTCTATTTCCGAACTGTCCGTCTTTTTGATCCGGAAACCGATTTTCCCCAGATGCAGTTTGTGCGGATTGGCCCGCAGCCACTGACCGGCTTCGGAATGTTGTTTCGATGCGTAGAATACGGATCTGCCGTATGTATCATAATACTTAAAAGTCTGATCCAGTGAATAGTGATTCGGATTGGGTACGGTATGCCAGCCCCATTGAGTCTGTATTCCCAGTGGAATACCATTTTCATACAATTCGGCAAATGTCTGCAAACCGGTGATGTCAATCGTAAAGGCAAATTCTCCGTTACCTACTGAAAAGGGAGAGAGGGTGTCCATTCTGGTTAATACCGGGGTATGTCGGTAAATGAGCGCCTTGCGATCGATGCAACTCTTTTTGTGTTCAGTCGCATAAATTAAATTGGAATTAACAATATTGAAGTAATAAAATAACAGGAATAGTAATTGTCTGTTCACGTTTATTCCAGAGAAAATGGTTACAATAATATGATTAATGTAAATTAATTAAATCGCCTTGAGATGTGAATCTCAAGGCGATTATTGGATACGTATTTTTTAATTATAAATATCCAGTAGGTTCTTATTTTAACAGGCTGATCTTTTGTATGCGTTGCATTTCTTCATGTCTGATTTTCAATAGGTATGTTCCGCTTGTCAATGGCCGATTATTCAATTCAGGTACGATCGTAATGTTATGAGGCCCAATTGACAGATTCAAATTCTTCTGTAAAACAGTTCGTCCCAGTATATCATACAATTCAATGATAACTTCACCATTTTTTTGCATGGTGATGGGGATTGTGAAAGTCGGATTAAATGGATTGGGATAAGCATGTCCAACCTGAAATGTTTCAGGTAGAGCAGTGGCCAAGTCTGTTGGTATCCCAGTAAGTGCTGGAAGCAACTCGAAAATGACATGTGCAATATTGATATTGTCAATATAGAGTCCGCGTACAGAATCTGTATTCACTGCATACTGAGCAAACAAATCGCTTCCGATGCCTTTGGCATAAAGAGGAACAAGAGAATTGGTATGATTAGGGGAATAGTATTCAAAATCCGGCATGTTTCCTACGCCATTATCAATAATTGGATTGAATGTATCTGGTCCGCCTGAACCAGGTCCCCAGAGATAACCGGTTTCATGATCTGCTGTTACAATGACCAGTGACTCGTCCCAGTTACTGTTTGTGTTTATCCACTCGATGACAGCATCGTATGAGTTGTTGAAATCATTTTGTTCCTCAATCATACGCCCCAATTGTTTAGCATGATTCGCCCCATCAACGGCACCTCCTTCAATCATTAAGAGAAAGCCGTCTGGATCATTATCAAGAACATTCATAGCCGCACGTGTCATATCTTCGAGCGTAGGTACATCTTCAATGAAAGGTACAGCGTATGGAGGTTCTGTGCTATTTCCTAAAGGTGCACCAGAACGACTCTGCTGCAAAGTGCCACGTACCTTAGCTGTTCCGACAACACGTTTTGGTGTATCACCGGAAGCCAAATTCTGGAATTCCTCTTTTGCCTGGATTAATGTCCAGGGATCATCAATATTATCACCATCCGCATCACTGCTCGCTGTACCTGCCACCAGCGAGTTCCAAACTTCCTCTCCACCAACATATCTAAAATCAGGATTACCAGTTGTCGAATCACCATTATCATTGAAGTAGGGATGTCCAGCACCCATAATGACCTCGACAGCACTGTTTACCATTTCCTCACCTATCGCTGCATAATTGCTGCGGCTTGTATTGTGTGCCACATGACCGGCAGGAGTGCCATCAACCCATTCGACACTGGTAATGACGCCTGTTGCCAAACCGTGGGATTCAGCACGTTGCACAACATTTTCGAGAGGTTGGCTATTTATATCCATGCAGATTCTGCCCGACTTGGTTTTAACACCTGTTGACATTGCAGTAGCTGCTGATGCAGAGTCTGTATAGCCACCCATTGCATAATTAAAATTGCTCCAAGCGCTTTCTGGTTCATAACTTCCTCCGTATGTAAAAGTGCTCATGGCATAGGCTACGGTCCAGCTCTCATAGCCCGGAACCATTCCATTCCAGTAATCCGTAGCCATTAGCTGGTTATATCCACAACCATCAGAGATCATAATGATGATATTCTTGACCGCGCCATGGACTAATCCGCTTAGCAAGTGAATAGAAAGGTATGATGCCAAAATGATTTTTTTAAGAAG
>CAZIAH010000200.1:0-4352 GCA_964537715.1 uncultured bacterium | reverse complement strand
GTTTCGAGATTGGCTCTGCCTTTGAGAATTCCCAGGGCAACGACACCGCCCGTTAAAGCGCCGCAAGCGTCCTGTTTGCATTTACCGATTCCGCCCTGAAACGCGGAAGCTGCTTTGATCCATTCGGGATTGTAATTCTCCCCGTAATGTTCCAAAATGGCCTTTGCAATCGATTCCGCACAATGATATCCGGACACAAAATTTTGAAATGCATTTTCCTGAATGGCTGCTTTCATGGTTTTCTCCTGTCTGCATATTTAAATTGACAACGTTTTATTTTGAGGTTATATTATATTAAATCGAACATTTCGAGTCAAGCGAAAAAAATCGAATCTCAATATCGGAAAATCCGATAATAAAACACATGGAACTTCGTCAACTCAAAACATTTCGCACGGTTGCTCATCTGAACAGTTTTCAGCAGGCCGCTCAAGTATTACATTATGCACAGTCCACAGTATCTGAGCAAATCAAAGGATTGGAAGCGGATCTAAATGTAAAATTATTTAAACGTCAGGGCAAACAGATCCAACTTACAGAATCGGGTGAGCTGTTACTTCAATATGCGCAGCGGATGATTGCTCTGGAAGAAGAGATCAAAACAGAAATTTTAACCAAGGACAAACCGCAGGGGTCTCTCACCCTGCGAATCCCGGAAACACTCAGTACTTACCTGTTTCCGCCGCTCTTCCATTTTTTCCGACAACAATATCCCAAAATCCGATTTAACCTCCACAATTGCAGCTACTTCAGTCTGCAGCAGGAATTGCGTTCGGGCATGATTCAATTGGGATTTTTGATCACAGATGATCCTTTTCAGGTGGTTGATCTGGAAACTGAGGTACTGGGCAGTCTGTCGCTTGTTCTGGTCTGTCATCCCGAACATCCTCTGTCCACTCAACCTCAAGTAATGCCTCATGATCTTCAATTCGAGCCGCTTCTTCTTCCCAAAGAGGATTGCAGTTATCAGGTCATGTTGCATCGAACGTTGATCAGAAATAAAGTACAGCCTGGCATGATTATGGACTTTAATAGTATCGAGGCCATCAAACGATGTATTGTGGAAGGCACGGGAATTACAATCATCCCGGAGATTTCCGTGAAGAGTGAACTGGAGTCGGGAAGGCTGACCAAATTATCGTGGTTTGAGGATCCGATGCGGGCCAATGTGTTGATGATCTATCTAAAACAGAAATGGATGTCCCCCAATCTTCAGGTGTGCATTGATGCATTTCGGGGTATGCTGAATGGTATTTAGATCATTCTATGTCCTTGCAGAGAGAGAAACCTCTACAAAATATAGACTTTATTTTCACAGACTTTCTTCTTGACTACCACTCTCCAAATCCGTAACTTTTCCTGAGATTGATCATGGTAAAATCATCTTTGATTACATTGCTCACGGATTTCGGGTATTCCGATTCTTTCGTGGGTGTGATGAAGGGTGTAATTTTGAATATCTGTCCCGAAGTCCGGATTGTCGATATCACGCACGGCATTGCGCCGCAGAATATTGATGAGGCGGCTTTCAAGCTGAAGAACAGTTATTCCTATTTCCCAGAAGATACGATTCATACCGTGGTTGTGGATCCGGGTGTGGGAACGGACCGGGCCGTGCTGGGTGTTCGAACGGACAGGTACACATTTTTAGCGCCGGACAATGGCGTTCTCAAAACTGTTTTTCACGAACATCCAAATTGTCAGGTTTACCGCATCACGAATTCGGATTATTTTCTCCCGAATGTCAGCCGGACGTTTCACGGACGGGATGTTTTTGCGCCTGCGGCGGCGCATCTGGCCAGGGGCGTTCCCTTGTCCGATATGGGTGAAATAATCCGCAAATATATCAAAGGAGAGGTGGAATCCTGCGAAGTCAAGGAGAATGGAATCGAAGGGAAGATCGTTGCTTTTGACCGGTTCGGGAACGGCATCACCAATATCGAAGAAGAGAAAATCGATCCAACAAAAAAGATAAGAATCGAAATCAAAGATTTGAAATTCAATCGGCTCAGTCGGAGTTATAGCGAAGTATCTACAGGGGAACCTTTGGTCATTGTTGGAAGTAGTGGTACAATAGAGATTGCCGTGAACCAGCAAAGTGCGAAGGAGAAATTCGATCTGCGATTGGGCGACTCTATACGAATCGTTTACGAATAGGATAAATTCTCTCATGGAAAAAGAAAGACTCGAATCGACAGTGACAACCACCGAACCGGTCTCGTTTCAATCCTTCCGTCCGGCGCGATACGGAAGCCGGCCCTGGCTTCACGTTCTTCTTTTTGTGCTGACCTGCATTACCACCTTTTTCATGGGATTGTCGGACGGGCTTTTGGGCGCTTTTGCCTATTCGGGCGGCATCATGACGATTCTTCTAACCCACGAACTCGGGCACTATCTTATGGCAAGAAAATACGGAGTGCCGGTGACGCTGCCCTATTTTATCCCGATGCCCCTGCCGCCTTTCGGTACGATGGGAGCGGTCATCAAAATGGGAGGTCAGATGCCGGACCGGCGCGCCCTGTTCGATGTGGGTGTGGCGGGTCCTTTTTCCGGATTTGTGATGATTCTTCCGGCCATTGTTATCGGTCTGAAACTGTCCCATATCCAGGAAACCGCTACACTCAGCGAATCCGTTTTTTTTCTGGGTGATTCTCTGCTTTTCAAATTTTTGGCTCGGATCGTGATCGGACCGCTTCCACCGGGACAGGACATTATCCTTCATCCGCTGGCATTTGCCGGTTGGGTTGGCCTGCTCGTGACGGCGCTCAATCTGCTTCCCATTGGTCAGTTAGATGGCGGGCACATCATGTATGCGCTTTTCTGGAAAAAGAGCAAGTTCATTTCCATCCTGTTTTATGCTGCGCTTTTGGTAATCTGTCTTTTCTTCTATTTCGGATGGGTTCTTTTAGTGGTGATTCTTGCTTTGATCCGTAAGCACCCTCCAACGTTAAATGATAACCGGCCTCTCGGGCGAAGACGAACCATCGCCGGCATCTTTGCGGTTCTGCTGTTTATCCTCGCTTTCACGCCGGTGCCTTTTGGCTTCGGAGAAGGTTTGATCCCCATGATTCTCAAAGGGTTTCATCCGTGAAAAATTCTTTCCTCGTTGTCGGATTGGGAGAGGTGCTCTGGGATCTTTATCCCGACGAACAGTATCTGGGCGGGGCGCCGGCGAATGCAACGATTCATGCCAGTCAGCTTGGAGCTCATGGAGTGGTGGTGAGTGGTGTTGGACAGGATCGTTTGGGGGATGAGCTCTTTTCTGCGTTATATAAAAAGGGAATAGACACGAAATATATTCAGAAAAATCCCGACCTTCCGACCGGAACCGTGCTTGTTCAGTTGGACAAGGATCGGAATCCACAATTCACCTGTTCGAAAAATGTTGCATTCGATTATCTTCAATGGAATGATGGATTCGATCCCTTGATCAAGAATGCGGATGCGGTTCTGGTCGGCACGCTGGCCCAGCGGAATCCGGTGTCCGGTCAGACCATCCAGACGTTTCTGAAGAGGGCATCCGATTGTGTGATCGTGTTCGATGTGAATTTCAGGGGCTGGGATGAATCTGTGAAAACCGTGGTGGAGGAGACACTAATTCACACGGATCTGTTGAAAATGAATGTGACTGAATTGCACGATTTGCAGAATGCGTTCGGGAAAACGGATCGATCCGTTCCGGTTTTTTTGAGCTGGCTGATCGAGACATACGATTTGAAATTGGCTGTCCTCTCACTCGGCCAGCGGGGCTGTCTTATTTCGGACGGAGAAAAAAATGTAATTTCGCCGGGGGTCAAGATTTATCCCGTAGATACGACCGGCTGTGGAGACGCGTTTGTCGCCGGAGTGGTGATGAAAAGCCTCGAAGGATGTTCTCTGGAAGAGACAGCCGAATTTGCCAATTATTTGGGGGCGTTTGTTGCCACGAAGCAGGGCGCGGTTCCTGATTATTCTTTGGATGAATTTACGGTCTTCATGGAGTCTCATCGGGATCGTGTTGAGGTAAAAATATAGGAATTATATCATTAGTGTACGGTTTAACAAAAAGTCTTTTAAACATTAGCTAATCAGTGAAGTGTAACGAAAAAGTTTGTTCCGTGATTTTAAAATGGACATGCCACTTTTTTCAGAAAAAAGTGGCGCAAAAAACATGCGGCTGACGTAAAATCTCCTGAAAATGGAGGTTCGTTCACTGAAGGAATTGAACTCTCCCGACTTTGTATAATAGAAATACTAATTGAATGGTCGGGATCAAACAGCAATTCCTTCCCGTTCCCACAAAAGACGGGAACGACCGTGAACTCACTCCCATTTTCCGAGACGGAGATTTTTCGAATGCCGCGAAAAGAAAC
>CAZIAH010000199.1:0-4373 GCA_964537715.1 uncultured bacterium | reverse complement strand
CACCTTTAGCGAACCGAAGTCGTATACGGAACTGGACACACATTATATCAGGCGTATGACCCAGGGGTTGTTAACCTCAGTCATCATGACCGTAATGGTCGCCGTTTTGATCAGCTGGTTTATCTCGCAGAGAATCACCAAACCTTTAAGGGCAATGACGGATATGGCTATCAAACTTCGGGAAGGCGATTTAAATCAGCGTATTCCGCTTCCGAAAGGTCAAGATGAATTAAAAATCCTGTCTCGAACCTTGAACCATCTGGCGGCAGAGATGCAAAGGCAGGAGAAATTGAGAAAAAATCTTGCTGCCGATGTGGCTCATGAACTGCGGACACCGCTTACCACGTTGAAAAGTCATCTGCTTGCGTTTATTGACGGCATATGGGAACCGACTCCGGAACGATTGCGTGATTACTTTGAAGAGATAGAAAGATTGATTTCGCTTTCTTCCGGGATCGAATCACTGACGAGAACGGAAATCGAGAGCTTGGATCTTCAACCTTCGACAGATGATGTGGCCGAGACGACACATGACGCCGTTCAACTGATGGAGATTTCTTTCCAGAAGAAAGGAGTCCATTTGTCTTTTGCCGGTCAAGGTCCTTGTTATGCGATAATCGACAGGGACAAATGGAAACAAATCGTGATCAATTTGCTGGTCAACGCCTTGAAATATACTCCATCGGGCGGAAGGGTTATTGTGGAGGTTCGTCATGAATTCCGTGAAGGAAACCGGAAAGAAAATGCAAACCCGGAGTGGATTCAGGTGTCCGTTTCCGATACGGGAATAGGTATTCCGGCAGAACATCTCCCCTATATTTTTGAACGATTTTATCGGGTGGATGCTTCCCGCACGCGTTCCACAGGAGGTGCCGGTATCGGTTTGACCATTGTGAAGAATCTGGTTCAGGCTCTTGGCGGAACGATTTTTGTGAAAAGCGAACCACAGAAAGGAACTTCTTTTTCCATCCGGATTCCTGCGGCAGAATATGAGTGAAAATGATGTGCCTTGAACGGAAGGTGAATAGGTGTGAAAAAAATTCTCGTGATTGAGGATGAAAAAAAGATTGCGGATGTCATCCGCTCTTATTTGATACACGAAAGATATGAAGTGGATGTGACAGATCGTGGGGAGGAAGGCCTTCGAATGCATCAAGAACATTCCTACGATCTTATTATCCTTGATCTTATGCTTCCAGGCATCTCCGGAGAAGAAACCTGTAAACGGCTTCGACTCCTTTCCAGGGTAAGCATTATCATGTTGACGGCAAAAACGTCGGAAAAAGATATTTTAACCGGATTTGATTACGGCGCGGATGATTATGTGACCAAACCGTTTGCTCCCAAAGAACTGGTTGCCCGGGTTAAGGCGGTTTTGCGCAGATTAACTAACGACGAATTGCTGGCCAATCAAATCTTTCTGCATGACGGGCTCATCATTGATTGCCGTTCGCATGTTGTACGTAAAAATGGGGAGCAGATCGGATTGACGCCCACGGAATATAAATTGCTCGTGATCTTGGCTGCAAATCCCAAACGGACGTTTTCCCGGGAAGATTTGGTGGAAAAAGTGCTGGGTTACGATTTCGAAGGGGATGCGCGCGCCGTGGACTCCCACATCAAAAATTTGCGAAAAAAAATTGAATCCGACCCCAAACATCCGCACCTTATCGTGTCCGTATATGGATCGGGATACCGTCTGGGAGATGTGCAGGGATAATTTCATGGAGCCGTTTATCCATGCTTTCACTTTTTCGTGATTGACACACCAGCAATACTACACTACAATCCATAGTGTAGTATTAAGAAACATAACATACTTTTGCAGGTGATTGCTTTGGTTAGAAGGCATAAATGGATCTTTCCGATTCTTTACGATCCCGTTATGACGATCCGGAAAAAATGGGTGACCCAGTATCCGACAACGTTCTTTATTAAACACGGGATCGTCCGGAAGATTCAAATCGGGGAGATGCAGGAATTCTTTTTGGAGAGCATCATTGCATCACTAATGAAACTGTCCTCCTGATCCGATAAAAAAAATTCCCGGGCAGTTTCACCCGGAAATCGTGTGGATCGTCGTATGAACAGACTAATTCATCATGTTTTGTCCAGGGCTCATTTCCTGAAAGAATTTGCTTGGAGCCGCGCCATTGGTGCCGTGGCAGTCTTTGTACATCTCTTGGAAATCTTGTTCGGACCAGTCGGGATGCATTTGCTGCATGTATTTTTGCATTTGTCCGAAATTAAACGTGCCATCTCCGTCTCCGTTACCATGTGCGAAAGCCGCTGTTCCGATACCGAAAGTTAGCACCACAGCCGTCAAGCCCAACATCCATTTTTTCATGAGATTCATCCTCCTTTGATTAAGTTCATTTTCAGTGTAGCGGAAAGATGTGATGAATTTGTGTGGAATCATTGACGGGATAGTGAACGCATAAAAAAATCAAATCATGGGGTGGGTTTATGAAAAAAGAAACAAAAAAGGGTTTCCGGATCCATCTGGGGTGGTTATTTTCAGTTTTCATGATCGGGCTCATCGGATTGACCGTTTGGGGGATGTTCGACAAAGGTGAAGCTTCGGCGGAAGAATTGAATGCCGGTTCCAATACGCATCCACATGTATTCGGCTTTTCACCTAACGATGAGACCGTCTGGATCGGTACCCATACCGGCATCTTTGAACGCCAACAAGGAAAATGGAGACGTACGGTACCTAAATTAAGCCGTAATGATGTGATGGGAATGGAAGTGGACCACCAGAATCCAAACCGGATCTATGTATCCGGACACGGATTTGTCAAACGGTCGGTCGATGGCGGAAACACTTGGACAAGCATTGAAAACGGGCTTCCGAATGATCCGAAACCGGACGCGCCGGACGCCCATCAACTTCTCATGGATCCGCAAAATCCGGATCATTTGTACGTCATTCTCATGATAGAAGGAGACAACCTGTACGAAACGAGGGATGGGGGAGATACATGGAAGTCAGCGGGAAAAGTCGCAATGGCCTATTCGGCTGCCGTGGCGCCGGACAACAGGTCTTCGATTTTGGCCGGAACAGAGGCGGGATTGTATCGTTATGACTTGAATGCCGGCAGTATGAAAGAGACTCTGTTATCGGATCAGCCCGTGTTTCAAATTGTCCCGTTCTCCAACGGGAACGTTCTGGTTATGAACGAGGAAGGTTTCGCGGTGACATCCGACTTCAGAAACTGGAAGCCGTTTTCTGTTGATTTGAATGACGATATTCCGCTGGGGATTCATGTATCCAAAAAAGATCCGAATCGCTGGATCATCCTGACGAGAAACTATTCCTTATATGAAAGCCGAAACGCCGGGAAAGATTGGAACAAAGTAAGCGATTAATTTGAATGTTGCCAAAGGTTGAACGTTGACTTCCTGGAAGGGAATATACTACAATGCATAGTGTAAAGGAAGTGAAGCCAGTGAAAGTGGACAAATTCAAGATTCATGAAGACGGATTGAAGCGGTTTTTCGGGCCCTTGGAGGCTCGAATCATGGAATATCTTTGGTCAAAAGGCGAATCCGGGATCAAAGAGGTGCAGCAGCATTTAAGCCTGGAGAGTCCGATCTCCTTCAATGCGGTGATGACCGTCATGAATCGCCTATATGAGAAAGGCCATCTGGCAAAAAAAACAAAAGGCCGGCTAAGCATTTTTTATCCGCTTCAAACCTTGGAGCAGTTCCTCGATGAGCAGACCAAAGAGGTTACCCGCGTATTGGTTAAAGATTTCGGGGATTTGGCAGTGAGCCATATGATCGATGCGCTGGAACAGGCCGATTCTTCCGCCATTCAAAAATTGGAGGAAAAACTAAAGGAAATGAAAAGCAGGAAACAGACATGAAGCGAAATATCAGCGTCCAAGTTTCGTATATGTTCATATGGCTGATCGGAATGGCGGTTTTATTGGAAATGGGCTTTTTCCTGTTGTACCAATGGTTCGGATTTCGATGGAAATGGGACCTGTTCCAATTTTGCCTGAATGCGTTTCAGGCCAATTCGTGGGAGCATAAAACGGCGGAATTGCTCATCGACTTGTTTATTGCCTATACCTTCTCACGTTTGTTGTGGAGATTCATCAAGCAAATCATGCTGACAAAGAAGTGGAACGCTTATTTTGCTTCCGCCGCACATCCTGAATGGACCCGTTTGCTCAATGAAAAGTACCGTCATTGGAACATTCGGATCAGGGTGGTGCGTGATCCTTCGTGGATCGCGATGGCCATGGGATGGTTTCGCCCACAAATCGTGGTATCCAGCCGAGTATTGGAATGGCTCCCGGAAGAGGAAATCGAAGCGGTGCTGCTGCCCGAACTTCATAACTGCCTCAGCAGTGATCCGTTCA
>CAZIAH010000198.1:0-4548 GCA_964537715.1 uncultured bacterium | reverse complement strand
GCGAACGGACGTCCTCTTGCCATACCGAGTCAGGATATCGTTCTGGGATGTTATTATCTGACCAAGATGATGAAGGGTGAAAAAGGCGAAGACAAGTTGTTTGCCGATGAAGAAGAAGTGCTCATCGCTTTTCATGATAACAAAGTCGGTCTGCATGCGAAAATCAGGGTTCGTACGGACAACCAAATTATCAGTACGACAGTCGGCCGGATCATTTTCAATCAAATTGTTCCGAACGAACTGGGTTATATCAATGAACTGCTGACCAAAAAACGGATCGAAACCATTGTTGCACAATCGTACAAAGTGGTCGGGAATCGAAGAACGGTCGATTTTCTGGATGATCTTAAGAGCCTGGGATTTTATTACGCGATGAAGGGCGGCATCACATTCGGTGTGGATGATGCCATTATTCCGGCCGAGAAGGAAAAACTGGTCCAGAATTCCAATAATGAAGTGGACAAAATCCGCAGTCTTTACGAAAAGGGTGTAATTACGGATGGAGAGCGTTACAACAAAGTAATCGATGTCTGGACGCGAACCACCAATCAGGTTGCGGAACACCTTTTCGAACACTTGAAAGAATCTTATAACGGTTTTAATTCGATATATATGATGGCCGACTCCGGTGCAAGAGGCAGCAAGGAGCAAATCCGTCAGTTGGCAGGCATGCGCGGCCTTATGGCAAAGCCCCAAAAGAAACTGACCGGAGGGACCGGAGAAATCATCGAATCTCCGATTACGGCCAACTTCAGAGAAGGTCTCTCCGTTCTTGAATATTTTATCTCGACGCACGGCGCGAGAAAAGGTTTGGCCGATACTGCGCTGAAAACAGCCGATGCAGGATACATGACCCGGCGGCTGGTCGATGTGGCTCAGGATGTCGTGGTCACGATAGAAGACTGCGGCACCATCATGGGACTGCATGTCGGAGATTTGAAAGAAGGCGAGGAAATTATCGAGCCGCTGCGGGACCGCATTTTAGGACGTGTTACTTCGGAAGATGTCTACGATCAGGAGAATGGAGAAGTGCTGGTTGAGGCGGGAACGTTGATCGACGAAGATACTGCGGATCTCATTGTAAACAAAGGCATCGATCTTGTGGGCATTCGTTCTGTACTGACCTGCGAGGCTGAACAGGGCGTTTGCATCAAATGTTATGGAAGGAATCTGGCCACCAATCGGCTGGTCAACATCGGCGAATCCGTGGGTGTGATGGCTGCGCAGTCCATCGGTGAGCCGGGAACCCAGCTTACATTACGTACCTTCCATATCGGCGGGACTGCCAGTCGAATAGCTGCCGAATCGGAAGTGGTATCAAAGGGAGACGGGGTGGTTCAGTATGAAAACATTCTTTCCGTAACGCAATCCGATGGTGTGATCATTGCTCTGAGGCGAAACGGTCAGATTAAGGTGCTGGATGAGGACAATAGAATCATTTCGAGTTTTACAGTACCCTACGGCGCTCATATTCAGGTGCAAGATAGCCAATCGATTAAAAAAGGACAGATCCTTTTCCGATGGGATCCTTATTCAGACACGATTTTAGCCAATACGGATGGCAAAATCAAATTTGTGGACATCAAAGAAAATGTGACCTATCGTGAAGAAGTAGATGAGACGACAGGTCAGAGACAGCGGGTCATTACGGAAGCAAAAAATAAAGAATTGAGTCCGCACATCCTAATACTTGACAAATCGGGTAAAAAGTTGGGTTCATATATCATCCCCACGCGGTCCTATTTGTTGGTTAAAGACGGGACCGAAGTGAAAGCCGGGGATGTTCTGGTCAAGATTCCGCGTGATATCAGCAAGACACGAGATATTACAGGCGGTTTGCCCCGTGTGGCCGAGTTGTTTGAAGCGCGAAGACCCAAGGGTCCTGCCGTTGTCAGTGAAATCGACGGGACGGTGAAATTCGGTTCGATGCGCAGGGGCATTCGTAAAGTTTTTGTGGTTTCAAAAAACGGAAAAGACAAACGCACTTATCTGATCCCCTATGGGAAGCATCTGCTGGTTCATGAGGGAGATACGGTACAGGCAGGTGAGAAGCTTTCGGAAGGTTCGGTTGCACCTCATGATATTCTCGCTATTCTCGGCGCCAATAGAGTACAGGAATATCTTGTCAATGAAATCCAGGAGGTTTACCGATTGCAAGGTGTGCGGATCAATGATAAACACATCGAAGTTATAGTACGGCAGATGCTTAAAAAAGTCCGCGTCGAAGACCCCGGGGATACGGAATTTTTAGAGAATGATGAAATCGACCGTCAGGCTTTTCTGCGTGTGAACGACGAGATTTTAAACCATGTCGTTATCACCGAAAAAGGGAACTCGAAACTGCGAGAAGGCGATGTCATTGATAAGATGAAGCTGGATGCGATCAATGAGAAACTGACTCAGGATGGGAAACAGACCGCGTCGTTCCGACCTGCAAAACCAGCCACGTTTCATCCGTTGCTCCTCGGAATTACCAAGGCGGCTTTGGGAACCGATTCCTTTATTTCGGCTGCATCGTTTCAGGAGACGACGCGCGTGTTGACCGAAGCAGCGGTAAAAGGCCGGATCGACGGATTGATCGGATTAAAAGAGAATGTGATTATGGGGAACCTGATTCCCGCAGGAACCGGGCTTCGTCATTTTAAGAGATTGCAGGTTTGGAAGAAAGAGGAAGAAGCGGAGAAAAAAGTCGCCGAGAAAGAAGAAGCAGCCCAAACATGATAAGTTTCCTAGTGGTTTCCCCAGAAGGGGGCAGAAATTGAATAAATTTTTAAAGGAGGAAGTTTGCCAACGCTGAATCAACTGGTCCGACATGGACGGAAAAAACCGACAAAGAAAACCAAAGCTCCGGCGCTTGTCGATTGTCCCCAACGCCGTGGTGTATGCACGAGAGTTTATACAACCACGCCCAAAAAGCCGAATTCGGCTTTAAGGAAAGTGGCTCGTGTCAGGTTGACCAACGGATTTGAAGTGACGGCGTATGTACCCGGGGAAGGACATAATCTTCAGGAACATTCGATCGTTCTTATCCGTGGTGGACGTGTCAAGGATCTTCCTGGGGTCAGGTATCATATCATTCGAGGAACCTATGATACCAGCGGTGTAGAAGACAGGAATCAGGGAAGATCCAAATACGGTGTAAAAAGGAAAAAGTAGCGGGATTAAAAAATGCCAAGAAGAAGAAAAATTCAAAAACGACAAGTATTGCCGGATCCTGTTTATCAAAACACGGTGGTCACCAATTTCATCAACGGTTTGATGCGGAAGGGCAAAAGGAGTGTGGCAGAAAACATTTTTTATTTTTCGATGGATTTGATCGAACAGAAAACAGGAAACAAAGGAATTGAGGTTTTTGAAAAGGCATTGGAAAATGTGAAACCCGTTCTTGAAGTCAAGTCCAGACGTGTCGGAGGAGCCACCTATCAGGTTCCCGTCGAGATTCGGTCGGATCGGAGAAAAGCGCTGGCGATACGATGGATCATCGCCTATGCAAAAGAACGTGCAGAGAAAACCATGGCCGAACGATTGGCAGCGGAGTTTATTGCTGCCGCGAATAATGAAGGATCCTCCGTTAAAAAGAAAATAGATACCCATAAAATGGCCGAAGCCAACAAAGCATTTGCTCATTTCAGATGGTAAATAGGGTGCGGATTTACTCGGATAATTTATGCCCAGAGCGTATACATTAGAAAAAACCCGGAATATCGGCATCATGGCACACATTGATGCCGGAAAAACAACGACGACGGAACGTATCTTGTTCTATACGGGCAAGGTACATCGCATGGGCGAAGTGCATGAAGGATCCGCAGCGATGGACTGGATGGAGCAGGAGAAAGAACGGGGGATCACAATCACTTCGGCAGCGACCACCTGTTTCTGGCGGGATCATCAGATCAATATTATCGATACACCGGGTCATGTCGATTTTACGGTCGAAGTGGAAAGATCTCTCCGTGTTCTGGATGGTGCAATCACCATCTTCTGTGGTGTCGGGGGGGTCGAACCTCAATCGGAAACCGTGTGGCGACAGGCAGACAAATATAATATTCCGCGGGTCGCGTTTGTCAATAAAATGGATCGGATAGGTGCGGATTTTTATCATGTTCTCAAAATGATACAGGAACGGTTGGGAAGTCATCCGGTTCCGATACAAATTCCAATGGGATCGGGTGAATCATTTACAGGGATCGTCGATCTGATTTTGATGAAAGCAATTGTATATAATGAAGAAAAGTTAGGTGCAACCTGGGAAGAGATCGAAATCCCGAACGACCTTCAGGATGCGACCAATCAATACCGTCATGATCTTCTGGAAGCCGCTTCGGAATTTGATGATGTTCTTATGGAAAAATATGTCGAAGGGATCGATCCTTCCCCGGAAGATATTTTGAGAGCTCTCAGACAAGGAACACTGGAGTTCGGATTGGTTCCGGTTCTCTGCGGTGCCGCTTTAAAAAACAAGGGCATTCAGCGTCTTCTCGATGCGGTCGTCAATTTTTTACCCTCTCCTCTGGACGTTCCGGATGTGGAGGGTTGCGTTGCGGA
>CAZIAH010000197.1:0-4584 GCA_964537715.1 uncultured bacterium | reverse complement strand
GATGATCGATATCATCCGTGGATTTAGTCCCTGCGCGCAACGCGAGCAGATACTTGATAATGGACACAAAGTCTTCATTGGTTAATACCGTCAAATCCTCAGGAACGTCCAGTCCCAGTTTCTGATTCATCCGGTACCGGCCCACTTTGCCCAGATCATACCGTTTCGGATTGAAGAAGAGCCGGTCGATCAGCGCTCTCGCCGTTTCCAAGTCCGGGGGATCTCCCGATCTCAGCTGACGATAAATGGTTTCGATCGCATCTTTTTCGGACTGTACGCTGTCTTTCCGTAATGTATTGTTGATGACTTCGCTTCCGCCCATGCGATCTTCGGAGCCGATAAATTTCAGTTTTGAAACACCAAGTTTTTTGAGTTTGGACAGAAGAGTCTCTTCCAGAATGCCATCTCGTTCAAGAATGATTTCACCTGTTTTTTCGTCGATCACGCCGACTTCATCTTGGCTGAAAAAAACCTTGCGATCGATATACTTTTTGATATTGGGATCATCAAGGGAAACTTCTTCGATCATATTGAAAAGCCGCAATACCTCTTCGTCGGTGGCACAACCCAGTGCCCTGAGAAGTGTTGTTACAGGAAACTTGCGTCCCTGATCGACATAAACATAAAGCACATCGTTAATATCGGTCACAAACTCCAGCCACGATCCCCGAAACGGAATGACTCTTGCTGAATAGGTTCTCGTACCGTTGGGATAAATTTTCTCATCAAAAAAGACGCCCGGCGAACGGTGCAACTGATTGACAATAATCCGTTCGGCGCCATTGATGATAAATGTCCCCCTGTTTGTCATATAGGGGAAGTTCCCCAAATAGACGATCTGTTCCACCGTATCGACGTAATTGTTTTTCCGGCTGTAGGTGTCGCGAACTGATAAACGTAGTTTTGCCTTCAAAGGTACGGCATAGGTCATTCCACGTTCCCGGCACTCCTCAACGGAATATTTGCACGGATCGATATAATATTCGACAAATTCCAAAAGATAATTCTCTCTGGAATCTGTTATCGGAAACAGAGCCTGGAAAACCTCTTGAAGTCCCTGCATCTTCCGTTTGTTTGCCGGCAGATCATCCTGGATGAAATCCCGATAGGACTTGATTTGAATGTCCAATAAATCCGGAATTTCAACGGCAGAAGGAATTCTGGAAAATGATTTTCGTTGAATAGATTCTTTCAACAAAAGTACCACACTCCTTAAAAATTAGTGGCGGTTTATTTCAATTCGACTGCGGCGCCGGATTCTTCCAACTGACGTTTCAGATTCTCGGCTTCTTCTTTTGAAACGCCTTCTTTAATGGCGCTTGGAACCGCTTCGACCAAATCCTTTGCTTCCTTCAATCCGAGGCCGGTGATGGCACGCACCACTTTGATCACCTGAATTTTATTGCTTCCAAAAGAGGTCAGCATTACATTAAATTCGCTCTTTTCCTCTTCAGGAGCAGAAGCAGAAGCAGCCCCAGGAGCAGCAGCGCCAACCGCCATGACGGGAGCGGCTGCCGTCACACCAAACTCTTCCTCCAGCGACTTGACAAGTTCAGCAAG
Source organism: uncultured bacterium (assembly GCA_964537715.1). Lineage (GTDB taxonomy): Bacteria > Zhuqueibacterota > QNDG01 > QNDG01 > DSAB01 > CAZTZL01. The sequence goes on along the minus strand of CAZIAH010000197.1, from coordinate 3,024 downwards.
TTCCATGACGGTCATATTCTTGACCATCTCAAGAATTCTACCCGCATCTCCGTCCGCCTTTTTCTTCGGAGCTTCTTTTTTTGCTTCTTCTTTTTCGACGACTTCAGCCGATTTTTTCTCTTCGGTCATGCTTTTCCTCCAACCTTTAAACAAATAAAATATTTGAACTTGTTTCTGATTACTCTTATAAGATAGTATCTCTACTTATTGATAAATCACGATTTTGTTTTTCTGACCGCATCCAGCGTCATCACAAATTTCTGTAACAGCGCATACAGATCTCCCACAAAATTCTGTATGGGTGCATTGAATCCCCGGACCACCTGAGACAGAAGCATTTCCTTCGGGGGAAGATCCGCGATCATTTTCACCTTGTCCGGACCATAAAAATTACCTTCGAACAATGATACTTTGATTGCCGGCTTATCCGATTTTTTTGTGAATTCTGAAATCACCCGAGCCGGTGCGGAGGGATCGTCATAGCTGTATGCAATTGCGGAAGACCCTTCAAAATATCGAACGATCTCTTCCTGTCCTACTTTCTCCGCTGCCAACCGGGCCAGTTTATTTTTGACGACACGATAACCAACAGAAGCTTCCCGGCACTTTCGACGAAATTCCTCCATCGATTCGACATTCAAACCCTCAAAATCGGTCAGGAATATGCTTTTGGCATCTTCAAATATTTGGACGATGGAATCAACGACAGCTTCTTTCTCTTTCCTCAACATATCGAAATCCTTAAAATAAAATATTCTTCAGAAATCTATCGTAGGCCCCCAACAATCATCACCTTATCTAGTTTAATTCCGGGTCCCATTGTCGAGGATACGGTAATATTCTGGACATAATTTCCTTTGGCAGAAGCAGGTTTTAGCCGCACGATCTGATCGATGACTGTTTTGATATTTTCAACGATTTGTTCGAAAGTAAACGAAACCTTGCCGACCGATGCATGCACGTTACCGTACCGGTCCACTTTGAATTCGATTCGTCCTGCCTTGAGTTGCTTGACGGCTTCCGCAACATCCATCGTTACGGTGCCGGCTTTCGGATTGGGCATGAGCCCTTTCCTTCCAAGATACTTGCCTAACTTTCCGACATCTTTCATCACATCCGGAGTCGCCACGACCGCATCGACATCACTCCAGCCTTTTTCAATTTTTTGGATATACTCTTCCAACCCCACATAATCGGCGCCAGCATCTTTTGCTTCTTTATCTTTCGGACTTTTGCAGAGCACCAGAACACGCACTTTTTTTCCTGTCCCGTGGGGAAGGGCGACTGTTCCGCGAATCATTTGATCCGCTTTTTTGGGATCTACGCCGAGCCGTATTGCTAGATCGACCGACTCATCGAGTTTGGCATTTCCCATTTCCTTTAACAGCCGCACCCCTTCTTCCAGTGTATATGTTTTCTGAGCATCCAGTTTTTCGACGAGTGAATTGTATCGCTTGCTATGCTTCATAGAATCTCCAGACTCATTCTTCGACAATGATGCCCATGTTGCGGGCGGTCCCTTCAATAATGCGCATGGCCATTTCAATATCATTCGCATTCAAATCCGGCATTTTCAGTTCAGCAATTTCCCTGACCTGTTGACGTTTCACTGTCCCGACCTTTTCACGGTTCGGCTCCCCGGAACCCTTCTCGATTTTTGCTGCCTTTTTTAACAAAACCGCAGCAGGGGGTGTTTTCGTAATAAATGTGAAGGAACGGTCGGCATATATAGTCACCACGACAGGAATGATCAATCCCTGTTTATCCTGGGTCTTCGCATTAAAGGCCTTGCAAAATTCCATAATGTTCACGCCGTGCTGTCCAAGAGCGGGTCCCACAGGAGGGGATGGATTGGCCTGACCCGCCGGAATTTGAAATTTTATGATGCCAATCACTTTCTTCGCCATAATTTACCTCGAATCAACTACTTTTCAAGTTCAACTTGGAGAAAATCGAGTTCGACAGGGGTGGATCTACCAAAAATGCTAACCATGACTTTCAGTTTTTTCTTTTCTCTGTTGATTTCTTCCACAACTCCGGAAAAATCCGTAAACGGTCCGTCGATGACCTTGACAGGATCCCCCTCACGATAAGGAATGTCGATGATTTCTTCGTTCTGCCGTTCCTCAATGCGACCCAAAATTCTTCGAACCTCATCTTCCTGAAGAGGAACCGGCTTGGTTTTCGAACCGACAAAATTGGTGATGCTCGGTGTATTCAATACAACATGCTGCGTCACCTTGTTCAATTCCATTTCAATTAGCATATAGCCCGGGAAAAAAATACGGTTTTTAACCCGTTTTTTTCCATCCTTCATTTCGACGACATCTTCGGAAGGAATAAGAATCCGGTTGATCTGGTCCTGGAGATTGGCTTTCTCGATCTCGTTTTCTAAATATTTTTTGATCTTTTTCTCGTGGCCAGACAGAACGTGTACGGCATACCATTCCATAACGATCTATGATTTACCTAAAAAATAAATGAGAACAAGCTATTCAATCCCAAATCGACACCATAAACAAAAATGGATAAAATAAGACATAATACAACCACCACGACGACAGATCCATAGAGTTCTTCACGGCTTGGCCAACTCACCTTTGACAGTTCCTGCCTGACCTCACCAAAATAATTTGAAATCTTTTTGAACATAACTCCACTCCGTTCTCTCGCAGGCCTGGAGGGACTCGAACCCCCAACCCCCGGATTTGGAGTCCGGTGCACTAGCCAATTGTGCTACAGGCCTAATCCTATCAAAATCGTTTTCATGCGTCTCAGTCACCGTTTCTTTTATCTGGTCTCTTTGTGCGGAGTATGTTTGTTGCAGAAGCGACAGAATTTTTTATATTCTACACGACCCGTTTGATTCTTCTTGTTCTTGGTTGTCGAATAATTGCGCTGTTTACACTCCGAACACTCAAGTATAATAATATCACGCATGCTCTATACTCACTATCATTTATATTGATTTTATTCCAGGATTTTACCGACCACGCCGGCACCTACGGTTCGGCCGCCTTCCCG
>CAZIAH010000196.1:0-4596 GCA_964537715.1 uncultured bacterium | reverse complement strand
GGGCACTTTTTCCAGATCCCGATGTTTAACAGGCTGTACCAGAATCCCGATTTTGAATTGGAATCCGGCACCGGGAATGTGGGGGTGGTCGGCAATGCGGATCTGAAGCCGGAAAAAACGGTTAGCGGTGAAATCGGATTGCAGCAGCAGCTCACAGACGATATCTCCATGTCGCTTACCGGTTATTTCAGGGATGTACGCGATCTCGCGGGCACCCGGGCAAAAGAGATCGTGCTGTTCGGAGGGGCCTCCAAATACAGCAAGTTTGTCAATAGTGATTTCGGATTCATCCGGGGGATTATTCTGGCATTGAATAAACGGTTTTCCGGCGGTTTTTCAGCTTCTGCAGATTACACGATGCAACTGGCAAAAGGCACCGATTCCGATCCCGAAGCGGCGCGTAATGCACTTGCCGGCGGATCGCTTCCGGAAGTTCAACTCACCTCATTGGACTGGGATCAGAGGCATACCATCAATGCGACCGTGTCTTACGGTGCTCAGGACTGGGGAACGAGTTTGATTGCGCAGTGGGGTAGCGGACTGCCATATACCCCGAGACGATCCGAAGATATTACCTCTCTTCTCACAAACAGCCAGCGCAAGCCTTCTTATTTCAATATCGATTTGAGAGCGTATAAGGTCTTTAAACTGGGAGCGGGTGAATTGACATTGTTCCTGCGCGTTTTCAATCTGCTCGACCGGCTCAATGAAATCAATGTCTATGATGACACGGGACGGGCCGGATTTACGCGGGATGAGGAGATCGCCAAGGCAACGAATCCTTTTGAATATATCAATTCCCTGGATGAGTGGTATAGCGATCCCACGCATTTTTCCGAGCCGCGCCGGATTGAATTGGGGATAACATACGATCTATAATATCAAAACGATTGAAAAACGGAGTCTATCAAAGAGTATACAAGGAGTATACAAAATGAGGAAAAAATTAATTCATTCTTTTATTATCGCAATGACGGGAATGGTTTGTGCCCTTTCACCGCTGTTCTCCCAGAGCGGGCCGGAGTACAGAAGGTCGGCTGTGATGCGGGGAAATCTGGTGAAAACTGTATTCGGAAACTGGGGAGTGATCGGGCAGCCGGCGGAAAAAGGAGATAGAGGCGCATGGATTAACGACAACGACGGATATATCGGTGATGTGAGTCCACTCGTCGGTGCGGAAGTACAGATGAAAGGAATCCAACCGTTTCATTCGGTCGTCGTTTGCCCGGTCAGTCGACCCACCCAGCAGCACGAACTTTCACCTTCCGGAAAGTACTGGGGATTCGAACCGGTTGTGGGGTATTTGAATGAAACGCAGGAAGGGGTGGCACTTTACAGTGATCCGAATTCCTGGCCAAGTTATTGGCCAGATAAAATGGGGGATACCGATGATCCCGGATGGGTGGGTTCATGGAATGGTTTTTTCGGAAAGACGACCACGGCCTCGGAGGAATGTTATTTCATCATGGATGATAATAATGATCAGGAATTCAATTATGCCGATAACAATATCTGGAATGTGTCCTTTAAACCAGATTCGACCGAGCCGTCGCGGAACGGACTCGGACTCAGGGTAAAAGTCCGGGGTATGCAGTGGTCCAACTTTCTGGCGCAGGACTGCATATTCTGGCTCTACGAGATTACCAATACCAGTACGACAGATTACTCCAAGGTGCTTTTCGGTATGCTTGTCGGAACCTATGTCGGTGTAACCTCGACAGAGGATTATCACGAATATGATGATGATTACTCATTTTTTGATGTCGAAAAAGATTTGACCTATACGGCTGATTTTGACGACGATTGCAGTCGCAATCCCCGATGGGTTGGAGATGTGGGTGTCGTTGGATATGCTTTTTTAGAGAGTCCGGGCAATTCGTACGACGGAATCGATAATGACGGCGATGCGAATTCGAATTCACTCGCACCTTCTTCCGCTCCCATTTTCAGCGAAGACGATTTTCAGCCCCGTATTATCAATGCGGGAGACAAACTCGTCTTAATCGATAAAAATTATGACAGAACAGTTGTAACTGTAGGATTTGAAGATGCGGTTTATTACACAAGAGGAGATACGATTGCCATATCACCCGGAGTCACGGAACTCGTTGAAGGAAATATCATTTTCAGCACAACCGGCGAAGAGGTCAATCCCAATGCGTACGATGGAATTGACAACGATCTCGACGGCCTTATCGATGAGAATTACTATCTGCACTATCATCAGATTCGGAAAGACAATTTGGGCAAGATTCTGATCGATAAATTTAGTCCGGTTCGATATAAAGACTATATCAATAATTTAGGTGTCACCGATTTGATGATCGATGAAAAACGAGATGACGGTATCGACAACGACGGCGATTGGAGCCCAGAATCTGATGATGTGGGCCGTGACGGTTTGATCGGAACGCATGATACAGGAGAAGGGGACGGTATTCCTACGCCGGGGGAGCCCAATTTTGACGCCACGGATGTGGATGAGTCCGACCAGATCGGTTTGACGTCTTTTGAATATTTTACTCCGGCCAACTCTTTTTCTATGGCCGACGATGAGGATTTGTGGAGGAGGTTGGCGCCGGGGTATTTCGAAGTACCGGCATCCATTGTCAATAACAAACCCGAACGCGGCGAGGATGGAGATTTCACGTATGGATCCGGATATTTTCCCCTGCCGGCCGGGAAAACAGAGCGGTTTTCATTGGCGCTGGTCTATGGTGATGGAGGCGGACCGAATGTTGATATCGTCGATCTACTTAAAAATCGGGAGACGGTTCAAAAGATTTATGACAGTGATTATCGATTCCCACCGGCTCCGGACAAACCGACGCTCACTGTTGTTCCCGGGGACGGCCAGGTTATGCTTTACTGGGACCGCACAGCAGAACAGTCGTTTGATCCGGTGCTTAAGGAATATGATTTTGAAGGGTATAGGCTTTTTAAGGCAACCGATCACAATTTCAATGAGGTTTTTAACATCACGGATGCACACGGAAATCCGATCTTTTATGAACCCTTGGTTCAATATGATCTCGATAATGATATCAACGGCTGTTTTTATTCCGGTGAAGAACTCTACAACAGTACGGAAGGCGCTTCTTTTTATCTTGGGGATGATACCGGTCTTCAGCACAGTTATATCGATACCGATGTGGAGAACGGACGCCGTTATTTCTATGCCCTGGTGGCTTATGACCACGGTAACCGGGATGAAGATATTTTCCCTCAGGAAAATAGCATGCGGATTGATCTGCTGCCGACGGGTGAAGTTCGAACCTTTCAAAATACGGCCGTGGTGATTCCCAATGCAGAAGCAGCCGGTTATGAAAATCCGGATCATAATAAAGTTCAAATTCAAGCGGATCATACGATCGGTACCGGAAAAGTCTTTTACAAGGTGATCGATGATCAGGCATTATCGGGACATTCTTATCGGCTGGAATTCTGGGATACTGCCAATGACGGCGTGGACAACAACGGGAATGGCATTTATGACGAGGAAGATTCCACCGAGTATTTCGTGCCTGTGACCACGGTCTATTCCGTGCTGGATCTTACCGGTATTATGGAATCGTTCGTAGCGAGAGATACCTTTGTTGTCCGTCTCAATCATGCGCATCTTGTCGAAGAATCGGTCGTGGTCAAAGATGAAAACGGAGCGATTGTTCCCAAATCCAAATATATTTTATATTCGGATGGAGGACGGATCCGCGGCAGAACGACCGGTGATCTCCTTTATGGAGAGACCTATTCGATTACATTTAAATACTATCCGATTTATATGAATCCCTATATCGAAAATAGTCCCTGGGAGGATGAGACGCTTGATACACAAATTTTTGACGGAATCGAATTGGCGTTCAATAATCACTGGAATCTTGTCATAGATACACTCCGTTCGGGATGGAAAGATCCGAAAAAGGTCTATAATTATACATTCAGAGTCATCGATACCAATTTTGGAAACGAACGGCTTGTCGGACTTGCGCATCCCAGCGATTATCGGTTCGAGTTTGCCGATGAAATTGTGGATACTTCCTATGCGATACCGGAATACTTTATTTTTGCCGTACCTGTCAATTTTCGTATCTATAACGTCACGGACCAGAAATATGTGGATTTTATTTACAGCGATGTATCGCCAAGTAAAAAATTATCTCCCTTCGATGACATCGTACTTGTCGAAAAAGACGATAAAGGCAAAGAAATCTTTACATGGGAAATCATTTTTACACAACGGCAGGACAGTGTTTATAACTACGGCGCAGGAGATACTTTGAATATTCGTATGAAAAAACCTTTTCGGCATGGCGATAGTTTTGTGTTTCAGGCTCCGTTGCCTAAAGTCAGTTCTTCAAAAGCAGAGAATGAACTGGATCGCATCAAGGTCGTTCCCAATCCTTATGTGGCTGCGACCACGCACGAATTACCGCTACCGCCGGCGATTACGAGCGGACGCGGTGAAAGAAAGATCGATTTTATTCATCTTCCTGCGGGATCGAGTATTCATATTTTCACATCACGTGGCGAGCATGTCATTACCTTGCAGCACGACAATTCGATATTCGACGGGACGGTTTCATGGAATTTGAAATC
>CAZIAH010000195.1:0-4609 GCA_964537715.1 uncultured bacterium | reverse complement strand
CAAATTTGATGAGATTCGCCAGATGAATCCGAGCAAACGTTTTCGCGATCAGCGGTTTGATTCCGAGATACATCGGCCCCAGAGCCGCGTGCTCCCGACTGGACCCCTGGCCGTAATTGGCGCCTCCGACGATAAATCCGCCACCCACCTCTTTGGCCCTTGCAACGAAAGTAGGATCGACCACATTGAACACATATTCGGAAATGGCCGGCAGATTGGAGCGAAGTGGCAGGATTTTGGCCCCTGCGGGAAGGATATGGTCGGTCGTAATGTTATCCTCCACTTTGAGGAGCACTTTGCCGCTCAATGTATCCGGCAACGGATCTTTGACGGGAACCGGCTTGATATTGGGACCTCGGATCACTTCTACCCTTTCGGGGTGATTGGAGGGCTTAAGAATCATGGAATCGTCGATGGGAAAGACGTCCGGCATATGAACCTGCACCGGCTGGATGCCGAGATTCCGGGGATCGGTGATTTCGCCGGTGATGGCGGCTGCAACCGCCGTTTCTGGACTACAAAGATAAACATGGGCGCTTTTCGTGCCGCTCCGTCCCAGAAAATTACGGTTGAATGTTCTCAGGGTAACGCCGTCCGTGGGAGGTGAAAAACCCATCCCGATACAGGGTCCGCAGACATTTTCAAGAGTGCGGACGCCGGACGATACGATGGATTCCCACGATTCGTTCTGGATCAGACTAAGAACCACCTGTCGGGAACCCGGAGCCAATCCGGCAGTCACACCGGGATGGACTTTTTTTCCCTTCAGCATTACGGCAATGATCATGAGATCGCGGTACGAAGAATTTGTGCAGCTTCCCATGGCAACCTGCTGAACTTTGGTTCCCTGAATCTTCCGGACCGGGATCACCTTATCCGGCATGTGGGGCTGCGCGATCAACGGTTCCAAAACGGAAAGATCGATTTCGACCGTCTCGTCGTAATCGGCACCTTCATCGGGGGCTATCGCCATCCACTGATCTTCTCTTCTCTGGGATTTCAAAAATTTTCGGGTCTGCTCATCGCTGGGAAAAACAGAACTGGTCGCTCCAAGCTCCGCTCCCATATTGGTGATCGTAGCTCTTTCCGGCACGGTCAACGTCACAATACCTTCACCCGAATATTCCATAATGCATCCCAAACCGCCCTTCACAGTGAGACGGCGCAGTACTTCAAGAATGATATCCTTCGCACTGACAAAGGGTTGAAGTTTCCCGTACAATTGAATACGAGCGACCTTGGGCATAATAAGGTGGAACGGTTGTCCGGCCATCGCCAAAGCGACATCCAGACCGCCGGCTCCCATCCCCAACATACCGATTCCCCCTGCGGTCGGAGTATGGCTGTCCGACCCGAGCAATGTTTTCCCGGGAACGCCAAACCGCTCCAGATGCACCTGATGACAAATCCCGTTGCCAGGCCGGGAAAAAAGAATCCCGTACTTTGAAGCCACGGATTGCAAATACTGGTGATCATCTGCATTCTCAAATCCCGATTGCAGCGTGTTGTGATCCACATAGCTTACCGAAAGTTCTGTCTTAACCCGGTCTATTTCCAGAGCCTCAAGCTGAAGATAAGCCATCGTTCCGCTGGCATCTTGGGTGAGAGTCTGATCGATCCGAATAGAAAGAGGGGAACCGGTTATCAGTTCCCCTTCTATGAGATGACTCTTAATTATTTTCTGTGTTAAATTCAAAGCCATATTCTCTCCTAAAACGGCCTCCCGATTACCCTGGTGATTCTTTCTTCCGGGATACGGCCTCTCTATCCTTCTGGCTTCCCAATCCCAACTTACGAAGTATTTTCCAAACGGAAAAAACGTTCGCTCTCTCGAAACCATATTTTTCAGAATTCAATTCCTTTGATATCTTGGATGCGCCCCAAGAAGGATTTTCCAAAGCAATGCGCTTTACTTTTTCTTCGATTTGAAGAGAGTATGGTTCCTCATCGGAAATCACTTCGATACCGGATTCCTCTTCTTTCTTTTCTTCTTTCTCTTCGCCCCTATCTTCCTGAGCTTCCTCTTCCACACTTTCCTCTTCGATCAAAACACCTTCACCCTTGGTCTTATCGAAATTTCGGATGGCATCCTCTATCGTATTGAACGCTTTGAGTATATAATTGAATTCGAGCAGTTCGAAAACTTCGTAGACATCGGGAATCATCCGCGCCAATTTGAGATCTCCTCCACGTTCCCGAATCCCTTTGATTTCACTGATGAATATCCCCCATCCTGCACTGGAAATGTAATCGACATTCCCCAAATCGATAATCACCTGATAGACACCGGCTTTCAAAAGAGAATCGAGTGCCCGTTCGAGCTCCGATGATGTGGTGGTATCGATGTACCCTCCAACCCGTATGATGGAAATATCACTTTGCGGTCCGGTTTTTTCAACGGATACCTGTATACCTTCCATCTTGTCAATCTCCTACAGCAATGGGTTAAGTAATGAATAATAGAGCGATTAAATGTAAAAGAAATTTATGAAATTGTCAACTCTTTTTCTGGAAATTAGAGAGAACGCTGGCGGATCACACGCTGCATACGCTTAATACGATTAATAATATCTTTTCGTTCCGGATTCTTTTTCAGCACTTCTCCCCACTGCCAGACCGCTTTTTTATAATCACCTCGGTTTGCAAATATCACCCCCAGATTTTCCAGGACGTTCAGATTGTCCGGGTCCAGTTGTCTCACTCTTTCGTAAGCCTGCATGGCGTTGTCCAATTGACCTATTCGAAAGAACGCATCTCCGAGACATTGATAGACCTCGATGAAATTTGGATCGATTTCAATTGCCTTTTTGAACTCTTCAATGGCTTTACTGTATTGTCCTCTCTGATAAAGCCACATCCCCGAATCGAGATATTCGTCTTTGTTCAATTGATTTTTAAAAAGAGGAACGTCTCCCGAATTTTTCGTTTTTTCAGTATATAATACAGACCGACGGTCAAATCCCAGTCCCTCGATCATTTCGATAAAGCCTTCCTCCTCTTTCCCCGGCTTCTTATATTCACTTTGAATGGATTCGCCGATCCCAATTTCTTCGTTAAAAATATCCCCTGCAATCGAATTTGAAATATGGGATTCGATCTGATCTTTCTCCTCGAAATCAAACTGCACAAACTCATCGGTTTCCAAAATTTCCTTCAATGTGGGATGATGAGAAGCATCTTTTTCTTTTTTGGAACTTTCATCGGAAAAATCGGTGACATCGTTTAACATGACATCGAAGAGATCGTCCTCTATACCTTCTTCGTCCGAAGATTCCAGTATCTCTGCTTCTTGAACTTCTTCCCTGTCTCCCGTCTCCATGTCTCCGGTTTCCTTTTCATCTGTCTGCTGCATTTCTTCTTCAAGTTTCATATCCAGAGGAAATTCATCTTCCGGCGCAGGGTCAAGTCCAAAATCAGCAGCAGTAATGGTCTCTTTAGGTTCTTCCGGTTCGACTGATTCAACCATCTCTTCTTCGATGGATTGGTCAGAAAAATCAAAGAAATCATCAAGAAGCGTGGAATCCTCCGTGACAGATTCATCCATTTCCTGATAGATTTCTTCCTCTGAACGCTGGGAAACGTGGAGTTGAAAACCCTTTTCCTCTTTTTCTTCGATCTGTTCTTCTTCCGTAACTTGAGTTTCTGGAATAAACGGAAATTTGCGCACCTTGGATTCCACGATCACTCGCCCATCCAGTGTTAAAAGCGGTGTCCCTGGCGGCTTCAACTTATTACCCGATTTCTTCCTTTCAATAAAAGCCATGCGCAGCTCTTTAGTATTCAGATGCGTCCTGACCAGTTCATCGTAAATACGCTTTTCATCAATGACGGTATTTCCATATTTCTCCGTATTTAATTCTTCCTGAATTCGTTTTGCTCCAAATTCAGGGTGCTCACTGATGATATCATATATTTTCACTTTATCTTCAATACTGATATGCCTCTCTTCGATTTCCGACCGAATCATCCGTTCTCTGAGACCGTCCGTTCCCATTTCTTCGAACCGCTTCTTATATTTATAATAGGTCGAAGTCGAAACGCCCACAACCTCACACGCCTCTTTGACACTCATTCCTTCCTCGTTGACCATATGGATGAGCCGGGAACGTAAATTGAAAAGAACATCTTCGGCTTTCAATTTTTCCCGAATGGCGACCAGTGTGATGTCATCGCTTTGAGCGAATCCCTCGGTAAAAAGATTGATCTCATTCTTTATTTTATCTACAAGGGGATCGACTTTCAAATCGCCGTACTTTCGAATGGTCGAAAGAAACCGTTCTTCTCCGTAACGATCCCTGCTGGAATTCATTGCTTCAGTGATGCCATCGGTATAGACAATTAAAACATCTCCTTCCCGGAGCTGGAGCGTTTCGGATTGGATCGAATTCCGAAACAAAGCCTTATCGGGCAGATTGATGCCGATTGGAAATCCTCTGGGATTGAGATAATAGCTTCTTTGGGTTTGACCCCGGAACAGAATCATCGGATTGTGGCCTGCACTGGCATAACTGATCGTTCGGTTGTGCGAATCCAGAATGATGTAAAATACCGTGACAAACATACCCCGCTTCATATCATTCATGACAAAATCATTGACCCGGGATAGAAC
>CAZIAH010000194.1:0-4699 GCA_964537715.1 uncultured bacterium | reverse complement strand
GAACCTCCGACCAACGGATTATGAGTCCGCCGCTCTAACCAACTGAGCTATGGGCCCGCAGACCTTAGTATACTTATTTTTTGTTCAAATTTCAACAATTTTTTTCCCAGGTTTCAGTGATTTCTTTTTTGATATTACCATAATTCTTTTTTAACAAAATATATCTTTCACTTAATTCATTTGCTGCTTGATCGGATATTTTTGTGCTTTTCATTTCTTCTCTAATTTGCTGAATCTGTTTTTTGATTCGATTCTGTTTCAGGAGCAACAGACAGTCGAGCCCAAGCTGGTATCGGTCTGCCATTTTATCGATTTGTTCGGACAGATACTGGATCAGATGTCGGGTCATCCCGACATTATCGATGAATTGGTCCAGTATTTTGGGAGAATCGATCTCTCCCGTTTTTAAATACTCCTGATGAAGCGTTTCGTATAATGTCCGGGCTTCTGCACTCTGAAAATCCTCCGGTTCCAGATAGCGAAAAATCGGAACAAACCATTTTTTGTCACCTTCGAGCAGGATCGTGAGTATGTCCCTTTCGGCTGCATGTAGGCCTGCCGATTCTTTGACTGTTGGTTTTTGTGAATCGGCCGGTGTGCGGTCATCCTTCCGGCTCCGAATTTCGTTCCAGATTAATCCTTCCTCGATGTTGAGTTTCTCCGCAAGATCCTTCACCATGACGTTTCTTTCGATGGGATCACGAATTTTTTGGAGTACCAGGAGGAGTTGACGGGCCGCAGTGGCTCTGTCTGTCGGGGTCTTCAGCTTTCCCTGCTCTTTCATCTGATCCAGCTGAAAATCCAGAAACGACTTTACCGAATTCAACAATTTCTGTAAAGGATTCTGTCCTTCTTTACGGAGATAACTGTCCGGATCGGTTCCTTTGGGAAGGGCAACGATTTCCACGTTCAGTCCACTGTCCAGAAGAATGTCGATTCCTCGTATGGCCGCGGAGAAACCTGCGGAATCTCCGTCAAAAAGCAGGATCACGTTTTTTGTGTATCTGCGGATGAGTCTGGCCTGTTCGTCTGTCAATGCGGTTCCGGAGGAGGCCACACTGTAATCGAAACCGTATTGATAGAGTTGCATCAAATCCGTGTATCCTTCCACAAGAAGGACGCGATCCTCTCTTTGAATGCCCGATTTGGACTGGAAAAGACCGTAGAGCAATCTTCCTTTTTGATAGATCGGTGTTTCCGGAGAGTTGATATATTTCGGACCTTTTTCGGTGCTGCTCAGTATTCGGCCACCAAAGCCCACGACGCGACCCGATACGTTCAGAATCGGAAACATCAGCCGGTTTCTGAAGCGGTCGTAATGACCGGTGCTGTCTTTTCGGGGCACAATCAAGCCGGCCTTATTCAACATGTCCGTATTCAGAGAAGCTTTCCCGGCCCGGTTAAGCAGTCCGTCCCAGGCCTGGGGAGCATAACCAAGTTGGAAGCGTTTCACGATTTCTTCTCCCAGACCTCTGTTGTCCAGATATTGAAGCACCTTCTTGCCGTTCTCGGACCCGAAAAGGCATTCCTGAAAAAATTCCGCAGCGAATTGATTGACATGGTAGAGGGTTTCGATTTCTTTTGTTTTCTGATCGTCCGCTTCATATTTGGGCAAGGGGATGCCGGCTTTTTCCGCAAGGGTGCGGATGGCTTCGGGGAAACTGATGCGTTCCATTTGCATCGTGAAGGTGAAAACATTCCCTCCGGCGCCGCATCCGAAACAGTGATAAAAACCGCGGGCCGGGTTGACACTGAAAGAGGGCGTTTTTTCCGTATGAAAGGGGCAGAGTCCGATGTAGGATTTGCCCCGTTTTTTCAACGTCACGTACTGGGAAACGATCTCCACGATGTCGATTGCCTCGCGAATCTCCTGAATTTTTTCTTCGGGAATTTTCACTTCAGCTCCACGATGGTCACACCGGTGTCTCCTTCCCGATATCTGCCCAGACGCTTCTTTTTAACGAAAGGATGATTTTCGAGATGTTTGCTGATTTCTTTTCTGAGTATACCTTCGCCTTTGCCGTGAATGATTCGGACCTGGGGCAATCCGCTCATCGCAGCTTTGTCCAGATATCCGTCCACTTCCCGCAGGGCTTCTTCGACAACCATACCCCGGACACTGATTTCCGGACTGACCTGAAAGTCGATGCGATACCTGCTTCTGGATGCTCTTTTTTTGTTTCCCGGATTGACGGCGGGAATTAACTGACTCCTCGGCACCTGAATTCTGAGATCGTTATACTGAACGAAGACACGTTCCCTGTTATCCGCTGTTCCCACGATTTTCCCGATGCCCGTATGGTTTTTCCATACAACCCAATCCCCTTCTTTGAGCGGGTAGTTCGGTTCGGCATGTCTCTCCGGGATGGATTTTTTTTCATGAATAGCCAATTTTTTCTTTTGTGTTTCGATCTCCGTTTTGACTTTTTTGATGACTTCTTTTTCCGCCTGGCTTTCACGGATTTCGCGCACGGTTTTTTCCACCAGCGCATTGGCATCGCCCAGAATTTGCCTGGCTTCTTCGATTGCTTTTTCTTTGCTGTTTTGTTCCATCGATTTGAGCTGTTCCAGTTTGTCCTGATAGAGTTTCATCAGGCCCGCCAGTTTGCTTTCCTGGATTTCGGCTTTTTTCAAGAGCGCATGCGCGTTCTGTAGTTTTTCCTCGAGATGGAGAATCAATTGATCGAGCCTGCCTCTTTCTTTTCCGACGAGGGTTCGGGCGTTTTTCACGAGGTCTTCGGGGAAACCCAACCGTTTAGCGATCTCAAAAGCGTACGAAGATCCCGGTATGCTCATTTGAAACTGATACGTCGGGCGGAGTGTCTGCCGGTCGAATGCCATGGAACCGTTTTCGACACCCTCTTCTTCGTGAGCGAAGACTTTGAGCACGCCGATATGCGTTGTCGCGATAGTCTTGCATCCTGCCGAAGTCAGATAGCGCAGAACGGTGGTAGCAAGAGCGGCTCCTTCCCCCGGATCGGTTGAAGAACCGATCTCGTCCAAAAGGATCAGACTTCGCGAATCGGCCTGATTCAAAAAAGATTTGAGATTTTGAATGTGCGAGGAAAATGTGGACAGATCTTTTTCGATCGACTGCTGGTCGCCGATATCGGCAAGGATGTTTGAGAAAACGGGAAGCGATGTGCCCTCGTCCACGGGCACGAGAAGACCGTGCTGGTTCATGAGAGATAGAAGTCCTACCGTCTTTAGAAGAACCGTTTTCCCACCGGCGTTGGGTCCGGTAACCAGAAGCGTTTTCAATGGGTTTGGCATGATCAACGTGAGGGGGACGACTTCCTCCGAATTTTCCCGCATCAACAGCAGGGGATGTCGGGCGTGTTTTAACTCCAATTCATTTTCATCATTGATGAGGGCCGCGTTCCCTCGGATCTCCAAGGCATATTTTGCCCTGGCATACAGACAGTCCAGTTCCACAAGCACTTTGAAATTCAGCTCCACGTCCTGCATATTCGGTCGGAGGAAGGTGGTTAATTCCTTCAGTAACTTTTCGATCTCCTGCTGCTCGGCAATTTCCAATCTCCGGACTTCGTTGTTCATCTCGAGGATTTCCAGAGGTTCGATGAATACGGTCGATCCGCTGGCGGATTGGTCCAGAACGACACCTTTCACCTGACCACGGAAGGCTTCTTTGACCGGTACGGACAATCTTCCGTGACGCAACGCGAGGTTCTCTTCCTGGGCGTATCCTTTTTTCATGGCGGTTTGAAGGATCGCATCGAGACGCTTTCGTATCCGGTGCATCAGTGTATTCTTATCATTCCGAAGTTTCAACAATTGCGGAGAACCATTGTCTTTGATTTCGTTCGATGAGTCGACAATTTTGGAGATCGCGGTTTCGATGTCCGGTAACGCCACGGTTTCGCGAACCGTTTTTTCGAGGTGGAGATATTTTTCAGGGTGTGTCTTAAAAAAGTTTTTGATCTGCCTGGTCAACCGCAAACCATGCTTTATCGAATTGAACTCCTGAGGAAGGAGAAACGCTCCGATCATCCTTACCTTTTTAAATAACGGTTTGATGTCCTCAAAAGATTCGAGAGGAAACGGATCGCCGTATTGAAGCAGGTCGCGCATTTCTGTGACACGGTTTAGTTCTGTGCGCAGTAAATCCGGGTCGGTTATAAAATCCAATTGTTGAATCTGTTCCCGTCCCATTGGAGACAGGGCAAATTTCGACACCCGATTCAATACCGTGTCGAATCCCAACATGGACCAGGATGTTTTACTGTTCTGGTTTTTCAATCTCTTTTAGATCGGTTTGTATCGAATCCAATTTTTTTGACAGAATGTGGTTTGCTGCTGCATCGGTTTTTTCTTTCAACCCTTCTCTCAATTCCTCATAAAAATCTTTTGAATGCGGAATCACTTTTTTTATCGTGTTAAATACGGCGGGAGCGACAGAACGAACCGGTTGAAAAAGAAAAGATTCTTTCTGGAGTTTGTCGATTTCAGAGGAAAGGGGAAAGAGTGAAACAAGCAGAATGATCAAACTGGCAATGAGCGCGCCTTTGAAAAAGCCAAACACCATGCCGCCCAAACTGTCGATCCATCCAATGAATGTCCATCGGGCGAAGAGTTTAAGTGCACTGGCGAGCCAGCGGGAAAGAAAAACGATTGCGATAAAAAGAATCAGGAAAGAAATCGTTGAAGCAACAACCGGTGGTATGCGAATATTCTTGAT
>CAZIAH010000193.1:0-4752 GCA_964537715.1 uncultured bacterium | reverse complement strand
GCTTATTTAAAATATCAGTTGCATTTATTTGTTGAATTCGCATAAAGAAAAGTACAGAATTATAAGCACAACATAAAGAGTTTGCAAACTTATAAATGATTGATTTTAACCGGACACTAATGATAAGACAATATAAAGAAAACCTCTCAAGAATGTGAACTGACTTGAGAGGTTTTTTGTTTTCGTAATTTTAAATCTTCAACTGCGAATTCAATCTGTAGTTGTCGATTATGCATAGATCAGTTTCAATTCCTCAATCCTTCCGTGAATATCCACCCGATTCACGCACCGGGCTGTGCAGACAGTACAATCCGCACATATTTTCAATCCCCGTGATTCGGGGATTGCATTGAGGGTTTCTCTCGCCTGATAAAAATTCGAATAGTTCGCCGCATACATGTGTGTGCGCATTAATGTGGGGATATCCACGTTTTTCGGGCAGGTGGAGACACATTCGTAGCACTGTTGGCAGCAGCCTTTCAGCGAGGTTTTGATGTTGCGGTCTGCAAGGAATTTTTTCTCTTCCTGTGAATATGTCAGATCGTAAGCCACCGGAAAATCGGTTTTCATTTGTTCGTATGTCGTATATCCCGGAATGGCAGTAGTAATGAATTCGTGTCTCAGCACCCATTTGAGCAAGGCCGGGTGGATGATTTTCCCTTCGTAAAAGCTTTTCTGTTCGGGAGGCACATTGTATTTGTACCATCCCTGCTGGCACTGCGTTTTCATGGCCACAAGCCCGATTCCTTTCGATGCGGCATTCATCATCGTCTTAAGATATTCCTCATCTTCCGCCATGGCATAATTAAACGAGATCAAAGCCACATCGTAGAAATTGATTTTGATCGCTTCGTTCAATATTGCGGTCATGTTCGCATGGGCGGAAAATCCTGCGAAACGGATTTTTTTCTGTTTTTTGAGTTCTGTGAACGCTTCTAAAACCGGCGGCAGACTGAGCTGCTCCGGTACATAGAGTGAATGAAAATAGAGAATATCCACATGGTCTGTCTGTAATCTTTCCAAGCTTTCTGCGAAGCGATCCAGAAAAATTTGTTTGATATCGTCGTGGCTTCGCTTTTTCTGCTCCTGTTCGTGAAGTAAAATTTTGGTTCCTATGATGACGTTATCTCTTACTCCGAGTTGTTTGATCGCTTCACCGACCATTTTTTCATTCCGACCTCTCTGATAATTCCAGGCCGTGTCGAAATGGCGAATTCCGAGATTGTACGATTCCATGACCAGATCTTTCAAGCTGGCATTCATGACCCCCATACTGACGATGGGAATTCTGATACCAGTCCGTCCCAATGTACGGTAGAGAACGGTTTTCTTTTTCTCTTCAGATTTTTCTTTTTTGTCCGGCGCGATGACATTGGCAGACATTCCGAGGAGACCGAGGCAGCCCAATCCGGCAGATCCTTTTGTCAGGAATTCACGCCGACTGAAATCGTTTTGTGAAGGAGACTTTTTCATTGTATACCCCAATGGTTTGAAATGAATAGTCTAATAGTTGTTTCAAATCTATTTTTAAATATGGATTCCATCTATGAAAAATAAGTTAATAGATGTGTATATAAAATCAAGTATTTTCTTCTTCTATTTTGATTAATTTTCAGCCGATAGATCGGACGTGATCCTGAACTGATTGATCCAAGCATCGGGTCATTTTTATACATAATTATATAAAAAATTTGATTGTAAAGATTCCTTTCTTAAGATCATGTTGGGTAACCCTGAATATGAAAAGGAAATAGTCAGTTTCATATTCTTAAATATCGGCAAAAAATTCCTTGACATTGAATATTTACCAGTATATATTACATTGTCCGGTAAAATTATTCACAAGTATTCTAATTGTAAAACGAGTTTACGATGTCTCTGTTTGTATTTTTCATATTCCGTCTATATTCGACGAAACGGATTTTTCATCCGAATCAGTCGGATCTTTCCTGCCGTTTCAGACAGCACCGATTCAGGTGTCGATAGTTGACTGCAACCGATTTACCTTTCATTTAAGATCTTTCTTACAAACAATATTGAGGAAATAAACAATGGGTTCAAATGTGAAAAAAGTCGTACTTGCTTATTCCGGCGGGCTGGATACGTCGATTATCATTCCCTGGCTAATCGAGAATTACCAGTGTGAAGTGATCGCCGTGACGGGCAATGTCGGTCAGGACGATGAATTGGAAGGGCTTGAGGAAAAAGCACTTGCTTCAGGCGCCAGCAAATTTATCCTCCAGGATTTGAGAAAGGAATTTATCAAAGATTATGTGTTCCCAACGCTCAAAGCGGGCGCTATTTATGAAGGGCGATACCTTCTCGGATCGGCGTTGTCCCGGCCGTTGATTGCAAAACATCAAGTCGAGGTCGCCGAGACCGAAGGTGCGGATGCCGTGGCGCATGGCTGCACCGGTAAAGGCAATGATCAGGTTCGATTTGAACTGACCTACAAGGCGATGAATCCCAAACTCAAGATCATTTCTCCCTGGCGGGAGTGGTCCATCCGGTCGCGTGAGGAAGCCATCGATTATGCAAACGCTCACAACGTGCCTGTCACCGCAACCAAAGAGAAGATTTACAGCAACGACACCAATCTCTGGCATCGTTCGAGCGAGGGAGGTATTCTTGAAGATCCGTGGAAGGAACCGCCCAAAGAAATTTATCATATCATCCGGTCCCCGGAAGATGCTCCCGATGAACCGGAATATATCACGATTGAGTTTGAGAAGGGCATTCCCGTAGGCGTCAACGGAAAACAGCTCGAACCTTTGAAGCTGATGATTCAATTGAATGAAATCGCTGCCAAACACGGCATCGGTCTCGTGGACATGGTGGAAAACCGGCTCGTGGGCATCAAATCGAGAGGTGTGTACGAAACACCGGGCGGTACGATACTTTTCATTGCACACCGGGAAGTGGAAAGCCTCATTCTGGATGCCAGGGCGTTTCATTTCAAGGAAATCGTCGCCCAGCAATATGCGGAACTGGTCTATTACGGGCTTTGGTTCAGCCAGCTCAAAGATGCACTGGATGGATTTGTGGAAAGAACACAGAAAAATATCACGGGCACGGTCAAGCTGAAACTTTACAAAGGCAATGTGATTGTGGTCGGACGAGAATCCCCGTATTCCCTTTACCGGGAAGATTATGCGACTTTCGGTAAAGATGATGTGTATGATCAGAAAGATGCCCAGGGGTTCATCAACTGTTTTGGGCTGTCGTTAAAAGTCAGTTCCATGCTCAACATTAACGGAACGGGAAAGAGTGCCTATAATAAACCCGATTTCTCGAAGTTTAAAAGAGATTAGTTCAAGATCGATTTGAATTTGATCAGCGAGCGAATATAATAACTTTTTCTTGCAGATGAAGATTCCCCGCTGCTTGCCCGCCAGGGGCAGGCTTGTGGCGGGGAGCTTCAATCTTCTTATCATTCCGATCTCCAGTACACAAATCCCTGTTGCATAAATCAACGGGGATTTGTATTTTACAGAATGATTTTACCCGATCTCCACATTCATACGCAGTTTTGTCAGCATGCCAAGGGAACGATGGAAGAAACCGTTCTCAAGGCCATCGAAAAAGGATTCGATGAAATCGGATTCACCGGTCATCTGCCGTATCCTCCGGGTTTTGTCGAACCGGCGCCCGACTGCGTGATCCCCGCGCCTCTTTATCCAAACTACCTTGATGAAGTCCAGCGGCTGCAAAAAAAATACAGGAATCAGATCCGCATCGATCTGGCTGTGGAAATCGATTTTCTCGAAGAGTATGCGGACTGGTCTGCGAAACAGGTTCAAGAACATCCCTATGAATATGTGATCGGTTCCATGCATATTATTGAGGGTGTAGCTCTGGATTATGAAGAGAATGTTTTAAAAATCGATCTGGACAAGTTAGGAGGCGTGGACGGAGTCTGGGAAAGATATTACAATACGATGGAGAAATTGATCAGATCGGATCTCTGTAGGATTATCGGGCATTTCGATTTACCCAAAAAATTCAGTGTCACCCAGACCCGAAAAGATTTTTCGGAGCACATCGTTTATCTTCTGGAATTGATCAGAAACAAAGATCTGATCATCGAAATCAATACAGGAGGAAGAGATCGTTCCTTTCAGAAGGAATTTTATCCCTCCGAAGCCATTCTCAAGCTCGCCCGGGACAGAAAGGTCGATATCACACTGGGAAGCGACGCCCACGCTCCCGAAGATGTCGGGCGGTATTTTCCCGAAGCGCAGGAACTGGCCCGTTCACTGGGATGGAAATGGGCGGCCCTGTTCCGGGACGGCAGGAAAGAATTTTTAAAAATTCCATGAGCTCGGAACCCGATGCTCAGTTGTTTCGTTTGAGATAGAGGTATTTTTATATGCTTTGTTCTGTATTCCGATTCAAAGGATTGGAAAGGTTAGTAAACCTTTGGCAAAAGGTGAAATAACGGACATTTATTTTATTGTTTATTCTTATTTGATATGCCATCCCGACTCAATCAATAATATAATATTTGAAATCGGGATGGCGCCCCGCCTTCGCGGGATCAAGTTATTGAAATATTTAGATATTGAAGACAAAAACATGCGGCCAACGATCCCGCCTTTTCAATAATATTTTATAATTATTGGGGCGGGATAGAATGCCGCGAGAAAAGAGATTTTTATTTTGGCCTTTTTGCGGCCAAGGTATTCTGATATTTTCAGGATTACTGCCCAGGGGAGGGCATCATTCCGCAGAATGCGGAATGGCGAAGGGGAA
>CAZIAH010000192.1:0-4773 GCA_964537715.1 uncultured bacterium | reverse complement strand
GTATCACCCCCTCATGCATCAGATCGACAAGGATGGGATTCAATCCCACCTTGATCACATGGGCCCCCATCATGAATAGAACGGGTTTTTTATTTTGACGGGCCGATGCGATACGATCCACCAGCGTCCGCAAATCGTTTACCGCCAGTGATGCGGGCAGATTTTCCCAAAATTCGAGAAAAGATCCCGACACGGTGTGGGGCGTGGCAAGCTGACTGAGTTGGACCTTGCTCTTTCTATTTTTGATGGTCGATGTTTTAATTTTTCCGAGATCAATCGCCTGATATTTTGACATTCCTGATTGTCCTTATGATTAGATCCTATGTTGAACAACTTGAAAGATTTTGTTAATTGTAAATCCCTTTTCATTTATATTGATTCATGTTTTATTGATTTACGAACAAAGAACACCCAATAATGATTTACGAAGTAAACTGTTCTTGTAATTTCCTTCGCAAATCGAACATCATGATTAATAATTCACTATTCATTATTATTCTGCTTTCAGTGCCCCGATCTTTCTCAACCGGGCGTCAATCGATCCGATCAGCACTTTGCTTCTCATCAGCACCGGTATTCTTCTCTCGTCATCGGTCAGCCAGATTCTCAGCCGTCCCGTTTGATTGAAGATGCCTTCCACCCGCATGACCGGTTCGACCACGATACATCGAAACGTCCCGGCCGGCACTTCGATCGTTTCCTTTTTTAATACAAGCACTTTGAGAGGATAAATTTTTCCGTCTCCGTAATTGTCGATGTCGATGGGTTCCCCGACTTTCAAATTGAGTGTCCGGACATAGTAAAATGAAGAGAGAATTCCCTGAATGAACGGAGGCACCTTGACCGTATCTTTCCCTTCGATGGCAAAATGGTTGATTTGATCGAAATGGATGATTTTATCGGAGCGATATTTGCCCTCGCGAAGATGTTTCTCGAACCGCCATGGAAACAATCCCTCTGTATCGACGAAAGACATCACGCGGTCTTTGACTTCGAAAATCTTCGAAAAGAACTTGCTCGACCGGGCCTCTGTCACAATTCGATAACAGGGCCGGTTGGCAATCCACTGCGTATCCGGAACCGCCATGACCGCGGTTCCGGCAACCACGAAACCATAGGCCACATCAAAAACGAGAAGTTCTCCGAGACGGAATGCACGATTCTCCGCGATGGGAACCCAAAATTTATCGGAAAGCGAATCTTCAACAAGAAACGTTTCCAATGAATCGGTCTTCGAAGAATCGAACGAATCGGCGGCTATCGTCAAAGAATCCGATCCCGTATTTCGATCCTGACCAAGGAGGAAAGATCCCAACAGCATGAACAGACTCAGCAGGCCCGCGATCATTTTTTTACCCGACAACATTTGGAACCTTCTTCCGGAGTTTTTCCCCAGCCATTCGAAAAACACGATTTACCGAAATCCTTTCCATACAGTTCCAGTCAGCACAGGAAGCTTTCACACATCGCCGACACTCAGGAACGTCGGGGAGAAGAACATTCTCGAGCTGTCCGTAAGGCCCCCAGCGCCGGGGGTGCATGGGTGCACAGGGCGGATAAATGCCGATCACAGGCGTTCCAACTGCCGCGGCCAGATGAAGCGGACCCGTACTGTTGGCAATGACGAGATCGGCTTTTTCAAGAAGAGCGATCAATTCCTTCAATGTCAGACGGCCGACGAGCGTCCATACTTTTTCGGTCACGGATCGGAGCACTTCATCGATCACACCCTGTTCGTCTTGCCCGCCGGTCAGTATGATCTGTCCGTTTAGTTCGGCAGTCAGACAACTGGCAAGCTCTCCGAATCTGCGACGAGGCCACTCCAGAGCCGAGCCCCTGGTGCCCGGATGAAGAACGATCAGTGGTCTGTTTGGATCGATTCCCATTGTGTTTAACAAACCGGTGATGCGGGTTGAGGCTTCGGGCAGAACAGAAATTCGAAAGGAGATTCTGGAAACATCCACTCCAAGCGGCTCGGCCAGAGAGAGATTGTATTCGATCTCGTGGCGCCGGCTGTCTTTCCGGTGTTCGTAAATCCGCCGGTTAAAAAGCAGGGAGTAGAAACGATATCCCGTCCCGACTCGGATCGGTATCCCCGCGAAAACCATGGCCAATGCAAAACGGACAGTCGGATGCAGGAGCAAGGCCGCATCGAAACGACCCTGTTTGAATGTCCGTACCAACCGGGCAAATCCCCGGAGATTGTGATCTTCCGGTGCATCGTATAAAATCGAATCAAGTTCGGGAACATCCTCAACCACTTCACGCACACCGGGCTGAACCAGCATGGTGATATGAGAATCTGCAAGACGTTCCCGCAATGCCGAAATCACGGGAAGAGACAAAACCACATCGCCGATCTTGTCGGTTCGAATCACAAGGATGCGATTGATTGAATGGATCATGCTCTCTTTCTGATGATAAAGATTTAATGTAAAAAGCAAAAATCAAAATGTAAAATAACAATTAAACATACAAAATAAGAAGAAACCAATAAAGATCTATTATAAAATCATATCTTCCTGAAATAAGGAATATCTCACTATTTCGATTTTAATTTGTCGTTTTGATATTTACTCTTTCATTTTTGATTTCTGTTATTTTAGATCAGCCAGTTTCAAAATCTCGGGCAGAATTCTCCGGATTTCATTCTCCAGATCCTGATAGCATCTCCTGTAAAATTCCAGGTCATACCCGATAGGATCGGCCACTTCTTCCCCCCGACCGTTTTCCCCGAAAGCCTTCAGGAGAAACACTTTTCCTTTTGCATCGGGCACCAGATTCTGGACGGATTTCAGATGGTCAAATTCCATCACAAAAACAAGATCCGATTCATTCACCATCTGTTTCGTTAAAATGCGGGAAATATGCTGCGTAATGTCAATTCCTCTTTCGATGGTAGTTACCAGGGCATAATTGGTCGGCTTCATTCCCGCAGGCGCAAACGTTCCGGCGGAACTGACGACAATATTGCTGATCCCGCTTTTCTTCAGCAGACCTTTCAGGATGCCCTCTGCCATCGGACTTCGGCAGCTGTTCCCGGTACAGACAAAAAGGACTTTAAACGGTTTCCGATTCAAATAGATCTCCAATAACTTTTTTTATCTGCTCGACTGATACGGCGCCTCTCCGCATCACACGGGGAAGATCTTCAACCACATCCACAACAGTGGATGGATTCAGTCGGTTTCTCGTTCCTCCATCGAGAATAAGGTCGAGACCATCGTCAAATGCGGCCACGACCTCCTTGGCACTCCGGGCGGGATTCTGCCCGGAACGGTTCGCACTCGTGGACACGATAGGATTGCTGTATCTCTCCGTCAACTTTTGACAGACCGGATCACTCGAAACCCTGATCCCAATTTTACCCGATCCACCTCGTAAAAGTTCTGGAAGTTTTTCAGAAGCCCGAAAGATCAATGTCAAGGGACCCGGCCAGAACACATCCATCAGTTTCTCGGCTTTCTCGGACACACGGTCCACAATCGGGTACAATCTCTCTCTATTGTAAATCAGACAGAGAAATTGTCTTCGGGTTCCCCGACCCTTCAATTCGAATATCCGGTGAACGGCCGTCTCGTTTGCGGCATCGCCTCCCAGACCATATACGGTCTCTGTGGGATATCCGATGACGCCCCCCCGACCGAACAATTCGGCAATCCGGTCAAAAATAGATTCATCCATCTTTTTTGTATCGATCTTAATGATTCGACTGGTCATTATCCAAATACCTGAATAAAGTCTGAGCAACCTCTTCAGAAGAGATGGCTTTCATACATTGAAAATGTCCCTTCGGACAGCGCCTGCCTCCGTGAATACCACAGGGACGGCACACGACTTCCTTCTCGATGATGGTATGACGCGAGCCGAACGGAGTAAATCCGAACCGGGGCAGTGTCGGACCAAAAATCGCTACGACAGGCGTATCCACCCCAACGGCCAAATGAAGGGGCGCGCTGTCGTTGGTCAGAATGACCCGGCATCTGCGGATCAATTCGGCCGAACCCAAAAGGGAAAATCGGTCGATAGCATTGATGATTGCTTCGCTGGACAGCCGCGTGATCGTTTCGGCCAGGTCACGATCCGACGGCCCGCCGATCAAAACCGTTCGGACATGCTTCTTCTGCCAGAGTATTCGGGCCACTTCGGCAAACCGTTCGACCAACCAGCGCTTGGTCGGCCAGACCGAACCCGGTGCCGCGGCGACCAGAATTTCGTCCGGTCGAATGCCGTGTTCCCTCAAGAAATTCTCGACCGACATTTTCTCTTCTGGACCGGGATAGAGTTCGGGCTTGGGAGATTCCCCCTGCCAGCCGAGCATCTCGAGCAATTTGAGATTGCGTTCGATTTCATGGATATCCGCAGGATAACGCACTACATCGGTCAACAGGAACGCACCGGTGCTCCGGTTGAATCCGATACGTCTGGGGATGCCGGCAAGCCACACGAGCAAAGCGCTTCGAATCGACCGGTGCGGAACCAGAACAAGCTCGAACGATTCGTCTTTCAGCCGTTTCGCCAGTTTCAACAGCGAACCGAAATGTTTGTCTTGCCCCCGCTTGTCAAAGAACCATACCCGATCTATATCGGGATGATTTTTCAATAGGACTCCACTTTCCGGCGTGACCAAAAAATGAATAGACATCTCAGGAAAAAGCTGTTTCGCAGCCCGTGCCAATGGAATCGTCAAAACCACATCACCAGGAAAAGCGGTTTGTAAAACAAGAATTTTTTGAAAGATCTTCCCTGAATGGTATTTCATTGGTTCTCCGG
>CAZIAH010000191.1:0-4856 GCA_964537715.1 uncultured bacterium | reverse complement strand
TCTTTGTTCCAGGTTCGGGCCGGTGGAATCCAGTAATTGCCGACGGAATCCTCAATCAAATGAGCGCCGATGTAAATTGTGCTACCAATTTCTTGTGCCGCCTTGCGCATGGAATCGGCAAACACCTTGAAATGGTTACCATAGACTGTGCCGGTAATGATCTCTGGCTGCCCGTCTTGGTTTCGTTTCGTATCGATTTTGTAACCGGCCTGCCAGGGGGCGAAGTTTTCGTTGCCGATCTCCCAAAATTTTGTGCTACCATTGTCATAGCGTACCCAATCGGCCGCATAGTGCGCTGCGGCTGCAGTCGGATTCGGTCCGGTGCCGCAACGGGAATAGCTGAAATTGACACAGATGATACCGGTGTTGTCCGTCATCTCAAGCATCTGATAATAATTATCCAGTGAAAGTGTCCGAGAGTCAGTATTCTTACCGAACCAATAATCCGCTCTGACCTTCTTACCTTGGTTGTTGTAAAGTGAATCTGGTACATCGGCCGGTGATCGATTAACCGCAGCGTTCCAAAAGAAGACGTTGGTGATATTCCCTCCCGGAAACCGGATGATGTTGGGCGAAAGCAGATAAATGTAATCGAGCAAAGCCGGCTCGGTGACCATCTGGCTCATCCAGAGGTTGGCGTTGTTGCCATAGAGATATTTCGACACTTTCCCGATTGTATCGCCGGCATTGATCGTGACAATAACAGTGGGTTCCGCCATCATTTTAGCGACGTCTTTGTACGGTGGAATTCTGGCAGATTTGGGTTCCCAATCTTTGAGAAAACAGTTCTCTTCAGCATGAACAGACAGCAGAAAACTGAAAGCGAATAGAATAACAGGAGTCAGTTGGAACCGGTATTGACTCATCTTTTCCCTTCTCTTTTCTAAATCAAATGATTTTGCCTCAATTGATACCTAATCATTACCTATTTCACGGCAATCGATATTTCATTTCCTTCGAGGTCCTCTGAACTGGCCTTCAGTAAAATCTTACCCGGCTTTTCTGCGGATTGAACCACGGCCAAACAAAGGCCGTGAAACGCCTTCCGTTGTTTGGCCTGAAAAGATTCATGACTGGTCTGAAGACCGTTGTCCACGGCCTTCAACGCACCTGCACCCGTGACTTCAAATCGAACGAGATCGTCTGCCAGCGGACAGAGAACACCATTTGCATCCAGGATTTGAACCGTGACAAAAGAAAGATCCCGTCCATCTGCATGAATCGTTTTCCGATCTGGAATGAGAACGATCTTTGCCGGTTTTCCCGCCGTTTGAATTTCTTTGATCAGGACATCCTTGCCTGACGTTCTTCCCACAGCTTTTAACGTTCCGGGAACATAGGATAGACGCCAGACCAGGTGCAAGTTGTCTTCGGATTTTTTCTGAATTCCCTGGGATTTTCCGTTCAGAAACAACTCCACCTCTTCACAATTCGTGTAAGCCCAGACATCGATCTCGTCGCCTTCATTCCAGTTCCAGTGGGGAAAAATATGGAGTACGGAGCGATCCGTCCATTCGCTCTGATAAAAGTAATAGGCATCTTTGGGAAATCCGGCCAGATCGACAATTCCGAAATAGGAACTGCGGGCGGGCCATCCGTAGGGTGTGGGTTCGCCTAAATAATCGAATCCGGTCCAGATGTACTCCCCGGAAAGGAAATCGTATTTCTTGATGATCTTCCACGTCTCCTCATGTGTCGATCCCCAGGGCGCGCTGCAATTGTCATAGGAGGAACACGTGTGGTCCGGATTTCCATCGAGAAGCGGAAGATCCCAACGCGGGGGCCAGCGGCGAATGCTGTCCGAAGGCATATCGTAAGAACCTCGGGTCGCCAGGGCCGATACCGTTTCAGCGGCAATGAATCGTTTGCCGGGATAAGTTTTCAAAAAGTCGGCATATTGATCATGAGCGTAGTTGTATCCGATCAGATCGAGGGCACCGGATCGGATGACCGGATTCAAAGGAGACACATCGTTGCATGCGGCCGTGACAGGACGGGTCGGATCATACTTTTTAACGATCGCAGTGAGTTCCCTGGCAATGACAGACCCACTGCTGTCCTGTTTGTCCCACTGCTCCATCACCTCATTGCCGATACTCCAGATGATGACACTGGGATGATTTCTGTCTCGCAGGACAAAATCTCTCATATCCTTTTCGTGCCATTCATCCCAGTAAAGGGAAAAGTCGTACGGATTTTTACCTTTCTTCCACATGTCGGAAAACTCATCCATGACGAGAAAGCCCATCTTATCGCACAGATCGAGCAGTTTGGGGGCCGGTGGATTGTGTGAAGTGCGAATGCCATTGCATCCCATCTCCTTTAATATCTCAAGCTGACGTTCGATAGCGCGGGTATTTACAGTCGCCCCGAGGCATCCCAAATCATGGTGGTTGCATACACCTAAAATCTTGGTGGGTTCTCCGTTCAAAAAGAAGCCCTTCTCACTATCGAAAGAATAAGTGCGGATTCCAAAAGTCGTCTCAACATTGTCACAAACAGAACCACTGCATTCAATTTGAAAAACCGCCTGATAGAGATCAGGATGTTCAATTGACCATAAGTCCGGATTTCTGACTGTCACATTCTGTGATATTTCCTGGACAGAATGCCTCGCGATGACACTGTCTAAAACAACAGTCGCCGCCTTTTTCCCGTCAGGACGATAGACAATGGTCTTCAGTGTGAATGTTTGATCCTGGTCCGAATCGTTCCTCACTCTCGTTTGTACTGATACGGTTGCGAATTGTGCACTAACTTCAGGGGTAGTGACATAAGTACCCCACTGATCGACGTGAACAGGATCGGTTATAACCAGACGAACATTGCGGTAAATGCCGGACCCGGAATACCACCGGGAATTAGGCTGCAGAGAATTATCTACTTTGACAGCAATGACATTCGACTTCTGGCCGTACTTGAGATAGGGCGTCAACTCATAGCGAAAGGAAATATATCCGTTCGGCCGGGTTCCCAATTCATGCCCGTTGATCCAAACCGTGCTTTTCATATAGATGCCGTCGAACTCAATAAATGCCAATTTCCCTTTTTCATTCTCTGGAATTTGAAAGGGTTTCCGGTACCAGCCGATTCCTCCGGGAAGCGCCCCTCCACCCGGTGTCGCCGGATAATCCGGACTAAATTCCCCTTCGATGCTCCAATCATGCGGCAGGTTCAAAATCCGCCAGTTGGAATCATCAAAACCGGAGACTTGTGCATCTTGTACGTCACCGAGATTGAATTTCCAACTCCGATTGAAATTTTCAATCTTTCTCATCTTCTGTAAGGACGAACTGCACTGAGTAAAAACAATGATCAAGGGAACGAAAATCAAAAGTATTTTTTTAACACGAATCATTTCGACTCCTGATTTTTAAGACTCCGAATTTACAAATAAGCATCTTCTGGATATTTTACAAAACGTACCAATTGGTTATGAATATCATTACATTTATGAACGTAAAAAAGATACACAATTTTACGATTCAGTCAAATTATTTCTGTATATATCTTTTGAATGAACAGAATTTAAAATGGATTCTCACATCGAAAAACGAGAATCCATTCACAACCTTTGCAACATAAAATAATCAAAGGCAAACCACAGAATTGTATTTATATATGAAACTCATTGCTCACCCATATCAATCCGGAGTATATTCCACTCGTCTCCTCCAAGCAGCATATAAATATAATTGTTCACAGCATCATGGACCAGATGGATAGCTTCGGTGGGAATAATGCCTTTATAAAGAATATCCTGACTGTTTTTGTCCGGATCGAACATGAGAATGGGATCGGTATGATCCGTACCCACATAAATAATCGTGCCGTCCGAATCTTTTACGACCGCGAAAGTAGCCGGATTGGATTCGGCGAATTCACCCGTTTGAGACCAATCCAAAACCAATTCTCTTTCACCCAGGGTGCCATTGGCATCGAGTATCCGGTGCCTCCAGATTGCAAGTTCCGGTTCTCCTGCATTGGGACTTCTGAGTTCGACAAGGAGATAAACATATTCATTCATCCCATCCTGAAAAACTTCCACATCAAAGAATCCGTCGTTATATAAACCGGGTGAAGTCGCTACCGTGTCTCCCGAAGCAACGAAATACAAATCACTTCGGCTGTTTGAAACCACATAGAAATTGCCGTAACTATCAAAATCACCATAACGCACGGTTTTGGGTGCTTCTGCAAATTTGGTTGAATCTGCGATCAACAGATCAATCTGACTAATTATTCTTGAGCCCATTACTACAACAAGTTTTCCATTTGGTCCAATCTTCGCATCATATGCAACTCCTCCCGTTTCACGAAGAACCTCTTTTTCTCCTCCATCAGGAGGAATCTTATAGATGATAGCAGGACCAACCTGAATCACATACAAGTTCCCATCGTTATCCACATCAATCGCTCGCAATTGAACATTATCAAAAAAACTCCCGTACCGTTCCATCACCGGATCAATCCGATAAGGACCATATTTGGCCACAATAAGCGCATCGTAAGAAATCAATTTGACTATGATTGAATCGCCGACCAACTTGGGGCGGCGTACGGTAATGAATGTTGTGGAACCATCAATAATTTCCGCAGAAACATTCCCGAAATAAACCTGATTATCAGCCAAAGATGCAGCAAAATTCTCTCCATAAATGGTAATGTAATTCACCCCTGCCGGTGCAACTGAATCCGGTTCAAGGTGGGTGATCACTGGCGTTGGTGGATTTGTATACCCCTTCTCCCATAACGGTTCCGCGACTTCATATTTACAACCCGTCATGAATAGAATCAGGAGCACAAAGGCCATGAGCATTTTTATAATGGATTTCATCTGTTCACTCCTCTACTTT
>CAZIAH010000190.1:0-4906 GCA_964537715.1 uncultured bacterium | reverse complement strand
GTCATGAAATAGCCATTGGTACCCATGCCATTCTCAGTGTTCCCAAAATAAAAAAACATGTAATAATTTCTGTTGGAGTCTGGAAAGGACTGGAACCAAATTTCGCAAGTAAACGCGTCATATGTGTTCAGACCAACATCCTCCGGAACCAAATCCAAATATTGGTTCAGTTCAGCAGTTACAAGGGCACCATCTTCTATCACGGCTCCTCCCATCAAGTAGCCATTGGCGCCGCCGACATAATCGTTAGCCGTCCCGTCCTCGAAGGTCCAAGAGTGTTTGAGATTCTGAACTCCGGGATCAACCTGTGCAAACAAGCTTACTGTCAATATCAAAAAAGATGGCAACCAGTAAATTAGCTTTATTTTCATCTTGTACCTCCACTGAATGTGAATAACCAAAATATTGAATAATATATTTTAAAGATGATTTTGCTATAACGCATATTACAAAGAGAAATTAACAATCACTCCGAAGCACTATATGCTTTGATATTCGCGGACACGATCCCGTATCCAGCTGTAAACTTTTAGAACAAATCAATAAGGAATGTCCTTACACGAGTAAGTAATGCATGAAAGACAATACCTTAGAATATCGTAGTGATCCTAAACATCACATATTCATGAAATTATGCAAAGAGCCTCAAATCGAACAACATTTTACTTAAATAAGAATAAGCATATAACTGTGGTGTGAAAAAACCAGATTAATTCATCGGCTTATCGTAAACCGGAATTCATTCGTTTTGGAAACTATTTTAACGTTATCCCCTACCCCGTCCATCGAATGATCAAACACTTGAAGAAATATTATAACTGTATTTAAAATCTTAAAAGTTGAAAAAAACAATAAATTTGTATTTTATTATAACAATTAAATCATAAGAATAAAAGCCACTTTCATCATTTTTTTCACCAGATTGCGCATATCATTAACACGTTTGATACTGTCGTTGTATTAAAGGATTTCAGTAAATTTTGTTTGAATAAAAATTTTTCTCTATTTTTATTCTTATTATCTTCAACATGAGAAAAATCCTATATTTATTTGCATCAATTTCTTTGCCCTACAGGAGGGCTTTATTATAAATGTTACTCATCCAGTTTGTATATTCGCTCCATCAATTGCCATTTTTCATGCGCGGCGTCTTTTGAGGAAACTTTCTGAAATCTCGACACCCAGGTTTCCCATTCGCTTTGTCGGGGTTTTCGGGCAAGTTCGGCCATGGCTTGTTCATGATCGAAATCCGGAACAGTGTCCATGATCATGAACAGCCGGGTTTGGTGCAGATAGATTTCCATGTCGAGAATGCCGACTTCACGCATCCCGCGGGTAATCTCAGGCCAGGCCGATCCAGGAACATGGGCTTTTTTATATTCTTCAATCATGTTTGGATCGTCTACAAGTTCCAATGTTTTACAATAGCGTTTCACTTTGGTTCTTGGAAAGACGACCACATATTCATGCATATTGGGATCTTTCAAAGTAATACTTTCCCCTTGGGCTTTAGATGGATTTTAACAGATTTTTATGCTGATCAGATCTTGATTCTTATTTTTATGGCTTCCGGGATCAACTCTTCCGAAGCCACAACGATATATCCGCCTCCGCTGCCGGAAAAAATGGCACCCGGATGGGAAACATACTTTTTTAGTTGCTCAAGCGATTCCTCCAAAACAGTCATCGGCAGGAAATGCTTCCAGGCTTCCAAGCTCAGCGAGAGCGATCGACCCAAACCCATGACGTCTTTGTTCCGGATACTCTGCCAGCATAGTTCACCGGACTCAGCCAGTTTTTTAATCCATTTCACCGTCAGGTTTTTAATTTGGATCGGATTGTACTGTATCGGTCTGGAATGAATGGGAATCAAATGAATGACCTTTTCAAACCACTCGGCTGTATCTCCGTCCGTTAGAGAGTCAATCTGGCTTGGCCAGTAATCCCCTTCGTAAAACAACCGGTTGATTCCTGGCAGCAGTAAACCGAGATGGTCCTGGGAACCCGAAACATACTGTGCACCGGGTGGATTCTCCGCTCCAAAAAGCAATTTGGCATTGCGGATCGGATCGCCCTTCGGCATCCTGCCCCCCCAAAGTTCTTGGGCGACTTTTCTTGAGCTGGTACCCAGTCCCGACCTTTCATGAAAATCAATTGTCGGTTTGATCTGGGTCACAATCACGGGACCTGGATGTATTTTGGACACCCAGGGCTGATCCAGCCAGCCTCCGGCAAGACAGATACGGTACGGCAGCCGCAGGTCTTTTTTGATTTCCGAACTGGCCCGGGCGGTCAAACCGGGTTCAGGAAGGCGGTTGAGTACAACGCATTCCACACCGTTCTCCTCGCAGAGCCTTTCTTTTTCTTCGGTGTGACCATCGGAATTAACGACGAAAACTTCCGGTCGCAAACGAATCAAATCGGGTTTAAAATCAAGAAGTCCTTTTCCAGAACTCAAGAACGCCTGATGAACATATCTGACGGCGTTTACCATGTATAACCGTTCGTCCTGTGAAAAGTATGGTGATTTCCCTTTCAAGTGTTTGATATTCTGATCAGTGCCGACCGAGACATACAATTCCCCGTAAGTAGACGCTTCTTTTAGAAACGCGATATGCCCCGCATGCAGCAAATCAAAGCATCCGCTGACGAGAACCTTTTTTTTCTTGGATGCGGATTTTCCCATTATGCCTGCTTCGCGGTCATCCGCGAGTAAATCCAATCGTATGTTTTTTCCATCCCTTTTCTCAAAGGAATGGAAGGCTCCCAATTCAAATATTTTCTGATTAGGGTATTTTCGCTGTTTCGGCCGCGAACGCCTTTCGGTGCATCGAGGTCGTACTTCCGCTGCAGTTTAATTCCTGCGAGTTCTTCCACAATATCCGTTAGAGTATTGATGGATACCATCTCGCTTGAACCCAGATTGATCGGTTCCTCAATCCGGCTGGTCATGATGTCGAAGATGCCTTTGATGCAATCATCAATGTACATAAAACTGCGGGTCTGAAAGCCATCTCCCCAGATCACAATTTCATGTTTGCCGGACAGTTTGGCCTCGATGACCTTTCGGCAAAGGGCTGCAGGTGCTTTCTCCCGTCCTCCGTCATAGGTACCGAATGGTCCATACACATTGTGAAACCGGGCAATGCGGGTGGTCAATCCATAATCCTCTCTAAAATGTCGACACATCCGCTCACTGAACAGCTTCTCCCAGCCGTACCCATCTTCGGCCAGGGCAGGATAGGCGTCCGATTCCTTCAGGCCCGGATTGTCGGGATCGGTCTGTTTCTCCCCGTTGTACACGCATGCTGAGGAGGAATAAAAATACCGATTCACGCCTTCGTCCCTAGCGGCCATGAGAAGATGGGTGTTGATCAGCACGCTGATCATGCATGCTGCCTTGTGGGTTTCGATGAATCCCATGCCGCCCATATCCGCGGCCAGATTGTAGACTTCGTTGAATCCGTGGACCGCTTGGTAACAATTTTCTTTTAGTTTCAAATCCAGTATAAAATTTTCTACTCCAGGCGTCATTTGATACCACTGGTTCAGAGGTTTGATATCAACAGCACGAACCTGGTGAGCCATTTCGTTTAATTTCTTTGCCAGGTGTCCGCCAATAAATCCGCCTGCACCGGCTACGACAACTTTTTTCATATGAATGACTACTCCTTCAGTTTTATTTAAATAGAAAATTTGTATCCAACAATTTATTTAGCGATTAATAACTCAGGATAAACAACAGTTTTTTTCCAAACCATTATTGCTAACGAAATTCTATTTTTTCTTTTCACCAGACGTTGGAATACGAATCACAGTCAATGAATTTCCAGAGAACGTGCGCGTCAGGGTCGTATCGGAGAATTTTACCTTTTCCGTCTTTGGCGAAACCCTGGTTGGTTCCTCTCATAAATATGTGCTTCCCCGAAACAAGCTCGGGTCAGGTGTGTAGGGATTTCCCGATAAAAAAATCGGGATAAAAAATTTAAACTGACTTTTAACTTGTTTTTCAAAAGTAATGCGTCGTCCCTGAAAAATTCTGTTTTACACAAAAGAGTATAATTTTTAAGTTTTCGAAACAGATCATTGAATAAAAAACCCAACAATGTTTAATGCAAAAATTAAAACAAAAAGAAAACTGCCGAATGTCTACCTATACTGAATCCGCACTCTGAAATAAGCGCATTGATCAGATCGCCGCCCATTGCTTTCAGATAGTTCCTTGGAATTCGATGTTCGATTTCATGTGACCGGTGAGGGCCTAAAAACGAATCCGAAAGAACATTTCGATTCGAATTTATGAGTCAGTGTGTCATACTAAGCGACAATCCTATGCTGAGCTAAGTTCAAGACAGCAAATTTTAGTCAGCGTAAATGCGCTCTACGCTTATTAATTTCCTATTTGCCAAACAGCTATCGATACAAAAAATGATTTTACCATATCCTCTCAAATGAATGTTGTAACCGAGATATTTTTTAAAAACTCATTCCGATGGAAAATTTCTGGATATCCTTCAACACACCAAAATCTCCCCACGCATAATCAAGATGGATCGTCGTCTGACTGAGAACCTTGCAGTTGACTCCGCCGCCGAAGCACAATCCTTCTTCGCTGTCGCGTTCAAACAGTCTCTGGTATCCGCATCTTAACGACATCATTTTTCCGAACGTGTACTCCGCCCCAACGTTCACGCTTTCCACGTTGTCGTTCGGATGCAGTGCGTCCACCGACAGTATTAAATTGCTGTTGTAGAGCCCCTTCAGGACGTCGACGCTCACACCTACGCGGAACAATAAAGGCAGGTCATAAGCATCCGTCTGCAGATTTGCGTTGATGTTCTCATTGTTTCCGTGCTTGTTCGCGTCGATATCTGTCTGGATCAGCATGTCCCGCCCCCCCATCCGC
>CAZIAH010000189.1:0-4925 GCA_964537715.1 uncultured bacterium | reverse complement strand
CCGAGATCTACACCGTCTAATTAGTCGGCAGCGTCAGATGTGTATATGATACAGATCAAAAGATTTGAAAAGCTAAACCTATTTTTATCTCTGCAAACTCTACGAGAGACGATCTTTTTTTCAGAAGTCGATGGAGGCTTATCAGGAAGCGGTTAAATCGGCCACAGAAGAATTCAAGGCGGAAGCACTTTTTGCGCTTGGAGTGTGTTGCGATACATTGGAAATTTACGATCAAGCTTCCGATGCTTTTCAAAAAGTGCAGGACTACAATCCTACCCTGGAATTGCTGTTCGAATCTCAATTACGCTACGCACAATCCCTGAAAAAATCCGGTAAGATCGATCAGGCAATACGAACGCTGGAAGATCTGCTGGGTACGGAAACCGACAAAAGCCGGCTTCCGATCATTCGGCTGGAAATTGCAGACGGGCTGGCACGAAAAGGGGATATCGACGGCGCCATCATTGCTTATCAAGATATAACCAAGGATTTCCCCAAAACGGTCCATTCCGCAAAGGCCTATTACGCATTGGGAAAACTTTTCGAGACAAAACGTCAGGACTATACTCGTGCACTGGAACAATTCAATCAGGTGAAGAAAGAATATGCCCGTTCGGAATTTGCCGATTCTTCCGAGATCAAAGCGCGCGACATCATGCGCATGCAGGCACTTG
The DNA here is from genome assembly GCA_964537715.1 of uncultured bacterium. GTDB lineage: Bacteria > Zhuqueibacterota > QNDG01 > QNDG01 > DSAB01 > CAZTZL01. The sequence continues at coordinate 4,251 of CAZIAH010000189.1, read as the reverse complement.
AGCAGGTCATCCAGATGGCTCAAAAAGGAGAGAGCGGAGACATTGTGGTTATTCAAACAGAGAAAGTTAGTGAAGACACGATGTCCGTGGATCATATTTATGCTGAAATGGATACGATTTCGAACGATTCGCTTCGAACCGTTTTTCTTACAGAGCTCTGGGGAAAAGCATTTGTAGATTCCATACTCACCGATCCGGAGGTTTTTAAGCAGCAGCGAGAAAAGGAAAATCTCTATCGGGTTGAGGATAGGGAGGAAAACAAAGAAGAGGGTCTGGTCGATTGGGCAAAGTGGATTCAGGACGGCAAAATGCCGAGTTACTCGGATTTGGAAGAAGAACTAACCTATCTGAAGTCCAAGATTAAAAAACCGGACAAAATCGGTCTTGCTGAGAATCCGGAATTGAAAGCATTTCAGGTCGAGGAAGTTGACAAGAACCGTTTTCTGCTCGCGGAACTCTACTGGTTTCGTTTTTCGCTGTTCGATTCGGCGTTCGCCCAATACCGGCGCATTGTGGATGAGTATCCCGAAAGTCCTTATGCACCCAGATCTTTGTACAATCTCGGATATCTGGCGAAGGAGATTTATCAGGATTCTCCTTTTGCGGATTCCCTCTATCGAAAATTGATTTTGACATATCCCCATTCGCCTGTAGCCAATACCATAAGACAGCAGCTCAATTTGAACGTCACGGAAACTCAGGGTGAGACTGTTGATGACGAGTTTCAAAGGGCGGAGAAAACACTATTTGACCGAAAGAATCCGGATGAAGCGTACCGTATCTATCAATCTATCATGGAAAAGTATCCCAATTCGGATTGGGCAGCCAGAGCGCTTTATTCCATGGGATGGATTTGCGAATTCAGGCTGGACTCGCTTCAACTGGCATTTGTGCTGTATGACAGCCTCCTTCAAAAATATCCCCAATCCGTTTATGCAGAGAAAGTTCAGTCCAAAGTTCAGGCCGTTCAGGCAGCCGAACAGGAAAGAAAAAGCAAGAAAGCCGAATCAATGAAATCGGGTGAGGATGCGATTGTTTTGAAACAACCCGTTCTGTATGATGCCACTTCCGACAGTGCCGTTTCCGACACCACAAGTAGTTTGCCTCCCAAATCGATTGCCGGTGATACGTTGTCGGTTCCGGCAGATACGACAATTCGGGAGCAGCCCGAGCGTTCCCCAAAACGGATAAAATTTGAGCCTGAACCTTTAAAGAAGAATATTCTGGAAGAAGATCAAAAGAAAGCCCGTCCTCCGGATGATTGAATGACGAAATGATCCAGATCTTATTGCATAGATTATCCAGTAATTTATCTCTATTCACAAAGACGGAGCCTTAAGTGGTCCAGGGACGATTCCCGGTCATCGATCAGGCCGAAATTACACCTCAAACATACCGCATCACCATCGAATCCGAAGTCATTGCCAGGGAAAGCCAGCCCGGGCAGTTTGTTCAGTTGCGCATCCATAAAGGTATCGATCCTTTGTTGAGAAGGCCGTTCAGTATTCACCGCGTGCATAGGAACAGGAACATTCTGAATCTTTTATACAAGGTTGTGGGCCGCGGGACGGATTTGATGCGCTCATTCAAAAAAGGCGATACTGTCGATCTTCTGGGACCCCTTGGAAAAGGATTTGAAATCGACCGTGATTTTCAACAGGCCGTGATTGTTGCCGGAGGTATGGGGAGTGCACCAATGTTTTTTCTGATCGATGAATTGGTGAATGCTGGCAAAAAAGTGATCCTTTACTGGGGTGCGAAAAATAAAAATGAAATCTATCAACTCTCTGAATTGAAAAAAAACGATGCCGAGGTGCATATCACCACAGATGACGGTTCCATGGGACACAAAGGAATGATTACGGATTTGTTCGAATCTTCAATTCATCTTCATCAAAACAGCGATTCGTTCAGGGGGTTTATCTGCGGGCCGAAAGGCATGATTCGGGCGATGCAGAAAATTGCCGAAAGAACTCGTTTCTCGTGGCAGGTTTCCATGGAAGAGCGGATGGCCTGTGGCATGGGGGTCTGTATGGGATGCGGGATCAAGATGAAAAGCGGGATGCATCAAATGGTGTGTTCGGATGGTCCTGTTTTCGATCTTTCAGAGGTGCTGTTCGATGATTGATCTCTCCGTTCAAATCGGCACTTTAAGATTGAAGAATCCGGTTCTGACGGCATCCGGGACATTCGGATATGGAACCGAATACCGCGATTTGATGGATGTGAATCAACTCGGGGCCGTCATCACAAAAACCATTACACTGGAGCCCAGAGACGGCAATCCCATGCCGCGCATCGCGGAAACCCCTGGTGGTATGCTCAACTCCATTGGGCTGGCCAATGTCGGTGTCGAACGGTTTATCTGGGAAAAACTCCCGCTGCTAAAATCCTTGAACACCAACGTGATTGTTAATGTGGCCGGAAACACGGTTGAGGAATACCGAAAAGTTGTGGAACGGCTGAACGAACAGGATCGCATCGATGGATTTGAAGTCAATATTTCCTGTCCTAATGTCGAGCAGGGAGGATTGGCTTTCGGTACAGATCCCGCCATTACGGAAAAAATCGTCAGGAAGATCAAGAAAGTGACTCGGAAAACAGTCATTGTCAAACTGACTCCCAATGTGACCGATATCGTTACAGTTGCCCAGGCTGCCGTGGACGGCGGTGCAGACAGTTTGTCTCTGATCAATACGGTGCTCGGCATGGGAATCGATATTCAAACACGAAAGCCGCTGTTGGGTCGCGGTATCGGCGGATTATCCGGTCCAGCCATTAAACCGATTGCTCTGGCAAAACTCTATCAGGTTGCTAATGCTGTTTCTGTTCCCCTGATCGGTATCGGCGGAATCATGTCTGCGAACGATGGATTGGAATTTATCATTGGAGGTGCCACAGCTGTTCAAGTTGGAACATTGACATTCGTCGAACCGGACGGTGTATTAAAGGTGCTGCGTGGCATCGAGGATTTTTGTCAAAAGAATCAAATCAAAAAGATTACCGATCTTGTCGGATCGTTGAAAAAATATCCATAGGATATTTGTGTCCGGTTTAAAAAAGTAATAAGTCTCTTAGACATTGATTATCAGTGAAGTATAACTAAAAAGTTTACTCTGCGATTTTAAAATTGATATGCCATCCCGAACCAATCGATAATATAGTACTTAGAATCGGGATGGCGCCCCGCTTTCGCGGGATCAAGTTATTGAAATTTTAAGATATTGAAGGCAAAAAAACATGCGGCTACCGATCCCGCCATTTCTATTATATTTTATAATTATTGAGGCGGTATTCGAATGCCGCGAAAAAAACGGAATATCATTTAAGCATAGCACAAAATGTTTGCAGAATTATAAATATATTGAATGGTTTTAACCGAAAGCTCATATTCATAGGATGATACAAACGAAAGTGCTTCCGGTCATTCGAAGCCGGAGAAGTGTTCGAAGATTCGATCCGAAATCAGTCGAACGGGAAAAAATACTGACCTGTATCGAAGCCGCACGGTTGGCACCTTCCGCAGAAAATGTGCAGCCTTGGCGATTTCTTGTCATCGACGATCCCGAAATCAAGACTGCTTTCGGAGAAACAGCCTTCTCTGGGATTTATCGGCACACGCGGTGGGCAATGAAAGCGCCGGTGATTGTCGTTTTTCTTGCCCAGCCGGATCTAATTGCCAATCGAATCGGCAGGTTCATTCAAAAGATTCCGTTTTATCTTCTCGATCTTGGAATCTCCGGAGAACACTTGGTGCTTCAAGCCCAGGAATTGGGTCTCGGAACATGCTGGATCGGTTGGTTCGATATTAAAAAGACGCGGCAATTTTTTAAGCTCCCCAAATCCATCAAAGTCTGCCAGCTCATGGCGCTAGGTTACCCCGAAAAGGCATGGAAATCAAAAGCGCACAACCGGAAGCCGCTCGATGATTTAGTCCGGTTTAACCGGTGGGATTAGAACATAAATCATCTTTCATTAAACTAAAGAGGAGGGAAGGAATATGTCTGCAAAACGTCTCATTCTCAGCACGCTTTTGGGGGCACTGGCAGGGGTCGTCTGTTATCTTTTATCCAAGGGAAATATGACTTACACGTCTGGAATGATTGCCGGAGTGATTCTCAATCGCACCTTGATCGGATTTGTTATCGGTATTTCCGGATGGAAAAAGACGGTATACTGGCTGCATGGAATAATCATTGGACTGATTGTAACATCCTTAATGGCTGTATATGCCTCCCTGCAGGGTGCGAT
>CAZIAH010000188.1:0-5005 GCA_964537715.1 uncultured bacterium | reverse complement strand
GAACGACCGTGAACTCACCCCCATTTCCCGAGGCGGAGATTTTTCGAATGCCGCGAAAAGAACATTTTAATCATTTGGGCATAACACAAAATGTTTGCAGGATAATAAATGATGGAATGATTTTAACCGGACACTCATAGAGATGTAACATTGTTTCGGACGTTACGTAAACAGTTGAAATGGTCGGGAGAAAGTTGCCACGGCCATAGTGGCGGTCAGTATCATCATGTCATTTTCAGACAAAGGAGGCCGTTGTGGATGATCAAAATTTTACACGGACAGACATGGATGAAGAATCCATTCGAGATGAGGAAAACCTTCCCGGTGACGAAGGATTGACAGAGAGTGAGGAATCTGCTCCAAAAGCAAAAGTCACCGTGAAGAAAGAGGAAGAAATTATCTCGGAATATGAAATCGAAACACTTCCCGTCAGGATTGGCAGAAAAAGTGAAAATGATATTGTCCTGGACGAGAGAAATGTGTCGCGTCAACACGCTCAGATCGTAATGAAAGAAGGCCAGTATTTTTTAGAAGATTTGGGAAGTACGGGTGGAACGATGGTCAATGATGAGGCTGTTACGGAGAAAGACATTCATACGGGAGATGTGATTGCAATCGGCAATTTCCGCCTCACTTTCGATTCGGGAAATCCCGAAGACGAACGTACTGTGTTTGAAGAAGAGGCCACTGTTTTGGAGGAAGGAACCGAACTGGATGAAGACCGTACCCGATTTTATGAAGAGCCGGAAGCCAAATTAATCGTTGTTAAAGCGGAAGGTCTCGAAGGAGAGATCGTTCTTGAAGAGGATGAAACCGTGATCGGTCGTGATGAAGAGTCCGATATTCCGGTTGCAGACAGTCGGTTGTCCAGAAAACATTGTAAAATCGCACTTCAGGAAGATCACTACGTCATTACCGATCTGGGAAGTTCGAACGGGACTTTTGTGAACGGAATCAAAATCTCCGAAAAGACACTGGAAAACGGAGATCAGATTCAGGTGGGTTCCAATATCTTCCAATTTCAATTCGAGAAAACCGGTGTTGCTGCAAAGAAAGGCAGAGCAGGTGTATTCGTCAAAATCCTGCTGGGCATTGCCTGTCTCGTCGTTCTGGCTTACGGAGTGTACTATTTTCTTCTTGCGCCCCGGACGCAAAAAGTTCAGACCGTGATGATGCAGAAATTGTGGGAACAAAGCATCCAATCACCCATTCAGGGCGCGCTCAGTCTCGGTGATTTGAATGGAGACGGTTTTGTGAACATGGCGGTTGCCGATGCAGGCGGAACCGTTTATGCTTTTGATAGCCGGCAGGGTGGTTTGATCTGGAATACACCATTTAAGAGCGGCGGTGGTTTGATTCACGGCGCTCCGCTGTTGGTCGATATCAACGAAAAGGATGGGGCGCTCGATGTCGTTGTCGGTACGGCCCAAAAAGGGATTATCGCGATTGACGGCGGAACCATGCGACCCATCTGGATTAACGATCCAGGTATTCCTATTTCCGCTTCACTGGCAGCGGATGACATCAACGAAGACGGAATCAAAGATGTGTTTGCGGTGACCGAATCCGGAGTGATTTTCTGCATCGACGGCCGGCAGGGCGGCATCGTCTGGAAATTCGATATTGGAACGGCCGCGAGGACTTCACCGGTTTTGGCCGATTTGAATGCAGACGGTGTGTCCGATGTGATTGTCGGTTCGAAAAATTTCAGACTGTACACACTGGACGGTAAAAACGGACAGAAAATCTGGGTGCATGTGGGAACCGAAGAACCTTCTACAGTTGCATGCGAAGATTTCAATCAGGATAAAATCCCGGATGTTGTGGTCGCATATCCATCCAAACTGGCAGTGCTTGAGGGAAGCCGGGGTTCTTTGCTCTGGGATTGGCGTGTCCCGGATTCTGCCCTGCCTTCACCGAACGATCCTTTCAGAACACATCCCCCGGCCATTGGTGATTTGAACGGAGATAAAGTGGCTGAAATCGTTTTGACCACGTCCGGTGGTCACGTCTATGCAATCGATGGGGCCGGCAAAGGGACACGGTACCTTTGGGATTTCGGTCTCACCCCCGCGCAAAAAACCGGGCCCTCTCTTGCCGATTTGAATGGAGACGGTCTGTTGGATGTCGCCGTCGGAGATGAGGAAGGCAATTTGATTTTCATCGAAGGTGTGAACGGGCGTCTTCTTAGTCAATTGAATGTTGCTGGGGCCATTTCTGCACCGCCTGTGATCGGAGATTTTACAGGAGATGGAACCTTGGACATCGGTGTCGGAACGGAAAACAAAAAAGTCGTTGTGATTCAGACACAGACACCTGTCAAAAAAGATCGGATTGTCTGGGCTTCTTTCGGAGCCAATGAAAGGAACAGCGGAAGTATCAAATAATCTACCCCATACCCTCCTTTAAAATAGAAAGATGATCAGGGGAGAATGGATATATTCATTCTCCCCTAATTCATCAACACAGGGAGAATCGATTTGAATCTATCCGAGTTTCAGCTCCAGTGCACTGGACTTTCTGATAAGGGAAGAAGAAGGGCACAAAATGAAGACCGTTTCGTTTGTGATCCGGAAAAGGGGATATTTTTGGTTGCCGACGGTATGGGCGGAGAAAAATACGGAGAAGTGGCGAGTCAAATGACAGCCGACACGTTTGTTCAATCGATTACTCCCTTTGTGATCGATGAGGATGCCACGCTTCCGTTCGAGTCCGTGAATAACGGGGATTATTTTTTACATGCACTCGGGCACGCTGTTGAAGGCGCCCATCGTGCCGTTGTTGAGTTTGGTGCGGAACATCCGTCCCATCAGGGGATGGGATCCACGCTGACTGCGGCAGTCTGCCGATCCGACACCCTTTATATTGCCCATGTCGGGGATACCCGGCTTTATCGTTTGAGGAAAAACGAATTCCGGCAACTCACCGAAGATCATTCGAAAGTCCAGGAGATGGTCAAAAAGAAATTGATCGGGCCGGAAGAAGCGAGGAATCATCCTCAGAAGAATGTGATTACCCAATGCATTGGGCGCAAGAAAAAGATCAAACCGGATCTGTCGGTTGAATCCATCGAACAAAATGATCTCTATCTTCTCTGCAGTGACGGACTCACGGATATGCTTGAAGATGAGCAGATTCTGAACTTTCTGCTTCAATCCAAAACTCTGGAAAACGCAGGGCAAACCCTCGTGGATCAGGCCAATCTCTTTGGCGGAAAAGACAATATCACCGTGGTTCTTTTTCAATTTTATGGTTTGGAAATCACCTCCTGATTATTTATTTTAGACTGTATTCATGAATATGGGAATAGTAGGATTTGTCAAATTCTTGATAAAATGAATCAGAGCGGCAAAGATTTTCATTGTTCATTCTTATTTTTATAAGCCACTTTTTTTAGAAAAAAGTGGCACAAAAAATCTGCGGCTCAAGATCCCGCTATTCCTATTATATTTTATAATTTATTGAAGCGGGATTCAAATGCCGCGAAAAGAACAGAAGGTAATTTGAACAAAATAAGAAAAGCTCCCAGGTTTATCAATAATTGAATGCTTTTGAAAGTATATTCATAATCATAAGCTGAATTATATTTCCAAGAATACTTACTCCCATTATGCAATCCCCAAAAAAGAAAAAAATCGGGAAATACGAGATTGAAAGGCAGATCGGCAAAGGCAGTGCGGCAATCATTTATTTGGCCAAGCAGGATCTGCTCGGCAGGCGGTTGATCGTCAAAGAGCTGCTTCCGCAGTATGCTTCCAACGAAAAAATCATTACCCGGTTTCAGAGAGAGGCCAAGGGTGTTTCCCGTCTGACCCATGACACCATCGTCCATGTTTATGATTACTGGACGCGCGGTCAGTCCTACTATATCGCGATGGAATATGTTTCCGGGAAAAATCTTCGCGACATTCTGGCAACGGTTCATTTTCTTCCGGTGCACATCGCGGCAATGATCGTCTATCACATCTGCCGCGGTCTGGGCTATGCGCATGAAAACGGTGTCGTGCACCGCGATCTCAAACCGCCGAATATCATGATTTCCGAGATCGGCCAGGTCAAAATTCTGGACTTTGGCATTGCCCATTTCAAGCACGATGATAACATCACCTCCCTAGGCGCTGTCATCGGCACGTACAATTACATGTCGCCGGAACAGGCGCTCGGAAAGAAGGTCACTCCCGCGTCGGATATCTTTTCCCTGGGTGTTCTTTTTTATGAACTGCTCACGGGATTCAAACCGTTTGTCAAAGATGACCGGGGCGAAGTGCTGGAAAAGATCATTCATAAAGGATTTCGTTCACCAAGAAAACTTAATCCGGCCGTTCCACGTTCTTTCGAAAAGATTATCAGGAAATGTCTGAAGAAAAAAGAACGACGGAGATTTCAGAACACGCGCACCATTCAGAAAAGACTGGAAAAATATTTGCGTAATTATTCTCTCGATCATCAAGCGGTTTTGAAAGATTATCTTCAAAATCTGACTCCGAGGATATTGGATAAAAACTGGCCTCCGGGATACTGGCGAAGGATTGGGTATCGTCTGACCCATCAGAAGATTCGGACCTATTTTTACTGGCTTCTCGGGATCTGTTCAGTTCTGGCACTGGAATATCGTCTCAATCAAAAAGAAATCACTCCGAAGAAACAATGGAAAGCAATACAAAATTTCGGATCGGGATTGGTTCAGCGGATTGTTTTCGAAAAAAAAGGTTCTGTTTTTTCCCTTCCGGGAAATCTTCTTTTAAAAAGGGATTCTGTTGAAGTTCGCTCAATACCGGATTCTATTTCGACGGACGAATCAATGATGAAATAAAAACTACCGGCATTCAATTCAATCGTTAATCATTCTTTATCATAAGTGTACGGTTAAGGAAAAGTAAAAAATCTCTTAAGCATTTGGAACCTGTGAAGTTTGACTAAAAAGTTAGTTCTACGATTTTAGAATTGGTCTGCCACTTTTTTTAGCTTGAATTCAAGTAATAAATGCAACTGTTAGTAAAAGAGG
>CAZIAH010000187.1:0-5005 GCA_964537715.1 uncultured bacterium | reverse complement strand
CCCGAGATGAAGTTACATTCTCTGCATAGTATCCAAATTGATAACTGCCTATACCGGCACCTCCCTGGGCCAACCAACCCCCGGCAGTTGAAGAGGGATAGCTTGTCGGATACAAGCAAAGTGTAAGTCCCTCTTTTCTCAATTTCTCATCAAGCTTCTCCCAGGTAATCCCCGCTTCAACCGTAACAGTTAAATTTTCTTTGTCAATTGAGACAATATTTTTCATCCGGTAAAAATCAATAACCAATCCTTTTTTAAGGGGAATCGTCCCGCCGTATCCTGAAGAGGCTTTGGCCCGTGGTGTAATCGGAATGCCTTCCCCATAAGCCCATTTGACAATCTCAGCCAATTCCTCTTCATTTTGAGGCTGCACCACTGCATCAGGAATCGTATTGCCAATCAGTGGTTTGACCAGATTGGGAATGGCAGCAATATCATGACTGTACAATATCCTTTCGGTTTTATCGAATTGAACACGATGACCATACCGGGATAAATGTTTTTTTTGTTTTTTATTGAATCGAAACATACGTTCTCCAATTGGATTATAAAGCTTGTTCAAGTCGAATCAATGCCTGCTTCATCTTATGAATCTCTTGCTCTGAAAAAGCAGAACAAATTCGATCCTCACATATTCTCATACGATTTAATATTTTCTTTTTCATATTTAAACCAGGCTGTGTCAACGAGATAAAAACACCACGCCTATTATTGGGTTTCAAATCAGTCTGAACATAGCCGCTTCCCATGAGTTTTCCCAGTACACGACTCCCCCTTGACGGAGATAACTGCATGCGTTCTGCAAAAGCATTTCCAAGTATCTCCTCTTTGGGATACAAGGCAAGCAAACCGTTAAATTCTGCCGGCGTCAACTTCAATTCAGTTTGAATCTTTTCTTCATTAGATGCACATTTTCTCTTGATGGACAAAATCAGTTCAAATAATGTCGATTCCATAGATCCCTCATTTGCTTATAACAACTATTGCTATTAACAATTATTGCTATTAACAATAATACAAAATTTTTGTTTTGAAATCAAGAGAAAAAATGAATGAAATGCTCTTTAACAAAAAGGTGATTAAGAAGAAATTGACAAACTATTAAACTGGATACGCTGAAAATAATAATATCAGATCTATTTTTACACTATTGGTTTTCCCTGTTCCAGAACGAATCAAGCCTTTTCATTCTCTCGTTCAGTGTTCCAATTTTCTTTTTACAATAGGAAGCATATTGCCCATTTGGCTCCAGACTGAGTACCTGGCTATAAGCCGCTACTGCTTTGCTCAGAGACTTATGTTGGTTTTGCATTTCATAGGCCCGACCAGTACGGTAATAGGGCTCCACTTGTTGAGGTTTCATCTGACTTGCTCTTGTAAACAGTTTTGCGGCTTCGAGACAGGCATTCTCATTGCCCAGCTGACAAAGATATCTACCTTTGGACAAATAATAATAATATTCGGCTTCTTGATTTTCGACCTGGGTTTTGGTCGCACTTTCAAAATGTTTGAATGCCTCTCCGAAATGGCCGGTATCGTACTCCTTCATACCCTTATCAAATTCGCTCTGTGCGAATTGTATCCTCGATTCGATCATGTTGAGTTTTTGGAAATAAATACCTGGATCTTTAGACAGATCGATCAGTTTTTCAAATTGCTGCTTGGCTGTATTTAAACAATTCGCTTCAAAAGCCGCTTCCGCAGTCCGTATGAGAAGTCTCAGATTTTTGGGATCCAGGGATTCGGCGGTCAAATAATATTGGACACTTTTTTGAACTTCATTTCTTTCCAATGCCTTTTCTGCCAGTTGTTGATAAAGTCGCGATAAATCACAGCGGTACTTTTTCAATTCCGGATCCAGTCTCTGCATTTGTTCCAATGCCAGAAATCCCTTGTCCATTCGATTCAGAACAATGGACGATCTGGCTAAATACAGCCAGGCCTCAATATCTGTGGAATCTTCAAGGACGGCTTGTTCGCTGAGCTGGTACGCTTTTTCATATTCTTTCATCGAAAAAGCCTGTTTTATTCCTGTTAGGCGAGCACAGGAAATAAAAATTAAAATAAACATATTCAATCCCAGAAAACAGGATATTCGCTTCATGATGGTTACAGATCCTTCCTGATTTTTACAAAACAAAATGTGGATCAATTTAGGTTTTGACGGGGAAAAATGCAAGCATTAATTTATGCAGATTAAGACTGCAAAGACAAAGGAGATTCAATGAATATAATACCGCATGATCATTTTACTTTCGGAAGGCCGGGCGCATTCCACAAAACCTGCTTTTTCAAACATCGAGGGTATGCCCATGTAACTTGAGAAAGGAGGCAATATTTTGCTTCTTGGCACGGTTGGATAAGCTTCGACGATTTTACCTTTGTTGTTTCGAACATAATCGATTGCGGCTCGGATCAAATGTATCGTGATGCCCTGTTTTTGATATGCTTTGCCCACAAAAAAACAGACGATAGACCATACAGGCTGATCATCAATTTGTCTGAGTACTCGAGATCGATTTAATGTCGCAAACTGTTCTCGGGGTGCCACAGAACACCAGGCTACAGGTGTTCGCTCCGAATAGAAAAGAATGCCGGGGACCTCACCCGACGTCACAATCTGTTTCATCGCTCTTTTGTTCCCTTTTCCCTGCTGCTGCTCAAATTCTTTTCGGCTGATTCTCCACCACATGCACCAGCATCCGCCATAAGCACCTTTATCTCCAAACAACCGTTCGAAGTCAGGCCATCGATTCGGAGTTAAAGGATGATACTTAAAATTTTTCGGCAGACCACTCAAAAATCAACTCCTTTTTCAAGGATTTCACAATTAAAAATTCAAGAATAGAGATAATATATTACCTATTAAAAACCGAATCGGTATCAACTTAATTTAAAGACGAAACCATCCAAAATCAAGTATCTTATTTATCGCTTTATCAAACAGTTAGAAAAAAGACGAAAGCGCTTTCATTTTTGAATTGTGAACAAACATTCATAATTTCAACAAAAAATTCAAAATACAAACATTCTGGCATGAAATATGCTAATTTAAATTAAATCAGGACATTAAAGAACAACACAAACCCAAACTGAATACATTTCGATTCAAGCGGGAGAAATATGTTGGAAAAAGTCGAAGAGCAAACAAAACTATTTGATCCTATCGTACGAAATTTGCGTATCACGTTAAAAAACAGTATCTTTTACGCATCCGACCATCCCATCAATGTCTATTCGATAAATAATTTCAAAACTTCACTGGATAAATGGTTTAATCACAAGAAGCAATTCAGCCTGGGTATCTCACAGGATCAGCTCTATATCAATGGGAAATTGATCGATAATCATGACGATTGTTACAGTGAAGTCGCCAATTATCTGCATACACGTGGATTAAGTTCGTTGACCTTCCTGCAGGGTATCCAGCTCAATGAACTCAAAACATTTTTCACGTTTATCGGGCAGGATCGGAAAACTATCCGCGAAAAAGGCGGCATTTTAAAAAACATATCCACCAGCAATTATTTACGAATCAAGGAACTCGATTACAGTTCCCTTCTGGATAGTGCCAATAGGAAAGTCGTTTCGGAAGAAGAAAAAGTCTGGAAGTTTCTATTCGATATTGCGGAAGAGTCCAAAACCGGCAAACTCCCTGATTCCAAAAGGGAATTCTTGGTGGATTTCTTTACCGACGAGAAAAAATCGGCCTCCACATTGAACAAAGTATACCGGGAAGCCGTGAATCATCTTCAGGATGAAGATACCGTTCAAGGTATTCGAAACACCATCATGAAAATCTGTGAATATTTCGATAACTATTCTACGGACAATGCGAAAGACCTTAAAGTTAAACTGATGAACGTGATCGCGCAGCTCCATCCGGATTTGATCAATACTCTCTTCGAACAGACCGTGGATACAGATCAGGAATTCGACCTCGCAGAGACCATTACCAAGGATTTCTCGGAAAGTTACATTGCCGAATTTATCGAGTCTTTGATCAGTAATGAAGACACCTTCAACGAGAATCTGCTAAAGGTGTTTGACAAGCTTGCTCCGGATTCGGGTAAATCGGACAACATGGTCATGATGGTTGCCGATAAATTGTTCAGTAAAAGAATAGTCAATGCGGAAACATTATCCAAACTCCAAATGTCAATCATGGAGATTTTCAAGAAACACCCCGACAGCAACTTCATGAAACAGATTTACAACATCACTGTAGATGCCGTTATCAATAAAAAAGTGGATACACTCATTTACGTGGCCAGACTCACGCCTCTGATCAACAAATTCGTTCAGTCCATGGAAGAAGAGGAACTCAAAAAGGAAAAGCTGTGGCTCCTGCTCAATATTCTTTGGCTCGAAAACAAACCTGAGGATTTTAAAAAATTCACAGATAAAGTGGTTAGCATCCTTCCGGAACTGCTGGACTCCAAAGACACGGAAAGAATCAAAGAGATTGTCGAATTCTATACGGAAAAAACACGGCCTGAGCAGCGAAAAAACAACAAAATCATCTCGGAGATCAAAGAAGGTATAGAGAAAATTACCAACAAGGAAACCGTGGACAGCATCATCGCGCTGGTCCCCGAAGCCAGCAAAATGGATTTGGACAATATTACGTACATTCTTCTCAGAGCCGAATACGAATCTGCCAAATCTCTTGTGGATGCATACATCGCCAATAAAAATCCGGCCCATCGCAATAAATTCAGGTACATTTTCCTTCGAATGAAAGACAAAATTGCCAGCGAGGTGGTTGACCGCCTCGAATATTGTGAACCCATCGTAGTAAGAGACTTGCTTAACATTTTAAAGGAATCCGCGCCGGAAAAGGCCCATTTGGTGACCAAGAAACTGATGAGCCATAAAAATGCCCAGGTCCGATGGGTTGCTTTGGAAAAATTCGAACCCGGTACAGAAGTCGAAAGAACCGATGTATTCAAAATTTTCAAAAAGGAAAAAAATAAAGAGGTAAAAAAGAAAGCCGCTTCACTGC
>CAZIAH010000186.1:0-5059 GCA_964537715.1 uncultured bacterium | reverse complement strand
GTTTCACATCAATCTGTGAACCGGGCAAAAATGCATCCACGCCCATGAGATCGACAACGATCCCCCCTTTGATTCGGCGGACACATTTACCCTCGATGGTTTCGCCCCGTTCGTGATAATCGATCACTTTATCCCAGATGCGTACGAAATTGGCTTTTTTCTTGGATAGAACGAGCTGTCCGTCCGTATCTTCAATCGTATCTAAAAAGACTTCGACATGATCACCTATTTTGACTTCAGAAGGATTCTCGAACTCCTCAAGAGGAACCACTCCTTCCGATTTAAATCCAATATCCACCAAAACATCTTTATCCGTGATGGCGAGTACTCTTCCATCCACGACCTGACCCTCACTAATATCACGCAAAGTACGGTCATAAAGATCGGCAAATTTTTTGAATTCCTCATCAGAATATGTGCCGGGTTCTTCCTCCGTACCGATTGGGGGCGTTTCTGTCATTTCTGATGGTTTCGCTTCTTCATTCTGAATGGATTCTTTATCGGTCGTCTGATTCAGCTCATCCTCCTTTCCTATGTTTTTCTGTTCGTTTTTTTCCGGATCCAACATAAAAATCTTCCTCCTTTTTTATTTTTTAACCCTTTCGGGTTTTTATCGAAATGGTGATTATTGAAAAAACTTTTCATTTCTTCCAACTGCCACCGCGGTGTCGAGGCACCTCCTGTGATGCCGACTTGATCACCGTCGTTAAACCATCTATGATCGATCTCATCGGGACTTTGCACTTTATAGGAATGCGGATTGACAGCGAGCGAAGTTTGATGAAGCAGACGGCAGTTCGAAGAACTATCCCCTCCAACAAGTATAATGACATCTTTTGTCTTGCTAAAGGCGTAAATATCCTTTTGTCTCGTCTTGAGGAATCGGCAGGTCGTATCGATGATTTTCAATCCAGACAGGCGCTTGGACAACAGCCGACCCACAACATGAAAAAACTGACCATCGATGGTCGTCTGGGCCAGAAGCAAAGTGCGTTCATCGAGATCGACCGTGGATGCTTCTTCGAGACTGGAAATCACCGCTCCGGAACCTTTCGCATGCGCCAGCAAACCGATCACTTCCGGATGATCCTTTTTCCCAACAATGGCAATACTCCATCCTTCCCGAACATGCTGCTCGATCAGCTCTTGTGAATGACGAACTATGGAACAGGTGGCATCAAGCACATCATACCCAAAATCTTGAATGCGTTTCAAAATCTCTTTCGGTTCTCCGTGAGCACGTATGAGAAACCGGCCATTCGCATATTTATCCCTTTTTCTGGGATCATCAAGCACATCCAGATCGATCTGCTGAAGACCCATCTCGCAAAGCCGATCAACCTCACGCTGGTTGTGAATCAATAAGCCGACGAGAAAGAGTTTTTCTTCCCTGCGAAGTGCTTCCTCTACCATTTCAATGGCGCGTTGAACACCCGGACAGGGTCTGGCTTTGGATTCGATTATAGAAATCATTCTATCCTGAATTCCTGCTTTTATCGATGATTAGTTCTTCTGTAAAAGTGTCTGTTTTTTCATGATCAGGTCAATGATCCGATTGACCTGATCTCCAACTTTCAGTTCGGTCGTGTCGATTTGAACAGCATCCTCGGCCTGCATTAAGGGACTGTGCGAGCGTGTGCTGTCCCGCTGGTCACGTCTTTGAATTTCACTTTTTATCTCTTTTAGAGAAATTTCAATGCCCTGTTTTTCCAAATCTTTTTTACGTCGTTTTGCTCTTTCATCAACAGAGGCGATCATGTAAAACTTCAAATCGGCATTCGGAAAGACCACAGTCCCCATGTCCCGACCTTCTGCGATGACATGACCGGAAGCGCCGATTTCCTGCTGCTTCCGGACCAGAATTTCCCGGACTTTCGCTACTTCACAAACCGGCCCGACCGCTCGGTCCACTTCGGGAGTGCGGATTTCCGAAGTAACGTCTTTATCGTCCACCTCTATTTTCAAACCCTCCCTACCGGGTTTTAATTTGATCTTCATCTTTTCGACGGTTTCGGCAATCGCTTTGGAATTGTCCAAGGGAATGCCATTTTGCAGAACTTTGACGGTCACGGCCCGGTACATCGCACCCGTATCGAGATAAAACCATCCCAGTTTTTCGGCAACCTTTCTTGCCGTCGTGCTTTTGCCCGATGCCGCGGGCCCGTCAATCACAACCACCATGGATTTCCCATAATCATATTCATTATATCTTTAATCCGGTCTCCTGTCTCCGTACTCCCGTCTCCCTTTTACTGTTCCCCATTCCCCGTTTCCCTTTCATCCCCAAACCCGTCAATTCATACAATCGTCGAACTTCGACAGATGTCAGCTCCCGCCACTCTCCCGGCTTCAATCCTTCGGAGATCAATCCTGCGAAGTTGATTCGTTCAAGGAAAAGCACCCGATGCCCGACAGCCTGGCACATCCGTTTAATCTGCCTTTTTTTCCCTTCATGAATCCGGATTTCCAATCTGGATCGGTTTCGTTCTTTTTTTAGAATTCGAACCTCACCGGAGACGATCACACCCGGATCGATGGCGATGCCCTCCTTGAACTTCTGACAGATTTTCTCATCGATCAAACCCTCGACCCAGGCTTCATAGACTTTTTCGATTTCATATTTCGGGTGGGTCAGCCGATAGGCCAGATCGCCGTCATTGGTCAGGAGAAGAACACCTGTCGTGTCCAAATCCAACCGACCCACAGGGAAAAGTCGTTCTGTTAGAGGAATCAGATCGATCACTGTTTTTCGTTCTCGGTCATCCCGAACCGTCGTCAGCACACCACTGGGTTTATTTAAAAGAACAGTTCGAAAATGATTCGGCGGTTTGACCGGTTTTCCGTCCAAAAAAACAGGATCGGTATCCGGATCAATTCGATATCCTGGTTCTGAAATAATTTCCTGATCGACCCGGACCCTTTTCTGAGATATCATTTCACCTGCCTTGCGCCGGGATGTCACTCCGCAAAGTGCAAGATATCTATTCAGCTGGACTTTCCGGGAGATTCCCTTCCTCCTTCAGAATCTCTTCCATCTCTCTCGGCCTGGGAAGATCGGAAATGTCATTCACGCCGAAATACCGCAAGAACTCGTTTGTGGTTTTATAAATCAGCGGTCTTCCCGGTCCTTCGGACCGTCCCGAAATGGAAATCAGTTTTCTTTCCAACAGCGTTTTCATCACAGCGTCACAATTAACACCGCGGATGGCCGAAACCTCGGTTTTGGAAACGGGCTGCTTGAAAACGATTACAGAGAGCGTTTCGAGTGCCGCCTGCGACAATCTGGATTTTCTCTTCCCCTGAAACAGTTTCTGAATCCAGGGGGAAAACGAATCCCGGCTGACCAGTTGGTAACCGCCGGCGATTTTAACGATGTGAAATGCCCTGTTTGTCTGTGTATATTCCAAATTCAAATTCTGAATGATCTTTTCGACCTGGGAAGGGGTCACTCCTTCCACAAGCGCATTGATCTGTTTGACTGAAACCGGCTCATCCGAAGCAAAAATGATCGCTTCGACGACCTGTTTCAGAAAATCTCCATCTCTTCTCCCCAATGTCGATCTATCTCCTGCATATATAGATTTCACCGAACAGGGAGGCCTGCTGTATCACGATTCTGTGTGTTCGAATCAGTTCCAGTATTGCGACAAAGGTAACCACAATTGTGATACGTTCCTGATATTTTTTTATAAGATCGCTGAAAACCAATCGTTCATTTTCCTCCAAAAGTTTGAGAAGATTGGCAATTTGTTCTTCGATCGTCACTCCGATGGCTCCCACCTGGTGTGAGGAGTCTTTCGGCATATTGTCCAAAACGGATTTGAATGCCGTGAGAAGATCAAAGATCGAAACATCTTTCAGGAATTCTTCGTCCGTTTCTTCTGCTTCATATTTCTTGGCCCATTTAAAATAGACCCTCGGGAAGATCCGCCTTTGTTTCTCTTCGATCTCGACAAAGGATTCAGCCACTTCCTTGAAACGTTTATATTCCAATAGCTGCCGGACCAGTTCGGCCCTGGGATCCTCTTCCTCCAGCTCTTCTTCGTCGGTTTCCTTTGGCAAAAGCATTTTGGCTTTGATGCGGATCAATGTGGCCGCCATGAGAATGAATTCTCCGGCGATCTCAAGATCCAGCTCCTGCATGAGTTCGATATATTCCAGATACTGCTTCGTAATGGTCGCGATGGGGATATCATAGATATTGATCTCTTCTTTTTTGATCAGAAAAAGAAGAAGATCCAGCGGGCCCTCGAAATTCGGAAGCTGGACGCGATATCCTTCTTTGATTTCTTCGGCTTTCTCTGCCTGAATATCTACCCCAAGGACATGGCCTTTCTGACTTCGGTCATGGTTGCACGGGCCACCTCTCTGGCCTTTTCGTCTCCTTCGGCAATGATTTTCTGGATCTCATCCCGGTGCGATTCATAATAGGCGCGTTTCTCCCGGAACGGTTGCAGCCAATCGGCCAGGGTTCGTGCGAATTCTTTCTTGTGAGCGACGCATCCCAGCCTGCCCTCCTGACAATCTTTTCTGATTTGTTTGATGTTATCCGGGGCAAATTTTTCCTGATAGGCGAAAACCACGCAGCCGTCCGGATTGCCGGGATCGTCTTTCCGGATTTTCTTCGGATCCGTGTATGCCTTCATTATTTTTCTCATAATTTCTTCGGGTGAATCCGAAAGATAGATTGCATTGTCCAGAGACTTGCTCATCTTCCGCCCCTCCAGACCGGGCAGCCGCGCAAATTTGGTGAGCAGCGTTTCCGGTTCCGGAAAAACTTCACCGTAAAGACCATTGAAACGCCGGGCGATTTCCCGTGTAATTTCCACATGAGGAGCCTGGTCTTCCCCCACAGGCACGGCATTGGCCTTGTAGACCAGAATATCCGCTGCCTGAAGAATGGGATAACCGAGAAGGCCATAGGACATATTTTTCTCAAGCCCCAGGTCTTTGGCCTGCTCCTTGATTGTTGGATTGCGCTGCAGCCGGGGAATCGTCACCATCATGGAAAAAAGCAGATGCAGTTCGGCATGCTCCTTTACGTGGGACTGGATGAAAA
>CAZIAH010000185.1:0-5119 GCA_964537715.1 uncultured bacterium | reverse complement strand
GTCTGTGATGGGGTAGGCAATACCCAGACGCGGACTGAATTTGTATTTGGGTTTGACCGCTTTCAGCATGAACGCCTTTCGTTCTTCGGGCGTGTATTCGATCCTTTCATCTACTGGTGCGTCTGGATTTTTGTATTTGTTTTCGTCTTTGAACGGATTATAGATGTTGGTGTCCGATTCATCCACGGGAATGGTCGCATTGGCGTCAAAGTAATCGAAACGAAGGCCAATGTTCATGATGATGTTGTTGAATTCGATCTTGTCCTGAATATAACCGGCGGCTTCGATAGGCTTGCGCGTATAGACATCGTGGTAGATGCTCGAGACGTCCGGAATGGCAGGTACAAACGGGACGATTTCTTCGCCGCCCACAGTTTTAGGAATCAGGGTATATTCGTCCAGCTTCAGCTCGTACTGGCGGAATTCAAATCCGGTTTTGATTTGGTGGGTTCGGGTTGTCTGACTTGTCAGATCGAATTTTCCCAACCAATACGCAGTGCTTCTGTTGGAATGCTTCATGTCCATTCCGACTCTGTAGAAACTGTCCGATGTGGGTGCGGATATCGAGTCGGGATGTACATATCCGACAGGGCCATTCGGATCAATGAAATATTCGTAAGCAAGTCGGTTTTGTTTTGCATAATCAAAATAAGCCAAATCTTCGGGGACGTTTAGATCCAAAATCCGTACCGAATCTGTGGCAACGGTAACACGGACAAGGTAATCTGGAACTGTATTGGGATCTTCGAATACATATCGTTTGTATTCGGAATAAAAATGATTCAGCCGGATTTCGTAGAAAGTGCTGGGTGACAATACGTGGTTCCAGGTCAGGATTTGGGACAATCCATTGCTCTTTTGTGTCGGAAGTCCTCCCGGTACATAGCGCATCTCATGACCTGTTATCGGATATTGGCTATTCGGAGTTTTCGGATTCCGAAATCCGAGCCAATACGTGGTTTTGTTTTTCCACTGGTTCCAGAAAAGACTGTAATTGAGTTTGATATTTGAACTGGCACGAAATGTCAATTTTGCCTGAGCCGATGTTCTTTGATAAGGGTTCAGGGCCACGGTGGAACTGTCCCCGGGTACACCCGTCGGCTTAAACCATTCGCTTCCGTAGAGATAACCGTCGTCGTAGAAATGCCGGCCGTTTACGAAAAAGGACAATTTGTTTTTTAGAAAAGGAAAAGGGCCACTCAGGCTGAATTCTCCGTTATAAATGGGGTTTAAGTCGGCCAGTGGATTTTTCAGGATACCGATGGATTTGGTTGCATGCGTATTGGGATCGCTCGTGAGTTTTACGCCCTTCAATATCTTAAACTCATCTCCGGAAGTCAGGTAGTCGCCAAAATAGGTTTTCAGGTGGCCTGAGTATTTCTTTCCGCCTTCACTTGTGATGATGTTGACGATACCGGACATGGCCTGTCCGTACTCGGCATTGAAGGTTCCGCTGATCACCTGAAGTTCCTGGATGGATGAATTTTCTACGAGAACTCCTATCTTCCCGTCATACGCATCCGTGACAGCGACGCCGTCTATCCAAAAAGCGATTTCACCGGAACGGCCTCCCCGGATGTGAAGGTCTTCTCCTGCCGAACCCGATTTGGTAATCCCGGCCTGAAGTTCGAGCACATCATTCACATTCTGAACAGGCAGTGCATTGATGTCGCTGCTGCTGACAGAAGAAAGTGATGAGGTCATATCTTTATGGACCAGGGGGCGGTCCGCAACGATTGTAACGGACTCCGCAGACTCAAGTACTGTCTGTGCCAGAGACATATCAATGGATGTGGTTTGGTCAATATTGATGCGAACATCTTCGATGATCAGGGTTTGATAACCCATCATAGACGCGCGAAGACTATAGATTCCTGGCGGAACATTTAAAATTGTATAGTATCCCTCTGCATCAGCGGCAGATCCCAAGGATGTTTCTTCGACCATAATATTACAGCCGTATAGAGGATCTCCTGTTTCCTTGTCGGTGATTTTACCCGTAATTTTACCGGTGACACCACCAAGGAGCTCTCCCCACATACTTATGGCAATTGCCACGATGAAAACCCAAAATATCATTTTTTTCATTTTAATCCCCTTTTAGATTTTGTAAATGATATCAACAATGACTAATGATTGAAAGTGTTTTGTTTCCTCCAGATCCTCCTTTCCGGGAAGTCTACTTTGATTGTATATAGGATTATTAGAAATAGTTGTACATTCGGTAATGACCTGAAGGAGTAACCATAATTTGTTATTTTACAATAGCGTGAACGATAACGCAAAACAGGAAAAAAAATACAACCTTTATCTACTTAACTTGTATATTATAATAAATGAAGTTAAAAATTGCAAGTAGTTTTTTAATAGAAAATTCTTTATCTTGAAAGAATTATTTTGTAATTTTTGATCTTAATTAAAAAACAACCATTTGTCGTTTGTTGCGTAAAACTTTGACAGAGATGATTACTTTTTAATGGTTTCTAAAACCTGAATTAAATAAAAAGAGGGAGAGAACAAGGATGAAGAAATGGATCATTTTTTTATGCATTTTATTACTATCACTTTTTAGTCGGATACAAGCTGTTGAATCGAATGATGCCAATCTTTTCGGAAAGATTCGCGGGCAGGTTTTGGATGAAGCGACACAGAATCCATTACAGGCAGTGAATATCATGCTCGAGGGGACGCAACTGGGTACCGCTTCCGATGAAAACGGAAATTATATCGTCGAGCGTATTCCACCTGGAATCTATCGGGTCCGTTTTATGATGATGGGTTACGAAACACGGGTTATCAACGAGGTGGTTGTGAATCCAAATAAAATCACATGGCAAAAAATAGAAATGAAAGCCACTGTTCTGGAAGGTGAGGGTGTGTCTGTGTCAGCCGGTTATTTTCATGAAGCCAAGGATGCAGTCGTCAGTAACCGAAGTGTTGATTTTGAGGAAATCCGGATGGATCCGGGTTCGGTCATGGATATTCAGCGCGTTGTGCAGGTTCTGCCGGCAGTGGTTTCAGGTTCGGATCAGGAAAATGAGATCATTGTTCGCGGCGGGATGCCCGGAGAAAACCTTTTCATTATGGACCAGATTGAGATTCCCAATCCCAATCATTTTGGAAATCAAGGGGCAGGGGGTGGACCGATTAATATGATTAATACTTTAATGGTTCGCCGTGTCGATTTTTATGCTGGCGCTTTTCCTGCACGATACGGGGATAAAGCCTCTTCGGTTCTGGATATCTCATTACGCGACGGTAACCGGGAAAAAATCTCGGGCCAGGTGTATTTGGGAATGTCCGGTGCCGGTGCTTTATTTGAAGGACCCATCGCAAAAGGAAAAGGATCGTACATTTTAAGTGCCCAGAAAAGCTTTCTTGATCTGATTATATCATCCACAGGATTAACAGCAGTGCCTCATTATTACAGTCTTCAGGGGAAACTGACTTATGATCTGACTAAAAATGATCGCATTCTGATCAATGGAATTTATGGAAACGACGAGATTACAATAGAAGATGATGAAAGTGGGTATGGTCGGGGTGCGGAGAATGTACGATCGTTGAGTCATCAGTACGCTGTGGGTGGTACCTGGCGCCATCTTTTCGGTCACATGGGATTTTCACGAGTCACTCTTTCTCAGACGTTGAATTACTGGAATCAATATGTTTATCATACGAGCGGATATGCGTATTATAAAAATGTATCGACGGAAATTGAAAGAACTCTGAAAGCCGAAGTCACATTGTTGCCGGTCGAAAAGACCGAACTGAATTTCGGAGGACAGATCAAATCCATTCCGTTTAATTTATATCAGTGGTCAGATCGAGATACATTGTGCATTTATGATACGTCTGTCACTCCACCAGCTTATATCGGAGATTCTCTCTATTACGATGCCTATCTTCAGGATATTCAGAAAACCACAATGAAAGCCGCGCTTTTTGGACAGGTCAAACAGCAGTTATTGAGCCGCTTGACAGCCACACTGGGTCTGCGGTTCGATTATTTTGATTATACGGGCAAACATGCTATTGATCCGAGACTGGGACTGACCTACGCACTGACTCCCGTGACCAATTTGAATCTGGCTTATGGCCAGCATTCTCAAACGCCTGCTTATATTTCTGTGTCGGGTCATCCCTTGAATAAAGATCTGGATTATTATCGAACTCAGCAGATTGTGCTGGGCATCGAACATCTGTTTCGGGAGGATATTAGAGGTACTCTAGAGATTTTTTATAAGGACTACCAGAATGTTCCTGTATCGGAAAGCAGCTTGTCCCCCGATCCGTTTGATGCGTCATATGGGCGTCTGGTTAATAAGGGAGAAGGCTATGCCAGGGGTGTTGAGGTCTTTCTACAGAAAAAACGCTCCAAGCACCATTATTATACAATCAGCTATTCCTATTCCAATGCCAGGGCCCACGATCCCCGCTACAATAAAACCTATGCATGGGATTATGATTACCGTCATGTTTTTACCTTTGTCAGCGGTCTGCGTTTTGATCTGCGGGATAAGATCTGGTATCAAAAAATGTCCAAAAATCTTTTCTACAATATATTCTCATGGATACTTCCGTTTGCCGATCAGGTGGAGATTGGGATTCGCTGGCGTTATCTTGGCGGAAGACCGTATACAAAACCAGTGTATCTACCGCGGTATCAAACCTGGATTGTTCCTCCAACTGCTGATATCAATACAGAGCGTTATCCGGCTTATCACCGATTAGACATCCGTCTGGACAGACGGTTTATGTTCAAAAAATGGAATATGGTCACCTTTATCGATATCATGAATGTCTATGCACGTAATAATATCTGGATGTATGCTTATCAAAGCGATGGAACCATCGATAATATTTATCAGTTTCAGGTATTTCCGGTTGGCGGAATTACGATTGAGTTTTAATGTAACCTTATTCATGTTCAGTTTAATAAAAGTAAAAAGTTTCTCAACCATTTGATGATCAGTGAAAAATAACTGAAAAGTTCGCTCTGCGATTTTAAAATTGATATGCCACTTTTTTTAGAAAAAAGTGGCTCAAAAAACCTGCGGCTAACGAAAAATCTCCTGAAAATGGAGGTTCATTCACTGAAGGAATTGAACTCATCCCG
>CAZIAH010000184.1:0-5295 GCA_964537715.1 uncultured bacterium | reverse complement strand
TTCGAAGCCGGTCTTCAGAGCCGGTTCAGTCTTTCCAAGGATGCGACCAGCCTGTCGGAATTCGATTCCCTCCAGTCCGTTTATGTCGATTTAACCGAATACGCCCATGACGTCGATTACCAGCGCACCATTCATTCCCTCTATACCACACTCTCGAATGAATTCGGAAATTTTGGCATTCAGGCTGGATTGCGGGGCGAGTACACCGGCAGAAAGATTTCACTCGTCGGCGAAGCGCAGGATTTTACAATCGATCGATGGGATGTGTTCCCGACACTGCACACATCATATCACTTCCCCACCAAACAGCAGATTATGGCCAGTTACTCCCGGCGCATCGAGCGCACACGCGACTGGTACCTCGAACCCTTCGAAACCTGGATGGACGCCTACAATGTCCGCATCGGAAATCCGGCTCTCAAGCCCGAGTATATTGATTCATACGAACTCGGGTTTCAAACCTTTTTCGGACAGAACATGTTCTCCACGGAATTCTATTACCGGGTGACCCACAACAAAGTGGAACGAGTACAGAGCGTATACGATGCCAATATTACGCTTCACTCCATTGAAAATGTCGGTAGCGATTACGCTTTTGGTTCCGAAGTTATGTTCATTATGGATCCGTTCAAATGGCTGAATCTCAACTGGATGGCCAATCTCTACAATTACCAAATTGAGGGGATCATTCTCGGAGAACCCTTTTCAGAATCCAGTTTCAATTACAACCTTCGGTTCAATAATATCATAAAGATCACCCCATCCACGCGGCTTCAGATCAACGAAATCTACAACAGCCCGACGGCCACGGCTCAGGGCACGCGTTCGGGACACATCTGGACCAATGTCGCTCTGAGACAGATGTTTTTCGATAAAGCCCTTTCTGTTACTTTGCAGGTCAATGATGTTTTCCAAACTCATCTGCACGAAGGCACGTCGGAAGGTTCCGACTTCTACAGGTACTACCGCTTCAAGCGCAAAGCCCCGGTATTCATGCTAAATGTGACCATTAACATCAACAACTATAAAACCGAAAAAAGAGAACAGAACAACGGCGAGGAAATGGAAACAGAAGGCGCGGAGTATTAAGAACTAAACGCTATAGAACAGACAGAACATTTACCCATTATTAACCGTTCCGCCCGTCCCGGAACGGTTTTTTTATTGATTCTGTTCCGAAATAGTTTTTTGAATTCCTCTTGATTTCTTCAGTGATTTCCATTATTTTAAACAATAGTTGCATTTTTATTATTGAAAACAACTGCGCATTCTTAGAGTATAAAAAACAGTATGATTCATCGGGAGATACTTAAAATGACGCGAGTGGAAGAAATAGAAATTGCGGTAGATGCTTTACCTGAAGAGGAATACAGCCGTTTTCGTCGCTGGTTTTTGGAAAGAGATTGGGAAAAATGGGATAAACAAATAGCCGAAGATTCCTTGTCGGGTAAATTGGACATCCTAACCAAAGAAGTCGATCAGGCAAAGATCGACAACAAAATAAATAATCTATAATGCATAAAGCAACTGAAAAGTTCTGGGAAAGATATAAGAATTTACCAGGAGATATTCAGGAACTTGCAAATAAAAATTTTGAATTGCTCAAGAATAATCCAAGACATCCGTCATTGCAATTTAAAAAGATTGGAAATTTGTGGTCTGTCAGGATTGGACTTACTTATAGGGCTTTGGCTATTGAGGATGCGAATGATTTTATTTGGGTATGGATAGGTTCACATGACGATTATGAAAAGTTGATAAAAAAACAATAATCTAAAAATGACTACCCTGGAACATTTTTCTCAGGGTATTTTTTTAATTGCTCGGTGTGGTGTCAGATTGCTCCTTATCTATTCTGAGCGCAAGATAAACAGGATATCTATCCCGAAGGCGTACAAAATGATTCATTCTCATTGATACAACAAGAACAGGATGCGATATGAAAACGACTAAATATCCTTTTGTGATTTTTGCATTTCTTTTAGTTTTCAGTTTCCTACCTTCCTGCAAGTTAAAAGAAGCATCCAATAAAGTTCGTTCCCTCTCGCTCGATGAAATTACAATTACGGAGATCGAACAGGGATATCAGAATGGCAGCTATTCAGTCAAACAGATCGTACAGTTTTATCTTAATCGGATCGAGGAGATTGACCGCAACGGACCGAAACTCAATGCCATCATCACGGTCAATCCGGATGCATTGACCATTGCCGATTCACTGGACCAGGCACTCTCTTCAGGCCAAAACCGGGGACCCTTGTATGGCATCCCGATTATACTGAAGGACAATATCGATACGCATGACAAAATGCCCACAACAGCGGGCTCCAGAATTCTCAAAGACTCTTATCCGCCACAGGACAGCTGGGTTGCAAAAAAGCTGAGAGCTGCCGGTGCAGTGATCCTCGGTAAAGCCAACCTGAGTGAATGGGCAAATTACCGCTCTTCTTTCTCATCGAGCGGCTGGAGCGGAGTCGGCGGCCAGACAAAAAATCCTTATGTACTGGACAGGAATCCGTGCGGTTCAAGTTCAGGATCCGCTGTGGCCGTATCGGCAAATTTATGCGCCGTTGCCATAGGCACTGAAACCTGGGGCTCGATCATGTGTCCTTCAAACGCCAACGGTATCGTCGGCATCAAACCAACAGTGGGTCTCTGGAGCCGGTCCGGTATTGTGCCGATCAGCTACACACAGGACACGGCAGGACCCATGGCTCGCACGGTTAAAGACGCGGCAATCCTGCTCGGGGCGGTTACTGGCATAGACTCCAGCGATCAAAAAACACTGGCCGGCAGCGGCAAATTTTACAACGATTATACTCAATTCTTAAAAAAAGATGGTTTAAAGGGAAAACGCATTGGTTATCTCAAATCTCAGGAGGGAACGCATTTTAAAGTGGATACACTGATGCACCGGGCCGTCCGATCTTTAAAAAGCCAGGGCGCTGAGGTGATCGAATTGGACAAACTGGTAGAAGGAACGCCCTATACCAATTCGCTTGAGGTTCTGGCCTATGAATTCAAGGATGGATTAAAAAAATATTTTGACAGGCTTGGGAAAAACGCCAAGATATCGAACCTCGAAGAAGCCATCCAGGCAACGCTGGCGGACAGTCTAGAAATGTTGTATTTTGATCTGACAACGATGCAAGAATCACAGGCCAAAGGAAATCTTGAATCCAAAGAATACAAAGAAGCCGTTAACAATATGCTGAAAGGGTATCGGGACGACGGGATTGATCGGGTCGTGAACAAATATCAACTGGATGCAATCGTTGCCCCTACCGGTGGACCACCATGGAAAACAGACTTGATCAACGGGGATCATTTTATGATGTCCACTTCGGTCTATGCGGCGCTTTCCGGTTATCCCAACATCAATGTTCCCATGGGGTTTATTGGTGACGTACCCGTTGGCATTTCTTTCTTTGGCAGGGCATGGAGCGAACCTGTATTACTGGAAATGGCCTATGCCTATGAACAGGGAACCCATCACAGGAGACCTCCCCGGTTTCTGCCGACCGATTAAATTGGGAAGCAGCACCAATCGCTCAGAATATCCGCTACAGTTTTTAATCTTGATTGACAAAAGCGCTCTGTATGAAAAATCCAGAGCGTTTTTCTTTTGTCAAAATTTTACTTGATAATCACTCAAAATTTTTATATTTTCGTAATAATTTCGCATCTAAGAATCCACCGCTGAAAAATTAAACTCAAATCGAAAGATATGAAATAATGGAAACGGTTTCAAGAATAATTCCATTTCATATTGATTCCAAGAAAAATAACACTATTATTACCAACCCCCCCAAACTGCTCGATCAGGTTCGGCATGCCCTGAGAACAAGGCATTACAGCTACGCCACTGAGAAAACCTACATTCAATGGATTAAACAATATGTCTATTTCCATAACATCACCCATCCTAAAGATCTGGGAGAAGAACACATCAGTCAGTTCCTGACTCATCTGGCTGTAAAGAAAAAAGTTTCAGCATCCACTCAAAATCAGGCATTATGTGCTTTGGTATTTCTTTACAAAAACGTACTGGAAAAAGATCTCGCTGAATTTGATTCCATCGTGTGGGCAAAGAAACCAGCACATTTACCTGTTGTACTCTCACGCATTGAAGTCAAAACTATACTGGAGCAACTCAAGGGAACTCCTTGGATATTGAGTCAATTACTTTACGGCTCCGGTTTAAGATTGAAAGAAGCTTTGAGGTTTCGGGTCAAAGACATTGACTTTGCATACCATCAAATACATATTTGGGAAGCCAAAGGCGCAAAAAGTAGAGTCACCCTTCTTCCAAAAATTGTGGAACAACCTCTGAAGGTTCATTTAGAACGTGTACAAAAAATTCATCAAAAAGATCTAACCAATGGATATGGGGAAGTGGAGTTGCCGTATGCCCTCACCCAAAAATACAAACATGCTGCCCGTGAATGGCACTGGCAGTATGTTTTTCCTGCATCTCACATAAGTACCGACCCCCGAAGTGGGATACAACGCCGTCATCATCTGGACGAATCAGTGTTGAGAAAAGCTCTTCGTAAAGCTGTCCGAAAAACAGGAATTGCCAAACATGTAACCAGCCATACCTTCCGGCATAGTTTTGCCACCCACCTTTTAGAAGACGGTTACGATATTCGTACAGTCCAGGAATTGTTGGGCCACAAAGATGTAAAAACAACCATGATTTATACACATGTTTTGAACAAAGGCGGAAAGGGGGTCATCAGTCCTTCAGATCGGCTGTAAGATGGATACTTTTACAGATGCAAAAACCCGCTTGGTGCTAAAACCAGGTCAAAAAGGAACAAAGAAACTTTTAAATGAATACGGAGATCGATTGGTTTGCGTAAGATACAGATATGATGCTATCCAAAAAAAACGACTGAAAACCATTGAACTTATTATCGATGAAAGCCGCTGGGAAAACAAAGAACATGGAATCCCTCCTACTCAACTTGTTTACCTCCGTATCGAAGGTTATGAGACTATTTTGCGACGAGTTGTTAAAAATGCAGGCGGGATATGGAATCCAAAAAAGAAACTCTGGCAACTTCCATTTGGAGATGTTTGTCAACTTGGTATAAAGTCAAAAATAATATCTGAGGGCTCTCCGTAAAAGTATCTAATTATAGATGCTTCAAAAACATCTATGCATAGATGCCGGCATATATAATTATATGCTTGCATATATGATTAGATACCAAAGATGTTCCGAATAATATATGGTTAGGCGGCATAATATAGGTTTATTTAAGTATCTACTTATCATTAATCTTTAAC
>CAZIAH010000183.1:0-5303 GCA_964537715.1 uncultured bacterium | reverse complement strand
CAGGGTTTTGATCTTTTCCGGTTCGATGCTGGCGAATTCGGCTCGGATCGATTTTAAATCCTCTTCCGGATGAAAAGACCGATAAAAGTCGTCCCATTTTTTTGAAGTTTGATTGATGTCGGTTTTCACCGAATCGACGCGGTCCGCCATTTTCAGATCGACCAAAGCAAAAAGACTGTCAAGATTCATTTTGCGTTTGACCTGATTCATATCGAACTGCATCACGGGCAGTCGGTCGATTTGTTGATCTAATTTCCCTTTGACCTTGTCAAAAAGCCCTGGTTGTTCTTTCTTCTTTTTCGGCTTCTTTTTCGGCAAAGCCCCATCATAGGCTCGGTCCGTTCCGGAACGGACATCGGCCAGCGTCATCTCATCGATGATAATCCGTTTTCTCAAAAGTGCCGGCACATTCAATCGGAAAGCGGTCCGGCCGGTTTCGATAATATTCTTCATCGTGTGTTGCGGATCGGTGACCTGAAGCCGCTGCCATTCGATGGAGAGCGGACTGAGACCGAGCTTGAGATCGTCGATATCGACCCTCGCGCCCACGATCGCCTGCCCGGTTTTTTCGAGACCGGATTCGACCCACCGGTTCATAAATAGCATCGAAATGATCCCGATCACGATGACCAGGATTACGAATGTGATGATTCCTTTCCAGCGCATGGGTCAATCTCCCAGTTTTCTGACTTTAAAATAAAGTTTGACAAATTTGCTGCCCTTGAAAATTTGGAAGAATTTCACTTTCTGCAGTTTCTCGTTCCACGAACTTCGATAGACCACGACAAATTTCCGAAATAACAAATATGCTGGAACAAACGCGATCAGGGAAAACACGAAACTCCCCATGACGATAGTATTATTGAACCGTGTCAGCGGCGCGATGGGTACGTTGTAAAGTGTAGTCCAGAAGGATTTCAGAAATCCAGCCTGAACGAGTATACTGAATCCGATGGTATGAAAAAGCGGATCGAGGGAAAAAGATAGAATGCCGCACACAAGCCATCCGAAAAGCGCTGCGGAGATATTGACATTCAAAATACAAATCAGAAAGACAATTCCGAGATTGTGCAGACTCATCAAAGGCGTAAATCCGAGAAAGGTTCCCAGAGCGAACCCCCACGCGATCTGAGACGGGGACGCGTTGGACCTTAGAACCTTGATCAATTTTCCGAGGATTTTTAAAAATATCATTCTTTACCCCCTTTGAAGGTTCAAGATATTTTTCCAAAAATCATGAACACACCGATGGCAATAAAGACCACACCGGCGAGACGATGGATCAGTCCAATTCCCCTGATGTAATGACTGATCGCGCTGCCCAAAATAACCGCCAGAAGAGAGGTCAATATCAGGGCAAAAGAAGCTCCCAAAAAAACGGCCAATTTGGATTTCTGGGCTATGGAAAAACAGAATACGGCCAGTTGTGTCTTATCGCCTAATTCCGCTAAAAAAACGGAGGCAAATACGGTAACCATCACTTTCCAATCCATCGATTCTCCTTATGTTTTTTTTCATTCAATTTTCGAATCAGTCTCGCTAGACGGTATTCCAGATCCCGACGATCTACAGCATGACGATATTCCGGGCGCAGTCCTTCGGCCAATTGGATCCGTTTCAGTGCCCGGTTCACAATCCCGATGGCCTGTGGATAATCTCTTTTTCGGTGTTCGAAATATTTGGCGATTTCTTCGTACGGAGAAATTCCGCCGACAGAATGATCGACCATCGACTGCCAGATTTCGAGAGCCTCGTCCCAGTATTCGAGCCGCTTGTACAACATGCCCAATGTGGAAACCATTTCTTCGTTTTCTTCCGAATCGCTGGCACGGCGGATCGCTTCTTTCAGACAAACGATGGCGGACTCGGTCTGGGACATCGACTCGAACGTGCGGCCCAGACTGTACAAATCGGCGGGATGGCTCAGCTTTTCGAGCGGTGTTTGATGAATCTGTCCGGTCAATCCAGCCAATGCCGCCAGAGCAATAATGTCCCATCGGTTGTGCTGAAAAACAGTCGCCAGAGAGCGTCCGTTTTTTGTTCGGAGATATTCGAAATAGATGGACGGGATGAGAAAACCGGGAATATCATTTACGCGCTCGAATCCTAAAATCGTCCGTTCCACATTGGTCAGGGAACAGTCTCCGATCCGACGCCGCCACAGTCTGCGAACCGGAAACAGTAGATCGAGATGAGGGATATCGGCCGCGGGATTTTTCATCCGGGAAAGCGTGAACCGGGATGCGAGCAGATTCAAATCATAACACTTGCCGTTGTAACTCATTAGAACCTGACAATTTTCAAATTGATCTTTCACCGCATTCAATACGGCCGTTTCCTCATGGTAATCCCGCATAAAGTATTGGTCGATCCTAAAACCCTCCTCGACAAAATAGCCGATTCCGATGAGAAAGGGAACCGTGCCGGTGCCTCCGGCAAGCCCTGTGGTTTCCGTATCGATAAAAAGGGTTCGCGAAAAATCGACAGCGGGGAAGGTGTCGTCTCGGGCCACAAGACGAAAAATGGCAGGATCGGTCTCCCGGACAGAATGAATGGGAACCTTTCCGTGTCTGGTATCGGATGGATAGGTTTTGGATGACAGGAAATATTCTCCGATATCGCCGGAGATTACTTCGCCTTCAACGTAAAGATCAATATCATTTTCGCGGGAAACGGAGATTGTTTTGGGACGGGTGAAATCTTTCTCGAAGTATTTGAGTCTGTCTTTGAGGTCCATTTCAATCCTTTTACGACCGAATGGCTTCCGTGGAATAAATGGATTGATTCTTAATCCTTCCACGCTGTGGTTTCATATGGAAATATACTCTTTCACCCGACTTAAATCAAGAATATATTTTAAAATATGCTTGAAAAAGAAATCAAAATTCTTATTTTAGAGTGGTGATTGTTTTCAAGAGATTCGACTCCTTATCATGAATATGATTTCTGAAAATGTAAAAACTATCCTCAGTAACCTTCCCGAAAATATCGAACTGGTCGCGGCAGCCAAGACGCGTACGGTCAAAGAAATCCGCGAGGCTATCGATGCGGGCATTCGTATCATCGGAGAAAATTATGTTCAGGAAGCTGTTTCTGTTTTGGAAAGTCTGGGTAGAAGAGTCAAATACCATTTTATCGGACATCTACAGCGCAATAAAATAAAAAAAGCGGTTGAAATTTTTGACATGATTGAAACGGTCGATTCGATCCGAATTGCAGAGGAGATCGACAAACGAAGTGCGCAGATCGCTAAAATCATGCCGGTATTGATCGAAGTCAACAGCGGACGCGAACCTCAAAAATTCGGTGTACTGCCAGAAGATCTGGAACCACTGATCCGGAATCTGTCCGCTTTAAAACATATCGAAGTCAATGGTCTGATGACCATGGGCCCTCTTTCCGGCAATCCCGAATCGGCACGTCCTTATTTTATCGAAACAAGAAAATGTTACGAACACCTCAAATCCCTTG
Organism: uncultured bacterium; assembly: GCA_964537715.1. GTDB lineage: Bacteria > Zhuqueibacterota > QNDG01 > QNDG01 > DSAB01 > CAZTZL01. Next base: position 1,832 of record CAZIAH010000183.1, on the reverse strand, counting down.
CTCTTCCAAATATCAGGATGCAATTCCTTTCCATGGGCATGAGCAACACTTACCCGATTGCCATCGAAGAAGGAGCCAATATCATTCGCATCGGTACAAAAATTTTCGGACCAAGATAAATTTTCCTTATCTATTTTCATCGAATCATCGAACCGAACAAAAAAACCTGTCAATAAACAAGGTCCTTAACCCGAAAGTTAAGGACCTTGTTTTCCTGAATCGTATTTCCTGAAGAATCAGCTTACTGCGATTTCTTTGGGTTTGACGGCCTCAGTTTTTGGAAGTTGTACGGTGAGAACACCATTCTTGTAATTGGCTTTGATATTCTCTGCATCCACTTCTTTTGGCAGCCGGAAGGACCGTTCAAATTTTCCGTATGCTCTTTCGACCCTGTGATAATTCTTTTTGTCGGTTTCTTTTTCAACTTTTCTCTCACCGCTCAAAGTAAGTACATTGTCTTCAACAGAGAGCTTGATATCTTCTTTCTTCAAGCCGGGAATCTCGGCATTAACCTCATACTGATTCTCGGTTTCGGAAATATCCACATCGGGAGACCAGACCGAATCAGACACATTCAGATCCAGACCAAAACCATTGAAAAACCGGTCGATTTCATCAGGAAGCGAAATTAGGTTTCTGTAAGGACTCCATTTTATGAGTGACATTTTCTTTTCCTCCTTTCAAGTTCTTGATTATCTCAGTTCATCTCTTTGTTATGCAACTGATATGCCAAACAAAAATGTTTAAATATAATATATTGTATTTACTTGGCTTAGTTTAAAACGTCATTGAAATTTCAACAATTGTCAAATTGTCAACAAAACGTCTATATGGCATTTTACTATAAAATATATGGCCATTCTGGCACACAGAATAAAAAATTAGCTGAAAATAGATCTCTGCTATTTGTTACATTTATATTACAGATTTCATGTTGCACCTTGTTGCAAATTTATTTATATTGAAATCAAACAAATTGGAAAAAGGAGAAATGCCATGCGTAGCTGGACTATTATCGCCATCTTGATCATTGTTTCAATGATATTCTATGGTTGCCAGAAGAAGGTCATCACGGAGAAAGCATCTATGGATTATGTTCAAAAACAGCTCGATAAACTCGCACCGGTCACTTTGACCTACGATTTATCCTATCTGCCCGCAAAAGAAATACGGGTGATCCGATTACTGGTCAAAGCCGCCACTTACATGGACGACCTGTTTCTTTCCCAGGTGTATCGTGAAAATCCAGATATTCTAAAAACTCTGGAACACTCCAAAAATCCAGATGCTAAAGCCTATCTCGATCTGTTTAAAATCATGTTCGGTCCGTGGAACCGGCTCGAGGAAGACCAACCCTTTATCAACACCGTTCCCAAACCCGACGGCGCTAATTTTTACCCGGAAGACATGACCAAAGAAGAATTCAACAACTGGGTGCAAAATCATCCGGACGACCGGGAAGCTTTTGAAAGCAACTTCACCATCATTCGCAGAAAAGGGAAAAAACTGGAAGCTATCCCCTATTCAGAATTTTATAAAGACAAACTGAAATCGGTTGCGGAGGTTCTTAGGAATGCGGCTGAATTGACATCGGACAAAACACTGAAAACCTACCTGAACAGCCGGGCCGACGCATTCCTCTCCAACGATTATTATCAGAGCGACATGGACTGGATGGATTTGGCCGGAGACATCGAAATCGTGATTGGTCCTTACGAAGTGTATGAGGATAAACTGTTCGGTTACAAAGCAGCTTTCGAATCCTTCGTCTGCGTCGTGGATCACGAAGAAAGCGATCAACAAAAAAAGATCGAAAAATACCTGAATGACAT
>CAZIAH010000182.1:0-5350 GCA_964537715.1 uncultured bacterium | reverse complement strand
CAGTCGGCCTGAGCGCATTCGGGCAGTCACTGAGGCGTCGCTTAAGCGGCTGAGATCAGAATACATTGACTTGTTCTATCAACACCGTGTCGACCCGGAAGTACCAATCGAAGACGTTGCCGGAACGGTCAAAGATCTCATAAACGAAGGCAAGGTCCGGCATTTTGGACTATCCGAAGCCGGGGCTGACACGATTCGGAGAGCTCATGTTGTTCAGCCGGTCGCTGCACTACAAAGTGAGTATTCGCTTTGGTGGCGGGAACCCGAGCAGAAAACGTTTCCAACTCTTGAAGAGCTAAGCATCGGATTCGTCCCATTTAGTCCGCTCGGAAGGGGATTTCTTACGGGCAAAATAGACGCCTCCACCGAATTTGGTGCTTCCGACTTTCGGAATACTGTTCCCCGTTTTTCAGTGGATAATCGAAAAGCGAACCAGGCCGTCGTCGATCTACTCAAGCGGATCGCTGCCGAGAAAGATGCCACACCAGCTCAGATCGCACTTGCATGGCTGCTAGCGAAAAAACCGTGGATCGTGCCGATCCCGGGTACAACCAAACTGCATCGACTGCAGGAGAACATCGGTGCGGCCGATATCGATTTGTCTGATGAAGATCTCAGACAGATTGAAAAGGCTATTTCGCAAATTGAAGTACGCGGCGCTCGATACCCCGAAAACTTACAACGGGCGGTAGACAACTGATTTGACGGTGGAGGATCGCAATGTGATCCGAATTCTGAATGGTGCCGATAACAAACGGTTGCAGCAGATGGAGGATTTTTGGATTCAGTGGCATTCTCTGGGTACCAGAATCGACTTACATCGTCACTGAGCCACATCGTAAGTAATTAATCTTATCCATAAAAAGTTTTTTTATATTTATTAAAAAATTTTTGTAAATTTAATCGTATATAAAAATCAATTTAAACTTTTGGAGACAGTGATGAAAATAGTAACCATTCTTTTGACTATTCTATTGAATATATTCATGTTCAGTGGTTTATTTGCTCAGGAAATGCCCCTTGTCTATGATGTTGAGAACACAGGCGCAGACTGCCCGATTCCCTATATGCTTTCGTTCGATGAGCTCCCGGTCATCACGGCATTACCCGATCCATTTAAGTGGGCCGACGGGAGAGGCCGTATTTCGCACTTTTCAGACTGGCGGTACCGGCGTGCAGTGATTGGAGCTCAGATAGAACATTACGAAATTGGAGAAAAGCCTGTTCGTCCGGACAGCATTACAGCCAGCTACACTGATGATACACTTAGAGTGAACATCACTGTGAACGGAAACACACTCACACTAACTTCGGCAGTGATCCTCCCGGAGGGGGAGGGACCTTTTCCTGCAATGATTAATATTACTCCTATTTTACCTAATGATACACTTATCAGTCGTGGAATAGCTATCGTCCCATTCAATTTTGGGGAGGTCATGGCTTGGACGCAAAACCGCGGAAGCGAACCGATTAACGCGCTTTATCCGGATCTTATTTATATGGGTGCTTACAGTGCATGGTCTTGGGGAGTGAGCCGCCTGATTGATGGCCTGGAGCTGGTACAGGATGATCTTCCCATCGATTTAAAGCATCTGGGAGTAACCGGTTGCTCTTTTGCCGGTAAAATGGCGCTCTTTGCCGGTGCGTTTGACGAGCGTATCGCATTGACCATTGCCCAGGAATCGGGCGGAGGAGGCTACACGACTTGGCGTGTTTCGGAGACTCTGGGGAATGTGGAAACTCTGGCCAAAACGAGTCATGTATGGTTTATTGAAGACTTGTTCCAATTTGCCCTCGCGGTTTATAAACTGCCATATGACCATCATGAATTGATGGCCATGGTGGCACCCCGCGCATTATTTGTGACTGGAAATCCTGATTATGAATGGCTGGCAGATGAGTCAGGCCATGTAGGCAGTAAAGCTGTGAAGGAGGTTTATAAAACACTCGGAATCCCCGACAGGTTCGGTTTTAGCATCATCAGTGGACATGCGCACTGCGCGGTCCCAGAAAGCCAGATACCAGAAATTTTAGCCTTTGTGGAAAAGTTCCTTCTTGGAAATGAAAACGCAAATACGGATATCTCGACCACTCCGTATAATACCGATCTGACTCCCTGGATTAATTGGACCACACCGACACTTTCTAACGATACATCTTATTTTGGAAGGACAAGCTTGATCTTTCCTGCCAATCATCAAACACAACTGGATTCAAATATTACCTTTATATGGAATAAAATGGACAATGCTGAAAAGTATTATTTCCAAATATCCACAACTCCGACATTTCAAACGACGGTGATCAGTGATTCGTCGAACGACACAACAAGAACAGTCAATGACTTATCATTCGCTACAAAATACTATTGGCGTGTTCAGGTAAAAAACAGTGAGGGTGATTTAGGTCCCTGGAGCGAACTATACAGTTTTGCTACATTTATCACTTTGCCAGCCAAGGCGCAGTTGGTTTCTGTCACACTATTTCCCAGGACAGCAGACCGTATTATGTTGACGTGGAGAAAAGTGAGTAACGCTGATGAATATTTAATCCAGTTATCAGAGGAACCAAGCTTCGCTTCGTTGGTATTGTCAGTGACAACATCGGATACTGCTAAAAATTTTCTAAATGTGACTGCCGAAGGGCAAAAGTACTACTGGAGAGTTGAAGCAATCAATATTGGAGGCCCTGGTCCCTGGAGCGATGTATGGAATTTTACAATAATCATAGCGCCGACGACTCTTAAATTACAAAAAACTGGATCGAACGAAATTACGCTTACGTGGAAAGACCACTCAGACGTTGAAGATGGTTACGTGATTGAACGTAAGAAAAGTCCGGAAACATCTTTTGCAATACTCGATACGTTAAAAGGAAGCGGAGAAGCTTATGTAGATACAACTGTAGAACAAGGTCAATCCTATACGTATCGAATCAAAGCGTACAAAGATTCTGCGGAATCTCTCTACAGCAATGAGGCCTCTTTAACTTTAGTAGGCATTCAAGAAAAAGAAGAAATACCAAAAAAGTATTCAATGAGTCAGAATTATCCCAACCCCTTCAACCCAGCGACTAAAATAAAATTTGCTTTACCGAAACCGGCTTTAACAAGAATAACTATTTACGATCTTCTTGGCAGAGAAATCCAGACATTAATCAATAAAGAAGTTGAAGCAGGCTATCATGAAATCAATTTCGACGTACACAATTTACCAGGAGGAGTCTATTTTTATAAAATTCAATCCGGAGATTTCATTCAATCCAAAAAAATGATCATTATGAAATAACTTTGCAACTGTTTATAATGATACCGCATTAAATTCTTGAAAAACCCAGATAGGCAGATCGAAATGCTGTCAAGATTTTATAGGAATAATGATAAATAGTTACCCCAAAGATATGTAAAGGCAATTCTGGTTAGTGATTTGGCGACACTCTATAGAGCTTAAACCATTATATTTGATCGCACCATGAAGCGGAATATCAGCCATTTCCCCCCCGATTCTTCTTTTAAAATCACTATGGTGTAATCATGAACACAAATGTATTGAACAACAGACAAGCAGTCAAGATGAGTATTTTTGTGGTTCATGCGTTCATCAAAATGCGGGAACAACTTTTGAAACGGGCTGAATTGGGAAAATAACTGACCGAATTCGCAGCGTTGGGTGATAGACAAAGAAAGGAACCCCAGAAATGAAACCTTTCATAAAAATAGGATTTATCCTTTTTGGGGTCTGTTACTGTCTTTTTGTAAATCAATGTAACAAGAAGCCAACAGAACCACAGGAAGAACCAACGCCAAATGCTGATACGCTTTGGGTTGAAAAGAGCGAAGGACTGTGGGGCTACCCAGAAACCTGCACCCAGGTCTATACCACACCCGATACAATTTTATATAATTATTCTCTGCAACTTGGTTATTCCAATCTCATTGTCACTCTGGACGGGAGTTCTGTTCCTGACAGTGGCTGGTTTGTCATGGATCAAAGCCACCGATTGATGACCACCTGTGACGACAAAGTCGTCTGGAAGCTGGAACTTGAAAAACAGGTGTATTACAGCTCGCCTGCAATCGGTGAGGATGGGACCATTTATATCAGTACCGGTATTTATCCCAGGACAGATTGGGGAACTCTTTATGCGGTCAATCCGGATGGAACTGTCAAATGGTCTTATGATTGCGATTACAATCCCTATACCCCGGTTATCGGAAATGACGGCACGATTTACATTCAGGATTTTCATAATACCGTCTATGCCATTACGCCAGCCGGCGCTTTAAAATGGAAATTCAACGATTTTGAAAATGAATTAATCATATTTTACGATATGGGACAGCGCATACCGGCTGTCGCATCCGATGGAACCGTTTATATCGCATCAGACGGTTTGTATGCCCTGGATCCGGATACAGGGGAACGCATCTGGCGGTTCAATCCGTTGGCCGGAAAATCGTGCCGTCAATCTCCCGTCATTGGACAGGACGGCACAATTTATATTTTCATCCATCAGCATGCTTTTTTTGCCGTCAATCCGGATGGAACACAGAAATGGCAGTCCGGGCTGGATCATGAAGATGAAATGACATTCGGCTGTCCGGCAATCGATCAGGACGGCACGCTGTACATCGGTGCTGAAAGAGATTATTACGGCTTTGTTTACGCGTTTAATCCGGATGGCACAAAAAAATGGAAGATCCCGATTGAAGGTCAGGGACGCGTTGTCCGGGCTTCCCCCGCGATTGCAGCAGACGGCACAATCATTATAGCCACAAAATCTGGCGGTTCTGCCGCCCCTGCCAAAATTATGGCGCTGTCGCCCTCCGGAGTGAAGCTTTGGGAATATATCGTTGCAGCGTTTCACGGACCAGAGGCTGCGGATGATGTGTACACAACACCTTCTATCGGCGCGGATGGCATGATCTATTTTGGTTCGGAAAACGAACATTTTTATGCGATCAATCCGGATGGAACATTCAACTGGAGAATACATATCGCGCACAGTATCAACTGGTCTTCCCCCGCCATCACATCGGATGGAACGATTTATGTGGGTACACATCATGAAAATCCGCCGAATAAGGGAAATCTCTACGCGATCCGATCAACCAGCATGGGATATGCGGCCAGTCCATGGCCAAGATTCAGGCAAAATAATAAAAATAACGGAAGATACAACGGTCAATAGAAAATGTGAGATAAAAATATAAAAATGATTTGGTCGGTTGAATGACTTAACCATTTCATTTATTGGATTAAAATTGTTGATTCATCCCAGAGAGTTTTAATTAAAATTGGCTCTAGACTAGATAAGCGGCCGTTTTCTTAGTTCTTTTAAGAGAATTTGA
>CAZIAH010000181.1:0-5365 GCA_964537715.1 uncultured bacterium | reverse complement strand
TTCAACACCTGCCGACGGTACCACCTTCTTGCATCTCTTAATCCGACTTCATCTACAAGCAGAAAAAATTCTTCGTCCAGATCGCCCAGCGCGGACGATTTGCTGTACCGAACCAGGAATCGTTCTAAAATCCATTTCGAGCATTTGGGAGGATCTTTTTTCATAATATATCAACTCTTGTAGACTATTATTACTCCTTACGATTCAATCTTCCGTCTTATCACATTTGACATCTCACATTTCACTTTAAGATCACTCATACCTCAATGAGTCTACCGGATTAGCTCGTGCCGCTCTAAAGGTTTGGGTTGTTATCGCAATCACCGCAATGAGCAGGGTAATCAAGGGAGTTAACAAAAGAATCCCCGCTCCCACAGATATATGCACTGAAAATACAAAATCGAGGAGACTATTCGAAGCCAGGTATGCTATGGGTAAGCCAATAATATTTGCCAATACTATAATTTTTAGAAAAGCCTTGGACAGCATTGTGAAGATAACCGGTACGGAAGCCCCCAAAACTTTACGGATACCGATTTCTTTCTTTCTTTGTCGAACAGCATAAGTTGCAAGGGCCAATAGTCCCAGGCTTGAATACAGTAAGGCTAATAATCCGAGCATACCTAATATTTTCTGCATAAGCCACGCATCAGTATTTGATCGTTCGAAGTATTCATCCATGGTGAAAGTTTCAAAGGGTATGGCAGGAGCTGATTCATCCCAGAGTATTCTTATTTGTTCGGAGACAACCGCAGTTCGATCCTTATTTTCCGCTTTTACCAGCATATAGTTTAGATTACTTTTTTCCAAAAAGAAGACGGATGGCGCCATGGGCCAAAAGCTATTGTCAAACAGAAAGTCCTTTACAACACCTACTACAACTCCAGTGCTCTCTTCGACTTTTATAGTTTTTCCAATCGGGGAATCCCAATTCAGGCGACGGGCCAACAATTCATTAATGATAAAATTGTTTTCTTCGTTGTAAGCCTTTTTAAAAAACCTTCCGGCTGTCAATTGCATTTCCATTGTATTGAAGAAGTCATAATCGACACCGTAATAGTAAGTTTCTAATGAACTATTTATATCCATGCCTTCGGGAATGACATGCCGTTTTGTCTGCCAATTTCCGGGGACGCCCCTCGATGCAGTCGTATTCATAATACCCGGGTAATTATTTAATTTTTCTTTTATAAAGGAATAGTTGTCTCTTGTTTCATCTGAAAGTGGAACCACCAATATTCCCGACCGATTATATCCTAAATCTGCATTCATGAGAAAATCTGCCTGCTCTCCAAAAGTCAGAGTGAGTAAAACAAAAATCACCGTTATTGAAAATTGAGCGCTGACCAGTACTTTTCGCATTCCAATTTTAGTCTTGCCTTTCTTTAGTTTCCCTCTCAAAATCTGAATCGGACGAAATGAGGAGAGAAAAAGCGCAGGATAGATTCCAGCCAAAAGACCCGTAAGAAATGATATTATTATTGACGAAAATATTATTTTCTCATTTGCCCAAAAAGATAAGGGGGGAACGAAAGGTGTTACACCCCTAAAAAACGAATACACAAGATTATAAGTTAAAATCGTAAAAGGAAATGCAATAAAGGCCGATAACACGGATTCAGTTAAAAATTGTTTCATTAATTGTGATTTTCCGGCGCCAACTACTTTTCGCACTCCCAGCTCTTTTAACCGTTCGGTATATCGGGCTGTCGATAGATTCACATAATTAAAAACGCCGATTAGAAGAAACAAAAAACCAATGATGAAAAAAACGATCACTCCGGTAACAGGCTGATAATTTGCAAATCTTCTAATATGTGGAGCCGTATTTACTAACCCGCGAGTTGGGAAAAAGTATAAACGCTTCGGGGAATCAATACTGCTGTTTTAATATTTTGTCCGGGATAATTCTAATTTTTCTTCTATTTGCTGCAAATCAAATCCTTTTTGCAGGCGAACGAATCCGGTAAAATAGTTATCATCCCAATTATCAGATAAGCCGTAAAGATTCTGTGCAGCCTCCAATGGAATCAGGAATCGACCATACAAAGAAGAGATTGACTGCTGTTTATCCAGATCTTCAAATATTCCCGTAATGATAACATCCAATTTATTTTCAAGAGTCAATACTTTCCCTATGGCAGGTTCATCTCCGAAATATTTCTGGGCAATTCTTTCACTTATGACGACAGAATTGGGATTTGAGAGTAATGATTCACGATTACCCTGAGTTAAATTGAATGTAAAAAATGACATGAAATTCGGATCAACAAAGAGTACCTTACTTTCATAAAATTTCTTTTCTTTATAGCTTACGATTGATCTTCCGGAATCATAAAATCGTGTGAAATCTTCAATTTCAGGAATGTCATCTTCGAGAGAGGGCGCAAGGGGATAAGGGACATAGGCAGTATGTTGTTCACCGCTTCCCGCATTTCGTACTTGAACTATATTATATATTCTGTCGATATCGGTATGAAAGGAATCGGCTGTCATTTTCCAATCATAAAAAGCATAAAATAATAGAAATATTCCTAATCCGACTGCCAAACCGGAAATTGTAATAAGCGAATACATTTTTTGTCTCATGAGCGTACGAAAAGCGATCTTTAGATAATTCACTAACATACCGAATCTCCAATAAATTGTATGCTTCCAGCAATATGGAAGCGACTTCAACACCTGCTGCCGGTACCAGTGTCTTGCTCGTTTCAATCCGACTTCTTCGACGAAGATGTCAAACTCTTCATCCAGATCGCCCAGAGCAGGCGACTTGCTGTACGCCGTCAGAAATCTTTGGACTATCCATTTTAAGCATTTGGGAGGATTTTTTTTCATGTCACAATCATTCTCCCGACGTGAAACGTCAAAAGTCAATCGTTAAAATAATTCTTCTTGACGACCACAAACCCCTCACGATTCAATCTTCCGATTTTTCACTTTTCACATTTGACATCTCACATTTCACTTTACGATCATTCATATCTCAACGTATCCACCGGATCGGCCAGAGCCGCCTTGATGGTTTGAGATACAACGGCAATGACCGCTGCCAGCAGTGTGATAAAAACGGAGAGAAAGAAAACATCACCACCGACAGATATGCGAAGAATATAGGCAAATTCCAGCAGGCGTTTCGATACCAAATACGCGACCGGCAGCGCAATGACATTTGCCAGCATTACGAGCTTGAAAAAATCCCATCCCAATATTCTGAGTATATTCAGAACGGATGCACCAAGCACTTTCCTAATACCGATTTCTTTTGTCCTCTGTCTCACAGCGTACGAAGCCAGGCCGAGAAGGCCCAAACAAGAGAAAAAGACAGCAATCCCGCACAGATTGCCCATGATAAGTGTACTCATTGTCGTTAAGCCAAAGTATACTCTTTCAAAATGATTGTCCAGAACATAGAATTCAAACGGGACATTCGGGTTATACATATTCCAGTGGGATTTTATCGTTTCGACGACAGTTGATACATTACTGCCATCGGCAGCCTCCACTAGCATGTAATTCAAGCGTTCACGTTCAAGATACAAGACCGCCGGCGCCATCGGATAGTATAATTTATCAAAATGAAAATCTTCGACCACACCGACCACCGCTCCTTTCCTGCCGCCGATAGTCAATGATTTACCGATGGGATCGTCCCACCCGAACTCTCGAACAGCCAATTGATTGATTATGTAACGATCCTCATCGCGGAAATCCTCGGAGAAATTTCTCCCCAGTACCATCCGCATGTCCAACACATCAATAAAATCATAATCGACACCGTACGCATAAATCGTCCTGCTCTCATCAGAACTCCTGTCTTCGGGTACGATAAGCTCTTTCGTCCGCCAACTCCCCGGGAGTGAAGCAGAAGCCGACACCGACGATATTTCCGGTCGATGTCTTAACTTCTCTTTTAGAAGATGTAAATTCTCTCTTTCTACATCAGAAAGAGGCACAACCACCACACCGCTTCGGTCATACCCCAGATCGATTTTGTAAACATAATCCGCTTGTCTTTTCCAGAGTATGGCGAGTACGATTAAGATTGTGGATATGGTAAACTGAAATATAACCAGAAATCGACGCAACCGCCCTCGTCCTCTGCGGGATTTAAGCTTCCCCTTGAGAACCTGCGCTGGACGAAATGACGATATAAATAAAGCCGGATAGAGGCCCGCAAAAATGCCCGTCAGTACCGACACGGTTATCAATGCGAATATGGTTGTAGGGCTCTTCCAGAGAGAAAGATTGAAAAAAACGCCGCCTATATAAGCCGTCATTGCAGAACATATCGTACTGTAGGCAAAAACCGCCAGAGGCAGGGCAATAAGGGTCATGAGAATGGACTCGCCCAAAAACTGCCCGATCAGTTGTGTCCGATGTGCGCCGACGACCTTGCGTAATCCGACCTCTTTCAAACGGTCTGTATACTTCGCCGTTGATAGATTGATAAAATTTACGGTAACGATCAGAAGAAACAGAATGCTCATGACGAAAAACATGACAAAAAACAAGAGTAATTCCGAAATATAATACGCATGAATGTGACGGGCTTGAAAAGCAAAACCAAGCATCGGAAAAAGATACATCCGCTTGGGAGAATCGGGAGCATCTGAATAATGCCGATGCAGCACTTGATCGAGTTTACTTTCCAGTGCCTTAGGATGAATCCCATTCGCCAGACGAATAAATCCGGTATAATTGTGATCAGTCCAGTCGCCCATCGAACCGAACAACGATTCTGCTGTCGACATGGATGCTAAAAAAGTAAATCGAATCGTCGACAATGATGGAATGTCTTCGATGTCTTCGACGATTCCGGTAACCGTCACATCGTGTGTATTGTTCAGTGTTAATACTTTACCGATAGAGGATTCATCGCCAAAATATTTCATTGCCATGCTTCTAGTCAGGACGATGGTATTTGGCTCTGACAATATGGTTTCAGGGTTCCCGGAGATAACATTGAATGTAAAGAAAGATAAAAAATTCGGATCGACAAACAAAACGCCACTTTCATAAAACTTATTATCTTTCCATTTTACCACCATCCTACCCGGAGTGAAGAAACGTGTTGCTTCCTCAATCTCGGGGATTTTATTTTTCAAAACGTGCATGAGAGGATACGGAACAAAAGCAGAATGCCGCTCACCTTCACCGCCCGAGTCAAACACCTGCACGACGCTGTAGATTCTGTCAATATTTTTATGAAAACGGTCGGCACTCAGCGCCCAGATGAAAACTCTAAAAAAGAATAGGAAAACTCCCAATCCCACGGCCAATCCCGTTAATGTAATCGCAGAATACATTTTCTGTTTTTTCAGATTTCGAAATGCGGTTTTCATATAGTTACTCAACATGGCAG
>CAZIAH010000180.1:0-5460 GCA_964537715.1 uncultured bacterium | reverse complement strand
GTCAGCATATGATCCAGAAACGGGATGCCGGTATCAATTTTAGCCTCACCCGTTCCATCCAGATCCAGGGTTATTTTTATTTGTGTCTCTTTGGTCTTTCTCTCAATGGTTGCTTTTCGGGCCATGGGAAACTCGGAGTTAAAGGTTATTCATGCCTGCTAATCCGTTGTAAATTTCAGGGAAGGTCTTTCAGATGGTGGAGATGAGCGGGATCGAACCGCCGACCTGTACGTTGCGAACGTACCGCTCTCCCAACTGAGCTACTGCCCCAAAAAAGTTACAAGTTTCTTGTTTCAAGTTTCCAGTTATTGATGGTTCATAAATAATTTATTTTATTAAAAGTTAAAGAACAAACTACCAAATACTAAATACTACTTACTAAATACTATTTTTCGCGGAGAGGGCGGGATTCGAACCCGCGGTAGCATTCACTACACACGCTTTCCAAGCGTGCTCCTTCAGCCACTCGGACACCTCTCCTCTAGTTATGATAATCCATCTCGATACAACTCGTAACTTCAAACTCGAAACTGAGTTGCGGAGAGGGTGGGATTCCCCGCCAAAGGCGGGTCCGCCAGTCCCGCCATAGCGAGACGACCGGCGGAGAACCCACAATCTCCAATCTTATTACAATTGTTAATCTATTATTTGAAAGAACGCCTCGGCGGAGAGGGTGGGATTCGAACCCACGGTTCCACAATCGCGGAACAACGATTTTCGAGACCGCCCGATTCAACCACTCTCGCACCTCTCCAAGGTATATATTTCATAAGAAATCGGAACAACGATTTTTCCGCCGGAGGCGGACCCGCCAATCTTTTTGGCGGGCGAGACCGCCCGATTCCCTTATGTTGTGGACCCGCCTATGGCGGGTAACCACTCTCGCACCTCTCCAAAAGGTTGTAAATGAACAACGATCTACTCTGAAATTTTCTTTTCTTTTCTCAATTTTTGGAAAAACGCCTTCAAAAGCAAAGACGATTCCGTGCTTAAAATTCCTGCAGTTACATTACTACAATGATTTAATCGATAATCCTGAAGAATGTTCCGAAGTGAACCGCACGCACCGGCTTTGGGGTCCATTGCTCCAAAAATCAAATTTTCAATGCGGGACAGAACAATGGCACCTGCACACATCGCGCAGGGCTCCAAAGTGACATAGAGAGAACATTTTTCCAAACGCCACGATTTTAAAAATCCTGCAGCTGCTGAGATTGCGATCATTTCGGCATGTGCTGTCGGATCCTGGAGCGTTTCTGTTTGATTATACCCCTTGCCAATAATCTGTCCATTGTAAACCATCACAGCCCCAACGGGAACTTCATCTTGAGAAAGAGCTCTTTCTGCTTCTCTGAGAGCAAATTGCATCCACAATTCATGCTCTTTCATGACCTGATCACGCAGATTCATTTTGTACGCCCGAAGGGATTCGAACCCCAAACCTCCTGATCCGTAGTCAGGTGCTCTATCCAGTTGAGCTACGGGCGCTTTTTTTGGTTTTCAGTATACAGTTCACAGTATTCAGTTGAAAAGACTTAGTGACTGATATTTTTTACTATGAACTGCAAACTGTAGACTGTGAACTACTTTCGTAGCGCGTACGGGAGTCGAACCCGTGCTACCGGCGTGAGAGGCCGGCGTCCTAGACCACTAGACGAACGCGCCATTCGAAATAAAAGTTTCTAGTTTCAAGTTCCGAGTTCAAGGTTATAAGTGGTCCTTTTCCAACTACAAACCTGAAACTTGTAACTTGAAACTTTAAACTTGAAACTGATTTACCGTACGCCCGGAGGGACTTGAACCCCCAACCCTCTGATCCGAAGTCAGATGCTCTGTCCAATTGAGCTACGGGCGCAACATTGGCTGGGGAGCAGGGATTTGAACCCCAATTCTACGGTCCAGAGCCGCATGTCCTGCCATTGGACGACTCCCCAAAAGCTTTAACGAATGTTGAATTTATAAATAATACCCAAAAAAGTCAAATCATTTTTAAAATAATCAAAAGAACCGTTTAAGCTGAAAAATTCATAAACTTAACCTCGAAATCTTAACCCATTGAAAATGTTATTTCTATTCCAAACGAACTGTTCAGATGCGTTTTTCATCCCGATTATTCTTTTTATCGGGAAATCCTTCTGATTTTCTTTCTGGGAAGTGTTTATCTATGAACAGATCAGGTTAAAAAATCCCTCCCCTGCAATCGAGGAGGGGGAGGGATTTTTATTAAAAATATTGTTAAGGAATGACTACTCTGCCATTCGCTTGTACATTTCATACCGCCTGCGTACCACCTCGGCAAAATCAGTCCAATACCCTTCCACTTTATCCGGAAAGGTCTGCTTTAACGACGTATAGCGTTTTTCTCCTTCAAGGAACTCATTCAGCGGCACAGAGGGTTCTTTGGAATCGAGAGTGAACGGATTCTTCCCCTCTTTCTTGAGTTGAGGATTGTACCGGTAAAGCATCCAGTAACCGGATTCCACGGCCCGTTTCTCTTCTTCCTGAGATCTGGACATGTCGATTCCGTGATTGATACATGGCGCATAGGCGATAATGATCGAAGGGCCATTGTAAGCCTCTGCTTCAAGCACTGCCTTGAGAAGCTGCATTTTGCTTGCTCCCATGGCTACAGAAGCCACATAAACATACCCGTAACTCATCATCATCAATCCGAGATCTTTTTTAATCGTCCTTTTCCCCGCCTCTGCAAATTTGGCTACCGATCCCAGAGGTGTGGCCTTCGATGCCTGACCGCCGGTATTGGAATAGACTTCGGTATCCAGAACCAGCACATTGAGATTCTTCCCCATGGCCATCACATGATCCAATCCGCCGTATCCGATATCGTAAGCCCAGCCGTCACCACCGAATGCCCATACACTCTTGTCTACAAAATAACTTTCCAACTCTTTAATTCTTGCCAATACTTTCTTCTGATCGGAATTGGATTTCTTTAAAAGATCCGGAAGCATTTTCTTGATCTTCAGGGCATTAGATTTGGCTTCATCGTCTGTATTTGTCCATAGTTCCTTGGCCTTGAGCAGCGCCTCCTTGAAACCACTGTTTACTCCCAATTTAAGGGCCTTATCGATGTTGTAAAGCAGCTGTTTGCGGTTGGCATCCACAGCAAGGCGCATACCAAATCCGTATTCGGCATTGTCCTCGAACAAGGAATTGGCCCAGGCTGGCCCGTGACCATTTTTATTGAATGTGTATGGAATGGTGGGAAACGTTCCACCCCAGATGGAAGAACAACCCGTAGCATTCGCGATAATCATACGATCGCCGAAAAGTTGGGTCGTCAACTTCACATAAGGTGTTTCACCGCAACCTGCACAGGCGCCGGAAAACTCCATGAGCGGCTGCTTGAACTGGCTCCCTTTCACGGTCGAAACCTTGATAGACGTACTCAATACATCTTCCGGCAAAGATAGGAAAAATCGCACATTGTCATTCTCTCCGGCAGTTCGTTCTTCTTCAATCGGTTTCATCACCAGCGCTTCTTTGGGGCATTCATTCACACAGGCACGGCAGCTCACGCAGTCTTCGATAAATACCTGAACTTTATAATCGTACTGTTCTCCGTCTTTTCCCACGGCCTTCAAAGTCGTGAATGTTTTCGGAGCATTCTTTAATGCATTTCGATCAATGAGCTTGGCTCGAATCACGGCGTGCGGACAGACAAACGAACATTGGTTGCACTGGATGCAGTTCTCGGAAATCCAGTGCGGTACCTCAGGCGCCACACCCCGTTTTTCCAGACTTGCGGTGCCCGAAGGAACGAACCCGTCAAACGGCATTTGGGAAACCGGAATCGTATCGCCCTGTTCGCGCATGACCGGTTCAATGACATTCTTTGTAAAGGAATCGGAATCCGCGGGAACAAGCTGCTTCATCTTCAAATGATTTTTAGGTAAATTCGAAGGAACAGTAACCTGCACCAGCGCTTTGGCGGTTCGATCAACCGCTTCCCAATTCATCTTGATGATCTCATCCCCTTTTTTCAGATAGGTCTTTTTAATGGCATTCTTAATCATCTTGATCGCGGTTTCTCGTTCCAGAACCTTGGAAATGATGAAAAATGCAGCCTGCATGACCGTATTGATCCGCTGTCCCAATCCGACACTTTCGGCAATCTTCAGGGCATCGATATTGTAAAACTGGATTTTCTTTTCGATGATCGTACGCTGCATGTCTTCGGTTAGATGTTCGAAGACTTCATCTTTGGGATAATTGGAATTGAGAAGAAAAACGCCTCCCTCTTTAATCCCTTCAAGCACATCGTAACGTCCAATAAATGCCGGATTGTGGCAGGCGATAAAATCGATATTGTCTACAACGAGATAGGCGGATTGTATCGGAGATTTGCCGAACCGCAGATGACTGCGCGTGATACCGCCCGATTTTTTGGAATCGTACTGGAAATATCCCTGCGCATACATGTCAGTATTGTCGCCGATAATCTTGATCGAGTTTTTGTTCGCTCCAACGGTGCCGTCCGCTCCCAATCCCCAGAATTTGCATGAAATGGTTCCTTTAGGAACAGTATTGATTTTCTCTTTCACTTCCAGTGAGGTGTGAGTGACATCATCATTGATTCCTACAGTAAAACCATGTGTGCAGGCGTCGTCGAGATGATCGTACACCGCCTTGACCATAGAAGGCGTGAATTCCTTGGAAGAAAGACCGTATCGCCCGCCAACGATGGTGACATCTCTGCCTTTCAGAGAAGCCACCACATCGAGATAAAGCGGTTCGCCGATTGATCCGGGTTCTTTGGTCCGGTCCAGAACAGCGATTTTTTTCACGGATTTTGGAATAGCTTGGACAAAATGCTCCGTTGAAAAAGGACGGTACAAACGCACTTTGATCAAACCCACCTTTTCACCCTGTTTGTCCAAATATTGAATCGTTTCTTCAACCGTCTCAGCACCGCTGCCCATAATCACGATGATTCTCTCGGCATCGGATACACCAAAATAATCGAAAAGATGATACTGCCGTCCAATTTGACCAGCCACCTGATCCATATATTCCTGGACAATTTCCGGTGTGGCTAAATAATATTTATTGACTGTCTCCCGTCCCTGGAAATAGACATCCGGATTCTGCTGCCCCACTTTCACGCGCGGTTTTTCCGGATTGAGCGCACGGCTTCGGAAATCTTCCACATATTTCATGTCGATCAAACCGGCCATCGTTTCATAATCAATGATTTCGACTTTCTGGATTTCGTGTGAATTTCTGAATCCATCAAAAAAGTTCAAGAAAGGCACTTTGGATTTCAGCGTGCTGAGATGCGATACAATGGCCAGATCCATG
Source organism: uncultured bacterium (assembly GCA_964537715.1). Taxonomy (GTDB): domain Bacteria; phylum Zhuqueibacterota; class QNDG01; order QNDG01; family DSAB01; genus CAZTZL01. The sequence goes on along the minus strand of CAZIAH010000180.1, from coordinate 138 downwards.
ATTTCCTGAATCGAACTGGCTGCCATCAATGCAAAACCCGTATTCCGGGCCGACATCACATCCGAATGATCACCGAAAATGGAAAGCGATTGACAGGCCAAGGATCTGGCTGAAACATGAAAAACCGACGGCAGCATT
>CAZIAH010000179.1:0-5501 GCA_964537715.1 uncultured bacterium | reverse complement strand
GGCAATCTAAATATCTCTAACCCTCTGGGTTACATTTTATTTTGAGGCAACGGGTGAAAGGAATAATTTAACAGACAGATTTCTATTTATATTTTTTTACTGCCGATGTTGTTCCTCACCTTCGGCATATCTTAGGAGAGGTGAAGACCTCGTCGAGCAGAAAATTCTTATATGGTTCAGGAGAATTCGAATACAGGAGTCTGAACCATTCGAAATGGCCTCGGATGATTTAGAATAATCTGCTGAATCTTTTCGAATGTATTTCTCGCCTTCGACTCATTTTGGCAAGGTAAAACCACCTCACGGAGCAGAAGAAAGTGTCAGCCATTGTTCGTTTCGCAACCACTTCAAAATCTATTGTCTTTGATATCTCCCCATCAATTGTCCTTCTCCCAGGATATGCCCCCCCATGGCTTTTACTAATTCCTTCTTTACAACACCGGGTTCCAGATCAAGTTTCGTATCCAGGGCATATATTTTAAAATAGTATCGGTGTGTCCCGCCCGGAGGACACGGCCCGCTGTAGCCGATTCTTCGAGAATCATTCTTTCCCTGTTTTGCACCATTGGAGACTATTTCTTTGGGCGGCAGATCTTCAGGCAGCTCTTTGGTTTCCGGGGGCAGATTAAAGAGTACCCAATGGACCCATGTTCCCATGGGGGCATCCGGGTCATCGCAGATCAGGGCAATGCTCACCGTGTTTTCTGGAACCGAACTCCACGCCAAAGGAGGAGAAATATTCGGTCCGTCGCACGTGTACTTCGCCGGTATCATTCCTCCTTCATCGAAAGCTGTGCTTGTGATCTCGATATCCATTTTTTTCTCCTCTTCTTTTTGAGGAAGGGATTGTTTCTTGTTTTGACAAAAACAAAATATGGAAAAAGCCATTAGAAAATAACCCATTTTTTGAAACATGGTCGAATCCCTCCTTCTTCAAAAATCCAAAATGACACTGCTTAATGTGCTCCTCGCTTTCGGCACATCTTACAACCAATTACAATTCTATTCCGGATTCATTAAAAGCTTTCTCTAACAATCCAAGTATCTGTATTTTTTGAGACCAATCCTTTAGATAACTTTTATCCAGTGAATTGCCTTGTACTTTTATTACACCAATCACATCAAGCCATTGACGCTCAGAGACTTCCCCGCCCAATTTGTACCATATCAGTTTGTTAATGATTGTATCTTCTGGTGATGAAAAATAAAATGCAGTATCTCCGCTATCTTCTTCAAGAGTATCTTTTAACTTTCGTTGAAATACATTCCTCTGGTAGGGTTCATCCTTATAAATAAAAACATCAATCTTCAGAACAGTTTCCAAATGGATCAAATTGAATGACGACTTTTTACGAATTGCTTCTTTGATCATAGCTTCATCGATATAATAATCATTTTCAAGATATTTTTTTAATAGAGGAATATGATGACTATCTATATCAGCAACAATATCCACGTCCATTGTTGCCCGCGCCATTCCGAAAATCGAACTTGCAATCGAACCACCGATGTAATAAGGAATGGATAGCTTTTCAAAAATATGGATAACTCGTTTTAAAGCAATAAGAATATCAGGTGTTTTCATGACCATTCAAATTTAAATACTTTCCGACACGTTCTGCCAGGTCCTTACCATAATGATATTCAATAAAGATCAAATTAATCCGGTTCTCATCAAAGGTTTTGTTTGCTCTTGAAATAGCCCGTTTCGATAATTGAATGACCGTTTGGGTCATAGATCGGATTTGAGAAAATTTTTTGGCTACGCTTTCCTGTTTCAAAAGAGAAATTAGCATGCGCTCAGTTTCCGGGCGGGTATCTATGGATTGAGTTTTCATACTGAAATATAGTGATTTTTGAATAAGAATAAAATGGCATTTTACGCTGCCCAAAATATCCTCCACCTTCGGCATATCTTAAACAAGGTGAAAATAATTCACCGGGCAGAAAGCTCATTCAACCTCGGATACGGCGACCATATAATTCCTGCCGTACACTTTCGCACACTTCGGGCAGGTCGTATAAAAGAAATAAGTCTTTTTCACTTTACGGCCTTTTGCCCTTACGAATGCTTCCATTTCCTTTTCCATTTTAGGCGCATCTTTATACGGCCCTTCGAATACCTTTGTGAGAAAGTCACCCGTCATTTTTACCATTTCGTGTCCGGGGACATCTTTGGTGACGGAGAAATAGTGCTCTCCTGTCCACGCAGACGGATCAATGGACAAAACAAGAAACTCATCGGGATTGTGTGCATCCGCTTTTTGAATGTCTGCAAACGTTTTGGGGAAAACCGATCCCATATTCATAGGAATATGAAACAGGCTTTTCGTCTTGGCCTTGAGAAACAGCTTGTTTTCGAAATGGAGTTCCTGTCCGTCCCAGCCCTCTGGTTTGAATCTGGGACAACAATTGGTCGGATTGTCGCTCATGTCATATTTTGGCAATGTATTGGTTTCCATTGAGACACCTCCTGAATAGTTAATTTATATCCCGCAAAGCAGGATTGGATCACGACAATGATAAAATCTGCTTGACTAGAAAACGAATCCTTGGTTGTTTTCAACAGAAGTGAAATTTCAGGTACAGGAATACTCTAAAAATAATAGAAATGATTGAAGAAATCAAGAAAAATTCAAGATCATGTAGACAGAAGAAATAAGCGACACGTTTTTGAGAAAAACAGCACAAACACCTTTACGATATTACACTTCCTATCACTTCACTGGCGGATATCGATCTGATCTTCACTTTGACAATTCGATTTTGCAGGTGTTCGTTAAAAGGCACCTTGACACGGAGATATTCTGAAGTTAATCCGGACATCCAACCGCTGAGATTGCGGCTTTCGAGAAGCACGGTTACTTCTCTGTCCGTCCATTTTTTCATGAAAGCCAATTTTTTCCTGGCGCCTAACTGCCGCAGCCGTTTTGCCCTTTCAATGCGCACCCGTGGCTCGACCTGATCCTGCATCGAGAAAGCCGGCGTTCCTTTTCGCGGAGAGAATGGAAACACGTGAAGATAGGTGAACGGTAGACTTTCGATAAAATCGCAGGTAATCTGGAAATCCACATCGGTCTCACCGGGAAATCCGACAACGACATCGGTTCCCAGACCGGTTTCACCGATCATGGAAAAAATCTGTTCGATCTTGTTTCGATACTCGTGTGTCGAATAAAGCCGGTTCATTGCCGAAAGAATAGAATCGCATCCGCTTTGAAGTGGAATATGAAAATGACGGCAGATACGCTCGGATTGCGAAACGGTTTTCAATAACGGTTCCGTGATGTTCTCTGATTCCAGCGAACTGAGGCGGATTCGCCTTGGTTCCGGAAGTCCCAGTAGAGAACGCAGCAGATCGTCAAGAGACAAGGGTGGATTCAAATCCTTGCCGTACTCGCCGATATGCACGCCCGTCAGTACGATTTCCTGATAGCCGTTTTGGGAAAGTATCTCGGCCTGATGAAGAATCGATTCTTGAGGAACGCTCCGGCTCGGGCCCCGTGCAAATGGCACGATGCAATAGGTGCATCGGTGGTTGCAGCCGTCCTGAATTTTCAGAAACGCTCGGGTCTGACCGGAATAATCTCCCTCGATTGGGCAATCCGCTTTCTCGTCTTCGTCAAAAAGGGAAACATGCACATTGGCACGATTCAGCTTCCCGGGACCAGGGAAGAAATCAAAAAGACGGTGTTTTTCTCTACTTCCCAAAATATAATCCACGCCGGGAATGCGCATCAATCTCTTCGCCTGCGTCTGGGGATAGCACCCGGTCATGATGACCGTGGTTTTTGGATTGCACGTCATTGCATGCCGGACGGCCTGCCTGCATTTTGCATCGCTCCGGTGCGTAACTGTGCAGGTGTTGAGTACTGAGATATCGGCACCCTCTTCCCAGGAAACCATCCGGTATCCGCGCTCTTTGAATTCGCGGGCCATCACGGCGGTCTCGGCCTGGTTGAGTTTGCATCCGATGGTTTTAAATGCAACAGAAAACATTTAAAAACAAAACAGGAGCCGAACCCGAAAGTCCGACTCCTGAGATCCTCTCTTCCACTGAAACGGTATAACCTACATTCGTACTGTTACGCGGAAGACTCCTCTTTTTCCGAAGCTTCGGCGTTCTCATCCTTTGACTTATCTTCAGTATCTTTGGTTGTATTTTTTTCTTCCGCTTCCGGTTCTGCGTCCGTTTTTTCCAAATCCGGCTGAACCGGAGCTTCACTCTTTTCCTGATTCGGGGCTTCGACTTCTGGAGCGGCTTCGAATACGGATTTTTCATCATCGTCTTTTTTCTTCTTTTTCTCTTTTTCCGGTTTCTTTGACGAATCTTCCGTTTCTTCCGGCTGGATGCCGGCCATCTCGCTCATCGTGGCCGAACTCTTCTGTTCTTTCATGTAGGTTTCGACGTCTGCCTTTTCGGCTTCCGTTTCCTTCTTTTTCCCGGCTTCAAGTACCTTCTTCCGGGAAAGGATGATCCGTTTGTTCTCTTTGTCGAATTCGATCACGAGAAGCTTGACTTCATCGCCTTCTTTATAGTTTTCCGCGACTTTGGCCATGGAAGTTTCAGTCAACTGCGACATGGGAACGAATCCTTCCAGTCCCAAAGGCAGTTCCACAATGAATCCCTTCTCGATGAACCGGACGATTTTACCAGTCGTTTCCGTATCTACTTTGTAGGCATTTTCGAATTCAGGCCACGGATCATCGGTCAACTGTTTGTATCCCAGAGAAAGACGTCTTTCATTTTTATTGACCTCGAGGACCACCACCTCGATTTCGTCACCTTTTTTGACGACCTCACTCGGATGCTTGATTTTCTTGGTCCAGGACAAATCGGAAATATGAATGAGACCATCAATGTTTTCCTCAAGCTCGACAAAGACGCCGAAATTGGTCATATTTCTGACCACACCTTTCACCCGGCTATTCACCACATACTTCTTCTCGATATCTTCCCATGGATCGGGCGTTAGCTGTTTCAATCCCAACGAAATGCGCTTCCTCTCCTTATCAATCGTGAGCACCTTCACTTCGACTGTATCCCCCACGCTGACAATTTTGGAAGGATGGATCGGATGCCTTGTCCAGGACATTTCTGAAACGTGAATCAATCCTTCCACACCCTTTTCCAGTTCGACAAAAGCGCCGTAATCCGCAATCGAAACGACGCGCCCCTGAATTACGGAACCCTCGGCATATTTCCCTTCGATATCTTTCCATGGGTGATCCTGAAGCTGCTTCATTCCGAGCGAGATGCGGTCTTTGGCATCATTGAAATCGAGAATGACCACCTCGACTTTCTGATCCAGTTCCAGTATCTCGGACGGGTGATTCACCCTTCCCCAGGAAAGATCATTGATGTGGAGCAAACCGTCCACGCCACCGAGATCGACAAATACCCCGAAATCCGTGATATTCTTCACGGTTCCTTCACGTACCTGTCCTTTTTCCAACTGAGCCCGCCCCTCGTGCCTCGGTTCCTGCATGAGCGCGTCCCA
>CAZIAH010000178.1:0-5645 GCA_964537715.1 uncultured bacterium | reverse complement strand
AACGCATGTATCTCCGAGATTGATTGAATCGTAGGGAGTAGGGCTATGTTCAAGAATTATGTGATAAGTGCTTTCAGGAATCTTGAGAGAAATAAAATTTATTCTCTCATTAATATAACAGGTTTGGCTGTCGGACTCGCTATTTTTATCCTGTTTGCCGTTATCACCGGTTTCAATACCGAAGCGGATCGTTTTCACAAAAATGCCGACCGGATTTACGCCGTTGTTCAGGTGTGCCCGTCGATCATAGAAGGGGAACAGCATACTGCTTTTACGCCATCCCCTTTGCTGCCGACACTGCTGGCTGAATTTTCGCAGATTGAAATGGGAGCGCGGGCTTTCCCCGGCGGCAGGATGATTATTAAACATAAAGAGCATATCTTTTATGAGAACAATATATTATTTGCGGACCCCAATTTTTTATCGATTTTTTCCTTTGATTTGATTGCAGGAGATCCTTCAGAAGTGTTGGCGGACCCGTTCTCGATTGTCATCACTGAAAAAATGGCTCAAAAGTATTTTGGTGATGCCAACCCCCTGGGGGAAACCCTGATGCTGAACAGTGAAACCCCTGTCACGATCTCCGGTATCCTGAAAACTGTGGATGACAATTACTCCTCGATTGAATTCGACTGCCTGGTCTCGATGGAGACCGCCGGACAGTTCGTGACATGGATGAATGATTGGAAAACCAACCATCAGGGATGTTTTCTGCTGCTTGCCAGGGGAACCGATCCCACGGGTTTGGAAGAAAGATTTCCCATGATTCTTCAAAAGTATTATCCGAATACACCCGATACACCCAAAAAACTCTATCTTCTGCCTTTATCGGATTTCCGGCTTCATTCGGAGCATATCGCCTCGTTTTGGTACAGTACTGAAGAATTTTTGAATTATGTTTTGATGATTACCGCCACTTTAATCCTTCTCATCGTCTGCATTAATTTCATCAATCTGTCCACAGCCCGTTACATGAACCGTATCAAGGAAGTGGGATTGCGAAAGGTCGTGGGCGCGCAGAGACTACAACTGATGAAACAATTTCTCAGCGAATCGGTCATCATGGCGATCATTGCACTGCCGATCGCGGTTGTCATATACGACATCATGATACAGGCAATCCAGCGATTTCTGGTGCAGGATCAGGGAGAGCTCGTGGTCTGGAATCACCCGTTTTTATACACGTATCTTTTTCCGGTAACGATTCTGGTGGGTCTTTTCGCCGGTTTTTATCCCGCCGTTTTTCTCTCTTCCTTCCGTCCGGTCCGGCTGTTCAAGAAAAATATGAAAGAAGGGAAAAAAGGAGCGCGGTTACGAAAACTTTTAGTGGTATCCCAGTTCGCCATGGCCGTTCTGTTAATCGTCCTCACACTCTATTGGAAGCAGACTCACAATTATTTTTTTAGCGCAGACATGGGATATAACCGTGAAAATGTCGTTACGGTCAAATTAACCAAAGAAAACTTGAAAGAACTCGATCTGCTGCGGGAAAGAATAAGCCGCCATGCGGATATTATTTCCGTATCCGCCTCGGAAGCCTTACCCATTTCCTGGGAAAATGAAAAGGAAGTCGTCCCCGAAGGGCATAGTGAAAGTGAGGCGTTTAAATCGGAAGTTTATGATGTTGATTACGGATTTACCCGAACTCTCGGCATCGAAATAAAGCAAGGCAGAGAATTCTTAAAGGAGTATAACGACAAAGACAATGTGATTATCAATGAATTGTTGGCCGATCAGATGAGCTGGACTGTTCCCATCGGTAAAAAATTAACCATCGATGGGGAAATGAAAACAATCGTCGGGATTGCGACGTACTTTCATTTCAAAAGCGTGAATTACGGCACGGGACCCGCAGTGCTGCGTTTAAATCCCGAAAACACCAATTATTTGCTGATTCGCTATTCATCCGCAACCCGTCTGCAAGATATCATCGGGCAAATCGAAGAAGATTGGAGAGATGTCGTTCCAAATTATCCGTTGGAGTCAGTCACATTGGAAAATTATTTCCGTGATGATTTTCGAGGAGACAGAATCTTTCTGATTATCTTTGGTTTTGTCGACGGTATTGTGATTTTTGTGTCCGGCCTGGGACTCTTGGGCCTGGCTTCGTACACTGTTCAGAGGCGGACGAAAGAAATCGGAATAAGAAAAACTCTGGGGGCTTCGGTTCCTGGAATCATTCAACTTCTCCTGCGGGAATTTATCATCCTGGTGATCATTGCAAATCTGATAGCAATTCCCGTCTCATATTTTATATGCAAGAGTCTTTTTCAATACCGGTTGCCTCATTACCGTGTACCGTTGGGCGCCGATGTATTCATCCTGGCCGCGCTTATAACGTGTTTTACCGCTGTTGTTGCCATTGTGTATCAAACTCAGAGAGCGGCCCGGGCCAATCCGGTGGAATCTTTGCGGTATGAGTAGGAAAGCGTAAAGCGCAAAGAGTAAAAAAGAAAATGTGGGAATGGCAAATGTGAGACGTGAAAAGGCAAACGTCAAACATGATTAGTGAAACGTCAAAAAATCATAAAATGGAATATAAAAAATAGTCTCCAAATGCTGAAATTTTCTGTCTGATGTGAAGGAGGGTTGGAATGTTTAAGAATTACTTAAAAATCGCGTTCAGGAATTTCCGAAAACAAGGGGGATATTCCTTCATCAATGTCGTTGGTTTGGCAATAGGAATGACTGTTTGCCTTTTAATATTGATGTATATAGTAAATGAAATGAGTTATGAATCCTTCCATAAAAAGAAAGATAGTATTTACAGGGTATCAGTCAAGTGGGGCTCGGAGCAAAATAAAGTGAGATTCGTCAGTTCAATGCCCGCATTGGCCCCTGCCTTAAACGAGAAAATTCCGGAAGTAGAAAAAGCAATTCGCATACAGCCGGATTATAACGCTGTCCTGATCAACCAGGCAGATGAAAAGATTAAGGTGCAAAATCTGTTCTTTTCCGATCCCGACATATTTGATATTTTTTCTTTCTCCCTTAAAACAGGGAATAAAGAAACAGCTTTAGTAGAGCCCTTTTCAGTGGTTCTTTCAGAAGCCCAGGCTCTCAAATTTTTTGGCAATGAAAATCCTTTAGATAAGTTTTTGCTTTATGGTGAAAACCCGATAAAGGTGACAGGCGTAATTGAGGATATTCCAGCGAATACACATCTGAAGTGTGAATTTTTAATTTCCTATTCAACACTGAGAGCCTTAGGTAGAGAATTTGAAAAGCCGTGGAACAATTGGGGAGACGATTTAACTTACATACTAATAAAGGAGAATGTCGACATTAATTTCCTTATTAAAAAGTTGGATGATCTTTTATTAGAGAATACCAGCGAATGGTTCGCTTCGAGGATGGATTTTCATGTCCAACCCCTATCTGATATCCACTGGGATACTGAGGTTCGCTGGGACATTGGCCCAAAAGGGAATATAATGTACGTTTACGTTTTTCTTTCTGCAGCGATCTTTGTGTTGATCATTGCCTGTTTTAATTTTATGAACTTATCCACATCGCGCTATTTAGATCGTATGAGAGAAGTGGGGATCCGTAAAGTAATTGGCGCCAATAGAAGGCAGTTAATCATACAATTTCTTCTCGAATCTTTTATGATTACTATATTTGCCATATTGATTGGAGTCGCCTTATTCGAACTGCTTCATTTCCTATTGTACGAATACCTCGATTCCAGAATGGTATATAGTGCATTTCATTTTAAGTATCTATATGTTATTATAATTACAATGATTATTTGTGTTGGTCTATTTGCTGGAGGCTATCCGGCTCTGTTTTTATCCAAATTTAAATCTGTTGAAATTATGAAACGCAGCACATCGGGATCGTATGAGAAATTTTCTTTTCGAAAAATTTTTGTCGTAATACAATTTGCCATTTCAATGATTCTCATCGCTGGAACCCTGGTCATATATCAACAATTGGATTTCATGAAAAATTCGGATCTTGGATTTGAGAAAGAGAATGTCGTTCTCATCAACTTTCCGTTTGGAGATGAAGTAGCAAAAGAAAAATACTTTGTACTAAGGGATGAGTGGTTATTGAATCCCAATATAATCAGTGTGTCCAGTGCATATACAGTTCCGGGATTCGATAGCAGAATGAATGTAAGTGTTCGGAGAGTAGGCAGTTCTTCTAATAAATCGATAACGTTACAGGCATTGCCTGCAGATTATGGTTTTGTCTCTGCAGTTGGGTTGAGCATAATAGAAGGCAGAGATTTTTCACAAGATTTTTCTACAGATAAGCAAGAAGGTATTATTTTGAATCAAACTGCGGTACAGATTTTAGATCTGGAAGATCCAATCGGAGAAAAGTTACAAATTCATGGTAATAGAGATGTTTCGGTTATTGGAGTTGTAAAAGACTTTCACTTGCAGTCATTACACAATAAAATAAATCCGATGTTCATTTATATGAATACTGATATGATCAATATATCCGCGATAAAACTTGAGCCACAAAATGCAGAGAAGACCATCGCTTATATTGAGGGCAAATGGAAGGATATTTTGCCGGGTAGTGATTTCAACTATAGATATTTGAAAGATGTATATGATAATCTTTATCGAGCGGAAGAGAAGACGGGTATATTATTATCAATATTTACAGCTCTTGCTTTACTCGTATCCTGTTTGGGAGTTTTAGGCTTAACCTCTTTCCTGGTAAATAAACGGATTAAAGAGATAGGCATTCGTAAGGTCCTAGGTGCCACGGTAACTAATATTGTACTCATCATGTCGAGAGAATTTGTTAAATGGATTCTGATTGCGAATCTCATCGCTTGGCCGATTGCTTATTTTATCATGAACAAGTGGCTCCGGAATTTTGCGTATCAGATTGGGATGAATGCATTGCCTTTCATCTTCTCGTCGGTTATTGCAATTGTCATTGCTTTAGTCTCGGTCGGCTCTCAGACGATTAAAGCGGCGACGGCCAATCCAGTCGAGACATTGCGGTATGAGTAGAAAAGCGCTTAGAGCAAAGGGCATAGAGCATAGCGAAAAAGAAAGTGAAAAGTCAAACGTTAAACGTGAAATGTGAGAAGAGAAAAGTGAAACGCCAGGCGGAAGAAATGAATAGATGAACGGTCTCCAAATGCTTAATTTTTCTGTCTGATATGAAGGAGGGTTGGAATGTTCCGGAATTACTTGAAGATTACGTTCAGGAATTTCCGAAAACAGGGGGGATATTCCTTCATTAACATTGCCGGTCTTGCCCTGGGAATGGCCTGTTTTCTTATCATCGTCTTCTATGTTCAGTTTGAGAAAAGCTACGATAACTTCCATGAGAACGGTAAGAATATCTACCTGATGGTGCGGGAAAACACGTATGGGGACAGCGTCCATGAAAAGGCCATCACCGGAGCGCCGCTGGCTCCTCTGCTCCTGCAGGAGTTTCCCTCCATCACCCATGCCGTCCGTTTTACCTGCTATGAGAACGAGCTGATCGGCTATGGAGAAAAACGTTTTCATGAACGCCGGTTCTTCTTTGCCGATGCATCGATATTCGATGTCTTCACGTTTCCCCTCCTCAAGGGCGATCCCTCGACCGCCCTGAAGAATCCCTTTTCCGTCGTCCTGACACGGGAAACGGCGGCCAAGTATTTCGGGGACGAGGATCCCATGAAT
>CAZIAH010000177.1:0-5712 GCA_964537715.1 uncultured bacterium | reverse complement strand
CGTGCCAGACGGTGCTGGCCAACGAGCAGGTGATCGACGGCCGTTGCGAACGGTGCGATTCTGAAGTGATTCACAAGGATTTGGAACAGTGGTTTTTCAAGATCACGGCCTATGCGGATAAATTACTTGAGGGATTGGATCGGATCGAGTGGCCGGAAAAAACCAAGATCATGCAGCGCAACTGGATCGGTCGCAGCGAGGGAGCGAGAGTCCATTTCTCTCTTGCGGATGGTTCCCAAAAAATAGAGGTGTTTACGACCCGGCCGGACACGCTTTGGGGTGTGACCTACATGGTGCTGGCGCCAGAACATCCGCTGGTTATGAAGATCACCACGGAAAAGCAGCGGGACGCGGTTCAGGCGTATGTCGATCAGGCGCGGAAGCAGAACGAGATCGACCGGACGTCCACGGAAAAGGAAAAGACCGGTGTGTTTACGGGAAGTTTTTGCATCAATCCGGTGAACAATGAAAAAGTGCCGATCTGGATTGCCGATTATGTGCTCTTGTCTTATGGAACCGGCGCGGTCATGGCCGTGCCCGGACACGATGAACGGGATTTCGAATTCGCGAAGAAATACAAACTTCCGATTGTCGAGGTGATCAGTCCTGATGGAAAGTCCCACGAAAAATTAGAAGCCGCTTATATCGAACCTGGAATCATGATTCAATCCGGACCGTTTACCGGCGAGCCGTCCCAACCCGGGATTCAGAAAATCATCCGCTATCTCGAAGAAAAAGGATGGGGTGGACCTCAGGTCAATTACAAACTCCGAGACTGGCTGGTCTCGCGCCAGCGGTACTGGGGGGCGCCGATCCCGATTGTCTATTGCAACAAGTGTGGTCTCGTGCCTGTTCCCGAGGATCAACTTCCTGTTGTTTTACCTGAACAGGTGGAATTCAAAAGTACGGGTGAATCTCCGCTCACGACCAATCCTGAGTGGGTCAATACAGACTGTCCGAAATGCGGCGGCAAGGCACGGAGAGAAGTCGATACCATGGACACGTTTGTCTGCTCCTCCTGGTATTTTCTCCGTTTTCCCGATCCCGATATCGACACCGCCGCATTCAATACCGAAACCGTGAACCAGTGGCTTCCCGTGGATCAATATGTGGGCGGCGCGGAACATGCGGTTATGCATCTGCTTTACGCCCGGTTTTTCACCAAGGTGCTTCACGATCTCAAACTGATCAGTTTTGACGAACCCTTTATCCGGCTCGTGCATCAGGGCGTGATTACGAATCAGGGCACCAAAATGTCCAAATCCAGGGGCAACGTAATCAATCCCAATAATTACATCCAGCAGTACGGTTCCGATGTTTTTCGGATGTATTTGATGTTTATGGGCGCCTACACCGAAGGCGGGGACTGGTCGGACGAAGGGATTCACGGCATCAACCGGTTTGTCAACCGGGTGTGGCGGCTGGTCGAGATGATTCGGGAAAATCCACCGGAAGGAAAAGAAGAACAAGAAATCTGTAAATTGGAACAGGTCATGCATTACAGCATCAAAATGATCACACACGATCTGGGACGGTTTCAATTCAACACATCGATCAGCCGGATCATGGAACTGGTCAATGCAATGTATCTCTATGCTCAGGAAGTACCGGCCAAAGAGCAGAATCAAAAAAGAGTCAACTTTGTTTTGAAAACGCTCGTACAACTTTTAGCACCTTTTGCCCCGCATTTTGCCGAAGAACTCTGGCAAGTGACGGGTCAATCCGAAAGCGTGTTTCGATCGACATGGCCGGTGTGGGATGAGGAGAAATTGAAATCCGATACTGTGACCATGGTGATTCAGGTCAACGGAAAGCTCAGGGGGCAGATCGAAGTGGAGCGGAACGCAGATGATGAAACTGTAAAAGAGCAGGCTTTGAAGGAACCCAAAATTCAGAATTATACGACGGGAAAAGAAATTGTCAAGATAGTTGTTGTCAAAAACAAACTGGTCAGTATTGTCGTGAAATGATCATTCGATGTAAAGCGAGAAATGATTGATCAATCGAATGCTTTTGATTTTAACTTGCTTTTTAATCTCGATTTTTCTACAATGAAGATGAATCTATTTTGCTAACCTATCTCAGGCAGTTTGAAGTAGAGAAAGTAAGCAGATCACAATTGATTTGAAATTCGGATCGGAACTGTTCAAAGTCAAGTCAACTTAAACAGGAGGTCGAAAATGCAAACGAAACATTGGATCGTGGCAATTCTGCTGCTCTGCGTGGCGAGTCTGGTGTACGGACAGAACATGAAGGCGCTTGAAATTCATGTCGGGACATTGAATCCGAAAGACACGCCTTCGGGCATGCTTTTGGGCGGCAGCTACGGAATCAATGTGGACGAGTCCGTGGATATCAGTATTGGCGGTTTCTATTTCTGGAAGAACTATTCTGAAACGGCTGATGTGAAAACAGGAACGACTGATGGCGGTGTCTCTGTTACCGAGAAAACACAGACTCTTGATTATCATACGTCTCTTTTACCGGTTTCTGCCAATGTGACCGTTCATTTCCCGGTGGCTCAGAAATTGAATGTTTACGGCGGAGCTGGTATTTCCTATCAGTTTTTATGGAACAAGGAAGAGAATATTGTAGCCAGTGTGGAAAACACGCGGTTCTTCAAAGGCTTCGGCTGGGTCGGACGCGCCGGGCTCGAATACCTGTTGGGAAGCCGTTCTTCCTTTATCGTCGAGGCTTACTACAATGGCTGCAAGGTCAAAGGAAACAAATCCGAACAAGCCGGTCTGCCGACCTGGGATGAAGTCAATGTCACGGGTCTGGGCATTCGGGGTGGTGTGCGTTTGATTATATTTTGATGAATGACCCCTTTCTTTTTCCCCTCATTAGTTGAGGTTATATTTTTAGATGCAAACTTATCGAAGAATGTCGTGGGGATTTGGAAGCGGTATCACGGATACCGTTAAAATCCTGTTGATCTTAAACGGAGCCGCATTTCTGCTGCTCCTGATTGCGGGATCACCCCTGATTGCTACATTTGGACTCATTCCAAGATTGGCCTGGTCCCGGTTTTTTATCTGGCAATTCTTTACATACATGTTTCTGCACGGAGGACTGTTTCATCTTTTTTTTAACATGTATGCCTTGTGGGTTTTCGGATGCGAGGTCGAGCGGATGTGGGGGCCCAGGGCTTTTCTTCGATACTATCTCATTACGGGTGTGGGTGCCGGGATCATCCACACCCTGATTACGCCCATGTCCATGGTGCCGACCATTGGCGCGTCTGGAGCCGTTTTAGGCGTTTTGACCGCGTTTGCTATGATGTTTCCAGACCGTGAAATTACAATGCTCCTCTTTTTTATTCTTCCGGTTCGGATGAGAGCGAGGACGTTGGCCTTACTTTTTGCCGGAATCTCCCTGTTTAGCGGAGTTATAGGAAGCGCGGACGGCATCGCTCATTTTGCTCATCTTGGCGGGATGCTGGTCGGCTATCTCTATCTAAAAATCGACTGGCGTTGGGGTGCTCTGAAAAAACGTTTTGAAGACTTGCAGCGGAAACGACGCATGCGTGTGATCCATAAAAAAGAAGAAGAAAGGGAAAAACTGCGGCGACTGGTGGATCAGGTTCTGGACAAGGCCAATGATGTGGGCATGGAAAATTTGACACGGGATGAAAAACTGCTTTTGAAAAGAGCCAGTAAAATACTTAATCAGGAAAAAGATTAGCCGTTCATTAAGTCTCTTTGACATTTGATAATTAGAGAAGTTTCAGACAAAAGTCAGCTCTGCAACGTTAAAATGGATATGCCACTTTTTTCAAAAAAAGTGGCGCAAAAAACTTGCGGCTCACGAAAAATCTCCTAAAAATGGAGGTTCGTTCACTGAAGGAATTGAACTCATCCCGATCTTTCTATGGTATGTTTAGATAATTGATTCGGGATTCAGACAGCAATTCCTTCCCGTTCTTATAAAGACAGGAACGGCCGTGAACTCACTCCCATTTTCCGAGACGGAGATTTTTCGAATGCCGCGGAATATTATTTGAGTATTTTACATTTGACATTTATAAATTAACATAGTTTAAGACTTAAATCAAAATTTGTTTAACAATAAGGTTTAAATTGGTTGTATTTTAATGTTTCATTGTTCAATGCGACATCGCTTTTTTCTTGTTTTTTTGGGTCTGATCGTACTTGCACCTTTTGCCTATTCTGTCGAATCCTTTCATTCCATTTCCGTGAGTTATCCGGGTAAAACAAAAACGGATCAAGTCGCTTCTGTCGAACGGGATGGAATCGTCTATATTTCACTGGAAGATTTGATCAGAGTGACGGATACGAAATTCTTCACCAATCCGAAAAACCGGAAATGGGTGCTAAAAGGCCGTTCCGAGACAATTAAAATCACCGAATTGAATCCTTTTATTCTCGTCGGTAAAGATGCTTATCAGTTGATTCTTCCGCCAATTGATATTAATCAGCATCCTTATGTACCGCTGATCCAATTCCTTCAGACGATCGGGCCGTTCTTTGCTGCCGATTTGTCCCTCAATCAGGAACAGAGGGTGCTTCTTGTCAAACAGGCGCCAACCAATATCACGGCGGTTCGGGTCGAGGACCGGGCCAATGGTACGCTGATCCATATATTGACGACAAAATCGTTCGGTAATTCAGATGTTTCCTCCTCATACAACAAAGACTGGTTGAATATCACGATTTACGGCGGACAACTGGACACACTTGAAATCTTCGCGAATCAGCCTCAGGGGATTGTCAATCGAATCGTCTCTTTTCAATTCGACAAATCCGCACAGATCTCGCTGCAGTTAAATCGGAAAATCAGAGATCACAAAGTTTATACCCAGCCGGGTGAAGTGATGGTCACTTTGTGGAGTACAGAAAAGATAGACGACGCGGTTATAAAGAATCCAAAAGAGGATCTAAAGCGCTGGTTGATCGACCGGATTATCATCGATCCCGGACATGGCGGCAAAGATCCGGGCGCCATCAGCAGATCAGGCATGAAGGAAAAGGAAATCACACTGGATATTGCCAAACGGTTGAAGGAGCTTCTTGTCAAAAATTCGGATGTCGAGGTTCTGATGACCCGTGAAAACGATACTTATGTCAAACTCAAAGATCGCACCCAATTTGCCAATGCCAATAACGGAAAACTTTTCATCAGTATCCATGCCAATGCGAATACCAATCCGAAAATCCATGGATTTTCGACTTATATTCTCGGTATGGCCAAGACCGATAAAGCCAGAGAAGTGGCACAACTGGAAAACTCGGTTATCGAATTGGAGGAATCCCAGGAGCATTATCAGGAATATCAGAACGCCTCTTATATTCTCAATGCCATTGCCCAAAGCGGGTATATGAAAGACAGCGAGAATCTGGCCAATCGGGTCAATCATTGTCTGAAGAAATGGACGAAGAATCCGAATCTCGGTGTATATCAGGCGGGATTTTATGTGCTTATCGGGTCTGCCATGCCGAGCATATTGATTGAAACCGGTTTTCTTTCAAACAGTTATGAAGAGCGTCTGCTTAAAACACGCACATTTCGGCAAAAATTGGCCGAAGCGCTTTGCGAGAGCATCCTTCAGTTCAAGAAGGAATATGAAAAAGGAATCGGATAGATAGGTCATTGCAAAGATTTTTATTACTGAACTTTTGTAAAACTTGATAAAATCTGAATATACAAATCCGAAATGCCTGCCCGTCCGGCAGGCGGGCGAAACAAATACGA
>CAZIAH010000176.1:0-5760 GCA_964537715.1 uncultured bacterium | reverse complement strand
TTGCAGAACTGTCCGGGTTCGTGAATCAGGCCAGTTTCCGAATGCCCCCGCATGCGGGCAATCGAAAAGGTGAGATCAGTTCCCGCGGATGTGGTGAGATGTACGTCCTGCCCGATGGTCAGAATGTCGGCCAATTTGCGGCTTTTGTTCACGATCTCCTTGTAATTTCCTGTCAGGGTTCTTTCCAGACATTCCACTTTGATGCCGGGAAGACTGGCAATCCGGGCTCCACGGTTCGATGCTTTTTTCCGCGCTTTGGTATGCGAGAGGGAATGGCTGGTGACGAGTAAAATTACATGGCATTCGGACATCAATGTGCCGATGGCTCTGGAGGGTTCGAATCCGTTGTTAGCAATTTCCGGGAGGCAGAGGAAAAGGGGTTTGCCGCTGATTTTTTTTGCCTGACTGTGGAAGAGCTGAGCGAGTTCCATCATGGGTTCGTCTGCCAGAACCAATGTGGTTTCATTGGACTGGATATTTAAACAGTCTTTCAGAGCGGAACGGATCGCTGTCTGGATCGAAGCCATGAATGGACCTTATGAAATGATTAAATTGTGTATTGTTGCTGTATTACGGGAATGTGAATCACTTATTTGACATTAACCTGTTTGAACAGATGAAACTCTCTCCCGTTTTATAATTAACTTTGTTAAAATCTAAATATGTAATAGTTGTATCAAAATTCCAAATGAAAAAATCTAAAATACACCACTATAAGCAGATCCGCCTTTGGCGGAAAAAAAATCCAATTATCAAATCCCAAAATAAATTAAAACAACAACCAGTTTTGTCATCGCACTGTCGAATTGGAATACTCAGCCGGTTTTACTTTCTTCCGCTTCTAATCGGAACATAAATCAACATAAAGAATGTGATTGCAAAGACGACGAGGCTGAGCCAGGGAGATGTGAACGACGCCAGTTGCGTAAGCGAAAAATTACTTTTGGTCACATTCAATCCCAATACCACGAATGCCAGAATCACAGCCATCAGAGATTCGCCGGCGATAAACCCGGAGGCGAGCAGAACGCCCGTGTTCTCGATCTTTTGTTTTTGCTTGTCGTTGAATTTCTTTTTCTCGATGATTTGGTTGGCAATCCATTTGACGATGCCGCCCACAAAAATGGCGCCTGTCGAATAAAACGGCAGGTACATTCCGACTGCAATCAGCATGGGGGAGGGGGCATTGATCAGGATGAGTGCAATAGCAAAAACAGCTCCCGCAAGAACCAATGGCCAGGCCATTGCACCCCCTACAATGCCCTGAGACAGCATGGCCATCAGACCTGCCTGCGGAGCGGGAAGGGTTTCACTTCCAATGACGTAGACTTTGTCCATGACAGCGATAAACGGCATAATAACGATAGCAGCCAGGACCACACCGATCAATTCTCCCACTTCCATTTTCCACGGTGTGCCGCCTAAAATATGTCCGACTTTCAGATCCTGAATCATGTCCCCGCCTATGGATGCGGCACAGCAGATGACGCCCGCGACACCAATCACGGCAGCGACTCCCTTAGGGCCGGTGACGCCGATAGCCACCATCAAAATCGCAGAAATAAGCAAGGTGCTGATCGTCAGACCGCTGATCGGATTGTTCGAACCGCCCACCAGTCCGACCAGATAACCGGCAACCGCGGTGAAGAGAAAACCGATACTCAGAAGTACGATTGTGAGTATCAGAGAACCCAAAATCGATCCGCTAAAAAATTGATAAAGGAGGTACTGGGGAACCGCAAGGATCAGTATGGCGACGAAGATTTTTTTGAAATCGAGATCCACTTCCAGTCTGGAAACGGGACCGGTATGGAGTTTTAGTTTTTTCAAATCGCTCAATGCTTTTGAAATTCCCTGTGTCAGTGAGGTGCGAAGTTTGAACAGGGTGTAAAAGGCAGCAACGATCATCGTTCCCACGGCAAACGGCCGGATCTGATTGAACCAGACCTCTCGACTGATCGCGTACCAACTGTTGCCGCTTTCAGTTAGCTTGGCGAGTTCCGGACTGAGAAAAATGGCCAGAGGCACCATAAGAAAGTGACCGATTACCGCGCCGGCAAAAAGAACGGCAGCAATGCGGTATCCCACGATATAACCGACACCGATCATAAGCGGAGAGGCCGAAGGACTCTGAAGGAGTACGCCACCACCATACATTCTTTCCGAACTGAGAATCTGTATTTTGGACTGTGCGAAATGGATAAAATGGTTGATGTTTTCACGAATGAAGATGATTCCGTTACTGTTTTTGAAAATTTCAATCAGACCGGCCAGTCCCATTCCACCGAAAACGTAACTGGCACCGGTGCTTCCGCTTTGTCCGGCTTTGACGATTTCAGCAGCGGCGCGGCTTTCTGGAAAAGGAAGTTGCATTTCCTGGACCATGGTGCGCCGGAGTACGATCACAAACAGCACGCCAAGCACTCCGCCGATGAGCATGATGATAGCCCCCTGAAGCAGATGACTCGGCGACCAGAGTGTGTCCCAAAGCCGTTCACCATTTGAGAACCGCACGAGAACGAATGCGGGGATGGTGAAAATGGCTCCCGCGACCAGGGCTTCCCCGACCGAAGCGGTGGTTCGGGCAACATTTTCTTCCAAAATGGTACCTTTGAAAATACGGAGTATGGCCATGGCAACAACCGCGGCCGGGAATGTAGCCGAGACGGTCAATCCCGCTTTCATACCGAGATAGGCATTGGCCGCTCCCAGAATGATCGCAAGTATCAGGCCCACGAGAACAGCACGAAAAGTCAATTCCAGCATGCTCTTGTTTGCCGGAATGAAAGGTTTAAATTCTGTTTTTGGATTGGATGGTGCTTTCGATGATGGCATGCAAGGCTCCTTCTTGGGTGAAAAATTTTGAATTTTTTGCGGAGTAAATGATTTCTAACATAAATTGAAATTCGGTAAAAGTCAAGTAAAAATTCAATTTGAGCATTCAAGCAGATGATTAAACTTCATTTTGAAGGATTTGGAGTATAGATTAATCGGGAAAACAGGTCTAAATAAAATATGTTTTAACGGCATCGTAAATGAATTTGACGCTGAAAAAAAGCAATGAGACTCCGCATATCGCGTAAATCGTTTTCTGGAATTTAGCTCCGAAGAATCGGCCGCCTCTGAAAGAGAGTACCGAGAGAAAGGTGTACCAGATCAAATCGCACAGCCAGTGCAGTACTGCGAAAATGAAAAATCCGATAAATCCAAATTTGACGGATCGGAGAATCAGGGTCACTCCAATGGTTGCCCACCAGATGAGAAAATAGGGATTGCCTGCAGTCAGTATCAAACCGGCCACGATGGGATGGTGGGGATTTTTTGCGGAATGAAGCTCAATCCGATGGATTCCTTTCAATAGATCAATTCCCATTAATAGAAGAAATCCTCCACCAAGGACTCCTACAGCGGTTTTTACATAAGGATAATTAAAAATAAACCCAAATCCCAAAAAGAGCAGGATCATGAGCGGGAATTCGAACAGACCATGCCCAATGGCGATGAATGATCCGGCTTTTTGAGATTCACCGCCTTCTCCGAGTGTTACGGCCGTCATGGGACCAGGAGCCATGACTCCGGTGAGAGAGATGAAAATCGCCTCGAATAGAAAACGAATATATTCAATCATTTTTGGTGTCTGAATTTCCCATTGAAAAATCCAATGCCGATACCAATTATTTTATTCAGAAAAAAGTTATTTAACTATAACAAAAAAGGGCGGAAAATGTTCCGCCCTTTTTGTTTTGTAATAACTGGACATTTACATGTTGAGGACGACATCGGCTGATACACCCAATGTACCCCATAGGCTGTTGAAAATCATCTGTGGGCCTGTGCACCAGAATGTGTTGTTCAGCATCAGGTTGATTGTGAGTTTTCCAAGATCCATACCGATACCGGAAGCGAATGTGTAGTTGCCGCCCATGCCAATTCCCGATGTGGTAGTCTCATCAGTGTCGTTATTTTTTCCTGAGACCGTTTCATCCACATTTTTGCTGGAGCTGTAAAGATTGATGTTTCTCTGAATGCCAAAACGAAGTTTTACAGATTTCACTTCTGCCTCGATACCAACCCGAAATCTGGGGCCGCCGAGAGCAATTTCTGTATCGGTATCTTCCTCTTCTGCTCCGGACATGTTGTTTTTCCCTGATGTTTTGTTGTATCCGAATCCGCAACCCAGTCCGTATACCAGCAATGCTTTGGGACCATTTTCGGATTTGCCGGCGATCATTGTTTTGTTGAAGAAAAGCAGGTTCGCATCGAGAATCATGATAGATTGTTCCCAGTCTTCCTGTTTGACATTGTTGGCTGTGTATTCACCCGTTTGTTTACCCATTACCAGCATGGCGTTTCCGTATGTGTTGTCGAAAATAAAGAATCCTGAAGGTTTGCGAAGTGCTGCTCCAAAACCGTATCCGGATTCACCAGCCGTTCCTTCGTTGGTGATGCTGTTGGAATACTCATAGTTCCCGTAGGGCTTTCCGGAAACCAGGCTGTAAATTGCTCCCGGTCCCTTCATGTAAGCGATGCAAAGTGCCATTTCCTGTTTGCCCGAGTCAAAACCGTAGACCGCGTCGATACCGATATTGGTATATTTATTGGTCTCTTCAGATTTGACCTCAGGAGAATCGTTGTTGTTGTATTTTTCTGTTTCGTTGACGGTACCGAATTGCAAACCGAGTTTGAGGGCCGATGTTGAGCTCATGCTCCTGTAAATGTTGAAAAAGTAATTCTGCAGGCTAAGAGAAACGTTAGCTTGTTGTGCCATGTCACGGACAATACTGTACCTTGGTTCCTGTCCACCATAAAATCCCCATTTGTTACCTTTTTTCCCGGTAATTAAAAGATAGTCCGGAGAACCGCCCTGGATATTCTCAAATCGGACGATACTCCAGTCGTTTACACGCTGCGGAAAAAGATCGATACTGGAATCGTCATCCGGCAGCATGGCAACTTCACCGCCCATTGTTGCCACGCGGTTCTGGGTAGCCAAAAGGCTGCCCGCGCAGAACAAGATTAATGCCAAGATAAAAAGCCGTTTCATCTTCTCCTCCTTCATTATTTGATTTGTAGTGGGTGAATGGTTGATGATTTTTAATATAAATTTTTTTATATTAAATGCAATGTTTTTTTTAAAAGAAGTCGGAATTTTAAAATGAAACCTGTGGACAGTCTGTTCGGTTAAAAACACGTAGCAATTTTTTCTTGACAACAAATGGAAATCATTGTATTTTAAATTAAATCCGATAAAGAGAAATTTTATGTTAAAACGAATTGCTCCTTTTTTTCTTAGTGTTCTCTTTCTTGTAAACTGTGCCTACTTTAACACATTTTATAATGCGGAACGGTATTATAGAATTGCGTACAGAGAAACCAGAAAGAATCGGACAGATAAGGTCACCGGTGCGGAAAGATCGAATTATCAGAAAGCCGTCGAGAAATCGCAGAAATTGATCGAGTACTATCCCGACAGCAAATATGTGGATGATGCGCTTTTATTGATGGGAAAAGCATATTATCATCAGCATGACTATCTCAAGGCGGAGCGGAGGCTGATTGAGCTGGTCGAGAATTATCCGAAAAGCACACTGCTTCCAGAGGCCATGCTCTATTTGGCCAAAACGCACATGGCACTGGAACAGTTCGAACAGGCGGAAGACGAATTTAAGAAATTATCCAAAACTTTGTTATCCAAAGAATTGAAAAGCGAAACCTATTTTTATCTCGGCAAACTCTACGAGAGACGATCTTTTTTTCAGA
>CAZIAH010000175.1:0-5792 GCA_964537715.1 uncultured bacterium | reverse complement strand
AATCCTCTCACCTGTGCGGCGGGTATTGCGGCTATTGATTTCATGATCGAGAATGAACTCGATAAGCAAGCCCGAGAAAAGGGAGAATATCTCGCCCAAAAATTGAAAGATTTGAATCCTCAAAAAGTAAGGGAAATCCGTCAGCTGGGCCTCATGGTCGGGATCGAATTGAAAGAAAAGGCCATGCCCCATATTCTTGCTCTGATCGAAAAAGGTGTGTTGACGCTGCCATCGGGAACGACTGTGATCCGTCTTCTGCCGCCTCTGACCATCGATTACAAAGAACTTGATATTGTGGCGGAGAGATTGGGGGAAGTGTTGGGGTAGATACAAAAATGAATTTTTGTACTCCAAAAACAAGTTTTTGGATGCCAGGAAGAATATGAAAGATCATCCGATAAAAAGAAGAAAAACCAGGCAGGTTCGGGTGGGGGATGTGCTGATTGGTGGGGATGCGCCCATCACTGTTCAGTCGATGACCTGCACGAAGACGGAGGATGTCCGCGCCACAGTGGATCAGATCCGCAAACTCGAAGACGCGGGCTGTGAGATCATTCGTGTGGCGGTTCCGGATATCAAAGCCGCCGAAGCGATCTCCGAAATCAAAAAGGGGATTCACATCCCATTGGTGGCCGACATTCATTTTGACTACCGGCTGGCGTTGAAAGCCATCGAGATGGGAGCGGACAAAATTCGTATCAATCCTGGAAATATCGGTTCTCCGGATCGGGTCAGACAAATTCTGAAATCCGCCAAAGAACGAAACATCCCCGTCCGGATCGGGGTCAATGCCGGTTCTCTCGAGAAATCGCTGATCGAAAAATATCGCGGCGTTACACCGAAAGCGCTGCTGAAAAGTGCACTGAAGCAAATCGAGATTTGTGAAAAAGCCGGGTTTACCGATCTGGTGGTTTCCGTCAAAGCATCCGATGTGGCTTTGATGATCGAGGTCAATCGTCTCCTTTCCAGAAAAACCGATTATCCGATCCATCTGGGCGTCACCGAAGCCGGATCGGTTCGAACCGGTGTGCTTCGTTCGGCCGTGGGAATCGGAACCCTGCTGGCCGAAGGGATCGGGGATACGATTCGCGTTTCCCTGACCGGCGACCCGGTGGAAGAGGTGAAAGCCGACTTTGAAATTCTCAAATCCCTTCACCTGCGGGAGCATGGTTTGACGATCATCTCCTGTCCGACGTGCGGGCGCACACAGACCAATGTCATCTCTATTGTCGAAAAGGTCGAGAATGCGCTGGCCGGAGTCGACAAACCTTTGACCCTGGCCATCATGGGCTGCGCAGTCAACGGACCGGGCGAGGCCAGAGAAGCGGATCTCGGCGTCGCCTGCGGTAAAGAATCGGCGCTTCTGTTCAAAAAAGGCGAGGTCATACGAAAGATTAAAGAAGAGGAAATCGTCGAAATCTTGGTGAAGGAGGTAAAGCAATGGAAAGAATAAAAAAGATTCTGAGTTTTCATTCATATCTTGTTTTTGCAGTTATCACCTGTCTTGCCCTTGTTTTATTTCCATTTTTTCTGGAAAGTCAGGAAAAATCAGTCCAGAAAAAAGAGGGATCAAAAATGTTGAAACATGTACACTGGCTGGGACAATCCGGGATCAAGATTACAGGCGATAAAATCATCTATATCGATCCGTTCGATATTCCGGAAGGTGAGACTGCCGATCTGATTTTTATTACCCATGATCACTACGATCATCTTTCCGAAAAGGATCTGAAAAAAATTCAGGGTAATCAAACCACCATTATCATCCCGGAATCCTGCAAGAACCGGGTCATAGGCAATATTAAAAGCGTCAACCCGGGCGACACATTTGAACTCGATGGAATTCAGGTTCAAGTGGTCCCAGCATACAATATCGGCAAACCGTATCATTCCAAAGAAAAAAAATATGTCGGATATGTTTTGACTGTAGGGGACGTCACCTATTATCATGCAGGGGATACGGACCGGATTCCCGAAATGAAATCGATCCGGGCCGATGTGGTCTTTCTGCCTGTTGGAGGCACATATACGATGAATCCGGTGGAGGCTGCCGAAGCGGTTCGGGATATCCATCCCAAAGTGGCCGTTCCGATTCACTGGGGAAGCGTGGTCGGATCGAAAGAGGATGCCTTGCGTTTTCAGTCGCTGTGCGATTGTGAAGTGCAGGTTTTGGAAGCTGAAAAGTAAATTCTACCGAAAACAGATTGCAGATGATATTTATGATCTGGTTGATTTTGTTCTGTTAAGGAGCTTGATGATTGAAATTCCGAGAAAGAATGATTCTCGCTGTGATTGTTCTTTTTGTCAGTGTAGTTCGAGGCCAGGATTATCTCTGGCCAACGGATGCAAGCCACCTCATTACTTCCACATTTGGTGAATACCGTTCCGGCCATATTCATGCGGGAATCGATATCAAAACCTGGGGGCAGGAAGGATACCGTGTCGTGGCCATCAAAGACGGGTCCATCGTTCAGGTCAAAGTTTCTCCCTATGGATACGGCAGAGTGGTGTATCATCAATTGGCTAACGGAATGGTTGCTATTTATGCCCATCTGTCCCGGTTTGACAATCGTGTTGAACAGATTGTTAAAGGAGAGCAGAAACGTCTTGGTCGGTTTGCTATTCAAAAGAAATTTCCGCTGGGGGATTTGATTTTCAAAAAAGGAGATTTGATCGGATATACGGGGAGCAGCGGTGCAGAAGCCGCCCATCTTCATTTTGAAATCAGAAATCAGGAAGGTTATCCGCTGAATCCGTTTCATCTGGGGTATCAAATTCAGGATACCATCCCCCCCCAATGTCAGGCACTGGCGGTCACACCCCTTCGGTATGGGGCCCACGTGAATGGAGATTTTCTACCTCAAATTTATCCGCTGAAATCTCTCACCAACGGGGTATTTGTGTTGGAGGATGAAATCACGGGCTGGGGGAATATCGGTCTGGCACTTTCGGCCTATGATCAAGCCGACGGCGCATCGAACCGGTTTCAGATTTATCGGGTTCAATTGTTTGTGGACGAACAACAGATATTTTCCGCGCAGTACGATTGTTTTCCAATGCATCTGACACAGCAAATCGATCTGGATCGGGACTACCGTCTCCGCCGCTGGGATGACGGGCTTTTTCAGAAATTGTATGTCGATGTCGGCAACGAACTGCCTTTTTACACGCCGCAAAGGGAAGGGGCGGGGGTGTTGACCTGCTGGGGAAATAAGGGTCGAATCAGCCGGTTCCCAAAACATGAATCCGATCTCTCAACAGATTCCACTGTTCCCACAGCATTGAAACCGGGGGAGCATACGCTTCGTATTGTCGCAGAAGACTATCTCGGAAACCAATCCACCGTTCACGGCACACTTCGGATGATACCTATTTCCGGATTAATCCCAGACATGAATTTTCCCGAATCCGGTTCTGTCGATCAGATTTCCGAAAGAGCGGAGACTTCGAAAGTATTGATCGAAAAACGTTTTTTGCAGGATTACCTTCGGTTTCGCATTCTGTCGGAAGATCCCCTTGTGGCCATGCCGGATCTCCTCATCAAAGTGAACGGAAAGGTACGCCATCTTGTTTCACTCATTCCAGTCAGTGCCGGTGAATTCATCGGCTCTATTCCTCTGGATCAAGATCGAAACGAAGAAATGATCGCCGAATTTCAGTATATCACTCAACCCGGATGGGTACAATCCACCGTGGATACCATCGAGATTTTTTCGATTGTTCCTGAAAAGGAGGGCGAGATGTTTTCCCCGGACGGCATCTGCACAATTGTATTCCCGAGAGGATCCGTGTATCAGCCTTTCTGGGGGACGATTCAAAGTTCCCCGGTGCCGCAGTCGATGAGTTCCATCCAAAAAATCTATCGCATCGTTCCCGATGACGTTTCTCTTCAAAATAAAGTTGGGATTCGAATCACGATCCCTTCGGATCTACCCTTTCGAGACAAGATGGCCGTTTACGGTTTCGATGAGAGAGGAACCAATGTTTATTTGGGAGGACACTGGGAGACCTCTGAAACTCTGTCCAGCGAAACAGGGTCACTCACATCGGTCGTCGTCCAGATCGATACGGTGCCGCCCGTGATTCATCAGATTACACCTGCATCGGGAAGTCATATTCAATCGGCCACTCCCACGATTACGGTTCAATTCGAAGATCCATTGTCCGGAATTTACGGAGAAGACAATTACGTGGTCCGTCTCGATGGGAAACGGTGTATCATGGAATACCAGCCGGAAAAAGAGAGTGCGTTTTATCAGGTGGAAAATCCTATGGGGCAGGGGAGGCATGTCATTGATGTGATGATTCGGGACCGGTGCGGGAATGTGGCCGAAGCCCAGAGTATTTTTCATGTTCACGTCTTGAAATAGGCAAACGATGATTCCCATCAAAGATGACAATCCTTCCTATTCTTTTCCCTTCATGACCATTTTTATCATCGTGATCAATGTCGCCGTTCAAATTTATCAATGGACCCTGGGTTCCGGCGGAGAAGCGTTCATTTTTCGTTTCGGGGCCATTCCTTGGGAGATCACACATTTCCAGGAACTCCCCGAACTTTCCTGGACCCATCAATCCAGATTCCCCAGTGTGATCACACTTTTGACTTCAATTTTTATTCACGGCGGTTTTTTTCATCTTGCCGGCAATATGCTCTATCTCTGGATTTTTGGAGATAACGTCGAATCCCTGATGGGTCACATGCGGTTTTTCTTCTTTTTTATTCTTTGCGGCATCATTGCCAGTTTTACGCATATCATTATCGATCCCAATTCCAAAATCCCCATGATCGGGGCGAGCGGTGCCATATCGGGTGTTTTGGGGGCCTACTTCGTCCGCTTCTCACGGGCCAAGGTCCATGTGTTGATTTTCTTCTTCTTTTTTATTCGGGTGATTCGTGTTTCGGCACTGTTTGCATTGGGGTTCTGGTTTATACTGCAGATATTGAGCGGGCTTGGTACGCTCGGGACAAAAGGAGGCGGCGTGGCCTGGTTTGCCCATATTGGCGGATTTGTCGTGGGGATGTTTTTGATCCCGTTTTTTGAGAAGAAAGAAAGGATTCGCATTTACCGGCGTGCTCTTCGGTAAGTGTGTGGTCCATACCATTTTTATTTGAATCTCTATCGTTCTGGAGAGTAAAAAATGTCTCAACCGTCGAAGAAAAAAATACCGGACCGATCGGCCATTCTTTTGATTCATTGTCCCGATCGGAAGGGCATCGTCGTGAAAGTCTCGGAATTTATTTATGAGAACAAGGGAAATGTTCTCTATCTCGATCAGCATGTGGACAATGAAAAAGGGATTTTTTTCATGCGGATCGAATGGGATTTGGAAGGATTTCAAATTCCCGAAAAAAAGATCGGAGAATATTTTCAGACACTGGTTGCCAATCGGTTTGAAATGAAATGGAAATTGTTTTTTTCGGACGATGTTCCGCGCATGGCCGTGTTTGTCTCCAAGATGCCGCACTGTTTGTATGACATCCTTTCTCGATGGCAGTCCGGAGAATGGAAAGTGGCGTTTCCGCTGATCATCAGCAACCACCCGGATCTTCAGGACCTTGCAAAAAATTTCGGGATCGATTTTCATGTTTTTTCCGTAACCCAGAAAAACAAAGCCGATCAGGAAAAAGCAGAATTGGCAATGCTTAAAAAGTACCGGATCGATTTTATTGTGCTCGCCCGGTACATGCAGATTCTTTCCGAAGATTTCGTGTCTCGATATCCCGATCGAATCATTAATATTCACCATTCGTTTCTTCCCGCTTTTCCGGGAGCCAGACCCTATCATTC
>CAZIAH010000174.1:0-5853 GCA_964537715.1 uncultured bacterium | reverse complement strand
CGCTTTACATGGATTATATCGGTCACGGCAATGAAGAACTGTGGGCGCATGAATGGGTATTCAAACGGGACAGAGATTTGCCCCTTCTGGAGAATGGAGAGAGACTGCCTCTAATCTATGCGGCGACCTGTGCCTTCGGCTGGTTTGACAATTATGAAGAACAGAGTTTTTCCGAGGAACTTGTCTATGCGAGCAACAAAGGAGCCATCGCCGTGATTTCAGCATCGAGGTTTTGCAGTGCCACGGACAATGAAACATTGAACAGACAGTTCATTAATTATTTGTTTAACGAATCAGGACCGACACAACGAATCGGCGAAGCGCTTGAGTTGGCTAAGATACAAAATAGTGCAAGAGAAAATGAAGAAATGTATCATCTTTTCGGAGATCCGGCCATGCGGCTCTGTGTTCCGAGATACGATGCGGCGATTACTGAAATGGAGCCCGATTCGATCAAAGCGCTGAGTGTTTTGACGGTGAGAGGACAGGTTGAGAGAGAGGGTCAACTGTGGAGCGATTTTGATGGCAAGATCGCGCTGAGAAGTTTTGATTCCAAGAAAGCAGTTGCTTATAAAACGGGATTGGGAAGGGAGATAGACTATCTGCTGCCCGGGAACGCGCTTTTCCGTGGAGAAGCGCAGGTGCAGAACGGCGTATTTCAGATTGCGTTCGTCGTTCCCAAAGATATTTCCTATGGAACACAGACCGGGCGTTTCAGCCTCTATTTCTGGAACGAAAAAAGCGATGGGTGCGGTGCCCGCGACAGCATCCATGTGGGAGGAAGTTCGGACATCGTCGATCATGAAGGCCCGGAAATCAAAATCGTATTCTCTGAGGATGAAGATTTTGTGTCCGGAGGCATGGTTTACGAAGAGCCCGAGCTGGTCGCGTTGATCAAGGACGACAAAACGGGTGTCAATATCACGGGAGAGATCGGACACAAAATCATGATGACGCTCGATCAAACCCAGGAGGAGGATCTTACCGAATATTTTCAATACAGCGAAGGCAGTTATCTCGACGGGAAGCTGCAATATTCTCTAACAGGAATCACCGAAGGAAAACATGAGCTCTTGATCAAAGCGTGGGATAATGCCAACAATTCCTCCTCGGCCACCATTGTGTTCGATGTCGTTCCATTTGGGGAACTCCGTATCGAAGATGTGCTGAACTATCCCAATCCTTTGACGACAACCACCCATTTTACATTTCAGCTGAATCATGAAGCCGACATCGAAATCAAAATTTATACGGTCTCGGGTCGGTTGATTCGAAAGTTGGAAGCATACGGCGATCATGGATTTAACATGGTTTTCTGGGACGGAAGAGATGAAATGGGAGATGAATTGGCCAATGGTGTCTATATTTACCGGGTTGCTGCGAAGGCCAATATCAACGGTGAAAATGTCAGTCAATCTGTAATCGAACGTTTAATTATCATGCGGTAGGTGGTTTTGTATTCCGATATTGTACGGGATCATTTTGCCCGCCCTCGAAATGTAGGCGTTTTGGAAAATCCAGATCGTGTGGGCATCGCAAAAAACGAAGCGGACGGAGATCATGTTCAGCTTCATTTTCGACTGAACGGTAGAATCATCGTCGATATAAAAATGAAAGTGATGGGCTGTGTCGCTGCAATTGCCGCCACGAGCCTGTTCACCGAACTGATCCGGGGGAAAGCGATAGACGAAGCGCGGGCGATCAATGAAGAAACACTGGCCGAACAACTTGGCGGACTTCCAGAGCAGAAGATCCGGTGCTCGCTGACCTGTCTCGATGCATTTCGTAACGCTTTTCCCGGAGAATAAATGGGTTCGCAACAAGGGATTCGGTTGGAAAACGACGTTTATTATACATTGAAGGAACCCGTCTCGGATGAAATCAAGGTCAAGGGCTCTCGTTTTATCGGGCATGCCGGTCCTATTCATCAGCCGGGAGAAGCCATTTCTTTTTTAGACCGCTTGATCAAACAATATCACGATGCGACCCACCACTGTTACGCGTACCGTCTGGGAACGGGGAATGAATCTATTTTTCGGTACAGCGACGCGGGTGAACCTTCGGGTACGGCCGGCAAACCCATTCTAAACGTGATGGATGGACGTTCCCTGAGCGATTTGATCTGTGTGGTCGTTCGTTATTTCGGCGGCATTAAATTGGGAACAGGGGGACTGGCACGCGCCTATACCGAATGCGCAACGATGACTCTGGATAAAGGTATCGTTGAAACCTGTTTCCAGACAGAAGTGATTCGATTCAAATTTGGATACGACGATACGGGGGCAGTCATGCGGATCGTTACCGGTTTCCGGGGACAAATTCTGGAATCCCGCTACGGATCCCAAGCCGAGATGGCGGTCCAGATCCACAAATCCGAAGTGCCGGATTTTCGAAAACGTCTTCTGGATGAAACCAGCGGCAGGATCGGAATATTCTGTGAGGAGGTGAAAGACCGTTAAGCCTTTTCTTTTTCTGACTGCTCTTGTTTTTGCCGCGTTCTTTTCGGGTACCGAGACGGCCATGATTTCGGTTAGAAGAATCAAACTTGAAGTCTGGCTGAAACGTAAGAAACGCGGTGCCAAACAGGCCCACCGATTTCTTCAACGTCCGGAACGATTTTTAACCACCACACTGGTCGGAACCAACATTGCCATCGTGGCGGCTTCTTTTATGATGGCCATTTATCTGGAACCGTATTTCAACGGATTTGTCATTGCTGCCATCAGTTCTGTTTTTCTCCTTCTTTTCGGAGAAATTTTGCCCAAGTCCATTGCCCGAGAAAAAGCCACAGGTTTTACTGTTTTTGCTTCTCCGATACTCCGTGTTTTTTATATTCTGTTTTTCCCTTTGATTTGGGGGGTGATCGGAATTTCCCATCTTTTTCTGAGAAACCTGGGAATGAAAGGTGAAAGCGTCAGACGATTTTTCACCCGGAAGGACCTTGAGCTGCTGATCCGGGAAGGGGAAAAAATCGAAATCATCGACAAGGAGGAGCGCAGTCTGATTTCCCGGCTCATCCTGCGCGGCAATCAAAAAATTCAAGACATTATGATTCCCAGAACGGAAATCGTAACCATCAAAAAGGACACCTCCGCTTCTGAAGCTGCAAAGCTGTTTGAGAAAACGGGCTACTCCCGTCTTCCGGTGATCGGAGAAGATATCGATGATATTTTAGGAATCGTGACGGTTAAGGATATCTTGCTCAAGAATCCAAAAACAGTCGGGGAAGTGCTCAGGCAACCTCTGTTCGTTCCCGAGATTTCGAGAATGGGAAGTCTTTTTAAAAAATTGAAGGAGGAACATGTGGGCATCGCCATCGCAGTAGACGAATACGGAGGGATTGCCGGACTGGTTTCTCTGGAAGATATTGTCGAAGAATTTTTTGGCGATATTCACGATGAATATGATGAAGAGACAAACCTTTACCGAAAGATCAGCTTGCATCAGATGGATGTCAATGCGAAAATCAAAATTGAAGAAATCAATCAGCGATTCAAAATTCATCTGCCTGAGGGGAATTATCAGACACTCAGCGGTTATCTTTTAGAGGAGTTAGGGCACATTCCCAGACGTGGTGAACGATTGGAAACGGATGACTGCATCTTTACCGTGCTTTCATCGACCCGGAAAAGAGTGAACTGGGTAAGAATTTTGCGGAAAAATAAAGCATTAAATAAAACTTGATATAATATGAATTCATTTTTAAATTGAACACCCGTTTACAATCCGTTTGAAGCAAACGGATCGGATTCATTGGAAACTGTGTTTAATATAGACGATCTTAAATACGGTTTTGTTTTTTTAACGGAGACATATGGCGTACAACCGGATTATAACACACAGTGATTTTGACGGCGTTGTCAGCACGGTGATTTGTGCCTATATCTTTAACATCAACCGCTATTTTTTTACCGGGCCGCGCGTCATTCAAGAATTAAAAATTCGGATCACAAAAAAAGATATTGTATGCGATCTGCCGTGTCCTCCGGAATGCGGGCTCTGGTTCGACCATCACGAGGGAAATGGTAAAGACGTCAGAACCAAGGGGATCGATCCTGAGAGTATCCAGGGATGTTTTGCGCTGAAGCCTTCCTGCAGCCGCGTGATATTCGATTATTTCCGACCATTACACGATATGCCTTCCCGCTTTATCCCGATGATCGATGAAGCGGACGATATCGATACGTTCAATTATACGAGCATCGAAGAGTGGCAGAGAGAGACTCCCGGCAAGATCATCGACTGGACAATCAAACTTCGGGAAGGAAACAATCAGCGAAGACGAAACTACCTGAAAGAGCTGGTTTCTCAGTTGAAGATTGCTTCACTCGATGAAGTAGTTAAGATGCCTTTTGTTGCGGTACTGTATGAAAAATATAAAAACGAGAAGCAATCGATGCTCGAACGAATTCAAAAAGAAGCTACTTTTCTCGAAGAGGACAGGAACAAGGAACTTGTCGTTCTGGATATGACCAGACATAAAATACGTCCCAAGATGCTGAAGCATCTGTCCTATCTTCTGTTTCCCGAATCTCTGGGTGTGATTGAAATCAACACTCTTTACGAGGAAGAAGTCAAGACCAACAACCTGAGTATTTCCATGTCACTCAGTCTGCAAAAAGGAGGCGACAGCAAATTTAAAAATATCGGCGAAATTATGCGAAGCATGCAAATCGGAGACGGTCACCGTGGAGCGGGTGCAGGTGTGGTTTTATGTGACGGGAAAGCAGAAATGGAAAGGAAGAAAGAAAAAATCTTAAAGCAAATCTATTCCATCTGGAGGAATCAATCCGATGAGTACGTGTCAGAATTATGAATCCAATTTAGCGAAATGCAACTGTTCGTACGAACCCTGTTCGAGAAAAGGGAAATGCTGCGAATGTCTGGCCTATCATAAAAGAATGGGAGAACTGCCAGCCTGCTATTTCCCGGATGATGTGGAACGCACCTACGACCGTTCGATTCGCCGGTTCATCGAAACCCAAAGAGGAACATGAAATCTTCGTTCGACACATTGATTTTTGATCTCGACGGCACCCTGATCGACTCTGCACCGGACGTCCATTTTTCCGTGAACTGCGCACTGAAAGAGATGGGGGCACCACTGATCAGCCGTGATGAAATCAAACGGGCCATCGGGCCGGGGCAGGATGGCTTTCTCAAGGTGGTTTTCCCCGACGGTAAAAAAGCGGATGTTCACCGGTTTATTCCCATTTTCAGAAAATATTATTGGGAACACTGTTTGGATCAAACCGTGCTTTTCCCGGGGATCCAGATCCTTCTGTCCACTTTGACGGATACACAATTTGCTATTGCGAGCAACAAGCCGAAAGCGTTCATCGAAAGAATCATGACGGGTTTGAATATTCTGGGCCGATTTCGCTGTGTGGTCGGACCCGAAGATGTCGAGCATGTGAAACCCGATCCCGAAATGGTTGTCAAAGTCCTTGAGCTCTGCGGGTGTGTTCCCGACCGCGCTTTATTGATCGGCGATACGGATCGGGATATCATGGCCGGATGTGCTGCCGGTGTCCATGTGTGTGGTGTGAAATATGGGTACGGGAATATTCATGAAATAGAAATACAGAAGCCGGATTTTCTGATCGACCGGGCCGAGAAACTGCTGGATATAGTCGGCAATCATCGGAAATAATTGTCAGTGTCTGGTCAAACAAGTAGTTCAATTTATCAACTTTTCGATAGAATAAAGAGATAACAGTAAATATATTTATCGTTCATTCATATTTTTATCTGTCATCCCGACTCAATCAATAATATAGTATTTGAAATCGGGATGGCGCCCCGCTTTCGCGGGATCAAGTTATTGAAATATTTAGATATTGAAGACAAAAA
>CAZIAH010000173.1:0-5866 GCA_964537715.1 uncultured bacterium | reverse complement strand
GAAAAACAGATCTTCACGGAACCGTTCCTCTTTTACTTCCTTATTCAAATCACGATGGGTTGCCGCAATGACCCGAACATCCGCTTTGAGTGTATTCACTCCGCCGACACGTTGGAATTCGCCATATTCAAGCACATGCAACAATCTGGCCTGAATAGCAGGGGACAGATCTCCTATTTCATCCAGAAATACAGTCCCTTGATCGGCCAATTCAAAGCGGCCTTTTTTTTGTTTAATCGCACCCGTAAATGCACCTTTTTCATGGCCGAAAAGATCGGATTCCAAAAGTTGTTCGGACAATGTAGTACAGTTAACTTGAACAAATGGCCGGTCCTTTCGATTGCTTATGTTATGTATTGCCCTCGACAATAACTGCTTACCTGTACCGCTTTCTCCATAAATCAGGACCGTTGTTTTGGTATTGGCTACCTGGCGAACTGTTTCCATGATTTTTTTCATTTCACCACTTTCCCCAACTACCATTTTATACTGACTATCCAGTTCCTCTCTTAAATAGCGATTCTCTTCCACCAATCCCTTTTTTTCGAAAGCCTTTTTAATAACAACGATAAGCTGGTCTGATTTGCACGGTTTTGTTATAAAATCAAACGCTCCCAGTTTCATGGCTTCAACAGCCAATCCGATGGACCCATGCCCTGTCAAAATAATCACAATGATCTCGGGAAACTGTTTTTTTAAACGGTCAAGTACTTCAATCCCATCCATTTTTGGCATCTGCAGATCCAGAAGAATCAGATCCGGGATTGCCGATTCCGTTAATACAAGCCCCTCTTTTCCATTAGAAGCCTGGATAACCTGATACCCATTGGCTTCTAACCGATCTTTAAGGATGGTCCTTATATTGGATTCATCATCAATGATGAGTATCTTTTGATTTTTCATTTCTTTACTCTCTATTTAAATAATATCATAAAACGATAAATAGCAACTTTTAATTAACTGGCAGTGTAAACGTAAATGTGCTCCCTTTGTTCAATTGACTCTCTACTTTGACTTCTCCTCCATGCAATTCTACCATTTTTTTAACAATGTGCAGTCCCAATCCAACACCTTTCTGCCTTTCAGCTTTTTCCTTTTTTACCCTCCCGAAACGTTCAAAAATGGTTTTCAGCTTCTCTTGAGGAATTCCTTTGCCTGAATCCTGAATGCTTATGGCTGCCACGCTCTTTTTGTTATTCATTCTCATTTGCTTTGAGCCTATTTTTATGACACATCCTTCATACGAATACTTAATGGCATTATCAATCAAATTGGTTAATATAGCTTGCAAGTAATCTTGATCAGCAAGAACATACAAAGATTTTTTTAATGAGGTATCTATTTTAATTTTCCTTTTATTGGCGATAGGATTTAAAAATTTGACCACTTTTTTAATCTCACGCATACTGTCCAGTTTTTCTTTATGTATTTCTATTTTTCCCGCTTCAATTTTTGTCACATCCAATAAATTTTCGATCATATATCTTAAATAACGAATATTCTCAGAAACATTTTTCAAGTACTCCATAACCTTTGGAGTGGATTTCTCAGGGATTCCATCTAACAGGTTATCGACAGACCAGCACATCGCTGTTAAAGGAGTTCGTAATTCGTGAGAAACATGAGATATAAATTCTGATTTCAGCTTGCTGATCTCTTCGTGCTTCTCTTTTTCTGTCCGCTCCAGCATCATGGATTCCTGATATTTGAGGCGCTCCAACGCCATAAAGCACTCTTCCGCCATGGGAATGAGCAAACCTATATCATTGTCGTCGTACTTGGCTTCTGACAATTTTCGGCCCAGTAACAGCAATCCGACGAGTGATTTTTCCAAAAAGACAGGAAGAATCATTTCTATTTCACACTCTTTAAATAGACCGTCCAGAGGTTTTTCCAAAACATCAGCAAATTTTGATCTTCCCTTTTGAATTAATGGAAGGCGTGCTTTTTGTATTTCTTTCACAAACTGATCGTTATAATCAAATTGCAATAATGATTTTTCCTTTTGTGAAAATCCATGACTGTTACCTACTATATAATATTTTCTCATTGAAGCAGGTAACAAAACAGCTATTTTTTTTAGTGGGATGGCAGTTTGAATTTTTTTTATCAAAAGCTTAATCAAAGTATCCTGATCACGAGCCGTTGTAACTGCCTTACTAAAATCTTTGATTGCTTGTCTGTAATTATATTTGATCCGATAAAACGTTTTATCCACCAAAATTTGTATATGCTGTTTCAATGGTGAAAACATGACAGCTGCTATCAATGTAAATAGTATCGTAAAAAAATGGTTGTATTGTCTGCTTAGAGTTTGTATAAAATGACCTATCAGTCCCACAAGACCTAAATAGAAGATAACAATGATACCTGTTACCAAAGTGTAAACCAGACTGCGATTAATAACAATTTCAATGTCCATAGCCCGATACTTTACAATCGAAAATCCGATAGCAACAGGGACGATGAGAAGAAAGAAATAATTAAATTCCTCAGCAAGAATCGGTGAAAAACCCAAGCCCTGAGGAAGCAACCATAGAAACAGATACGGTGCAATACCAAAGCTGAGTCCCCAGAGAATCCATTGGATTTTATTTCTACTTTCCTTGATCTTCGCAGAAAAATATGATTGGATAAGACAGAAGATACTCAAGAGCAGATATCCAAAAAAATACAGTTTCAGTGCATTATTGTAGAAACAGAACCGTTTAAAATGAGAAAGCGAATTGAATATCATAGACGGAATATAACTGGTAGCCATTAAACCGATAAATATAAATGCAGGAACAAATATCAACAAGGGAAAGAGTGGCATCTTTTTAATAATTTCCTTTTTCTGAGGAAATATCAAGCAGAAATAGAGTATCAAAGGCGGCATGAATGAATAAACAATAAAGAAGAAAATAGAATAGATATATTCTATAAGGATTCCGTGATAAGCATATCCTTCGTAAAATAAAAACATAGAGAGAGAGACTGCCATTCCTATCCAATAGAAAACAGTTGCGGCATGATCATCTGGTTTTTTAAGTATGACAAAAAATGCGGTTATCCAAAACATAATTCCCGATAAAAAATTAACAATAATCAATCTCAAACTGTATTTGGGTATAAGAGCTGATGTAAGATCGATTTGATCTTCATTTCTCCGCACTTTCAGTGAAAAGGGTTCTCCCGGTTTATGACTCCTGGCAAATTGTTCAATTTCTATTCCTTGCGTTAATACATGATGGTTAAATTCACAAATGATATCTCCTTTTTGAAGGATATTATTTTCGACTGCAATTGATTTGGAAACTCCTCTTACATAAATACGACCATTTGTTTGCTTCCAATCAAATGGGGCTCTTGCTCGATAGGGTTGGCGATATACGCTTGTTAATCCAAATACCAGTAGACTGAGACTGAATACGATGTATATCACTCTTTTAATAGCAAAACCATTCATATTCATTCGTGTCGCCGCTTTTAAAGAATGAGAATTAACAAATAAAGCAAAGTTATAATAAATAGTTAAACAGCCTGTCTTATATCCATTGTTTTATGTTTCTCGATTCTTGGAGGTTTACTTTTTCAATATCAGCATTTCAGCAAAATTCAGGATTTAAAAGAACAATGGATATTCGGTTTACATATCGGTCAGGATCGTTGGATGATTTCGTCTTAATATTTACAATAGAAAAATACGGTTCACGCAAGTATCGGGGGATGATTCATTCCTGGGTATGAATCGAAAACTATTCCACTTTCTCTATCGTTTTTATTTGCGAAATAATGAAAATATAATTCGGAAAGTAACAGCGATAATATATAAGATAAAAACAAAAAATTCAATAAAATTATTCGACATCCTATACTATGTATTCAACAGGATTCAATTTATCGATAGTCCAATCATATTCCCCATTAGTAAAAATATCTCATTTAGTGATCGAACTTAATTAATGGATTTTTATTAGTGATTTTCTAAAAAAAGGAAAAGAGGTCAACGGAGGGCTCCGTTAACCCCGTCAAATGACTTTTAAGAGGCTTGCGGTTCTTGAATAACTATTCTTGATAATAAACGAGGGACGCAGATGGAGCATAGTAACAACATGGTAAATCCACACTTTAAAAATAGAATCGCACAAAGACAAGAGGCTTGGTTGACAGTGAAGACACAGAGTTTTCATCGTTATCTTCAATATCTTTCTCTTTTGTACTATAGGAATAATATTTGAGCTGGACTTCCGCTCCCAGACTAAAACGGTTTGAGAGAAAATATTCTCCACCAATGGCAGGACCGATATAGAATCCCGTTGTAGTTTCTTCATGGTCGTCACTATCAATTTCCGTGCTTGGGTACCCATAATAGTCATAATAGGTATAGGTACACTGACTCTCCTCTTTTACGGAAACGTGCATGAAACCACTCCTGACACCGTAGTACAAATGAATATCTTTCATGGATTTTTTAGCAAAAATACCCAGTCCAATCTGATACATGGATGTTTTGGTCTCATATTTACATCGATCAGAGTAATAACTGCCTTCATATCCGGTGCTGTATTCATATGTATTCTGAAAATATCCGATTTCCGGAGTAATCCGCACCGACGGAGAGAGATCAATCGGGATGTAAAAATTGGGAACCTCTGCACCTCCACTGATAAGTGTCACCAGAAGTTCTTTCATGTCTATCAGAGTGATTCCAACACCAACACGCACACTATTTTGAGGCGTTTCTTCCTGCGCATACATCAGATTCGATGTAATGAGAAAAAACATTAAGAATACAAAATTCAGCTTTTTCATTTTGCCCTCCTTTTTAAAAATTGTTACAAACGTCCCTCGTTTATTACTGTACTGCATGATCATTTTTAATTATGAATGCCTTACTTAAATCTATCTCAATCTGCCGATTTGTAAATTCACCACCAATCCACGAAAGGATTTCTCAGAATTGAAATTGGCAAATCCCTGAATGCCCAATCCCAAAAAACGAAAAGGCATCCATATCAATTGGATATCCATAGGAAGACCAATAGTTGAAAATGGACATTTTTGATATTTCGATGAAAACCATCCATCACTGCAGATGTAGTCACCGCGTCGTACGCCGCCGACAAGACCCAATCCGCCAGAAACGGAGACCATTGCCGACTTTGATTTCCAGGACCGCCCATAGAGCATTGATATATCCCATACAGTTTCTGAAGGACTCGGCCCAAGAATATTAAATTCAGTGTTATAGATGTGCCGAATTGTAATAAGATGAATCCCTTTTTGAACCGAAAAAGACATTTGACTGGTCACGCCTTGACTGGATGCTCCGATGCCCAGATCAAACCATGCATTATTTATGGTTTTTAAATGATTATCATGCATGGACAACGCCGGCTGAGAATAACAGGCGGATACCCCCAACAAAACACAAAAGCTGATTTTTTTAATCATTGATACCATTATATCGCCCTCCATTTTATGGTGAATCATTTATGCCTGACCAAAAGACAGTCAAATCTCGTACCGAAAAATGATAACAGTAAAATAACTTTAGGAAGAGCGATCTAAATTCTTAAATATCAAAGGTTAAAATACGGATAAAAATGATGTTTGAAAAATAAAACGGCAGGAGGAATACTCATGAAAGTTATACTTGAATATACAGGGGTGTATAGTATTTAATAAATTTAAAAACAATCATGAAAAAAAAGGTGGAGCAAGTCCCCACTCTGCAAGGCTTCTGCTTCGCCCCAAAAAATGTGGCTCGCAGGAATCCACGATGTCCGGATCGGGTTACATGAAAAAACCCACACAAGGTGGGATTTTTCAACGTGGCGCCTCCCAGTGCGCGAAGCCGATCGAGGACCGATTAGCTATGATC
>CAZIAH010000172.1:0-5951 GCA_964537715.1 uncultured bacterium | reverse complement strand
ACCTTGTATTGGAACGATGTGGCAGAATCCAGCGTGGATCCCATCTCAGGAGAAGATTTCGAAGGCTACCGGATCTACCGTTCCACAGACTTGGGATGGAATGACATGACGGCATTGACCGACCAATACGGCATACCCACCTCGATCCGGATTCCCTTGGCCCAGTTCGATATCAAAGACGACGGTTATCAGGGTGCGTCACCGGTGGATATCGAGGGAGTGCATTTCTGGCTGGGTGACAACACCGGCCTGTATCACAGCTATGTGGATACCACTGCCAAAAATGGATTCGAGTACTTTTATGCGGTCACTTCTTACGACCATGGAGATCCAGTATCTTGGATAGCGCCCACCGAATGCACGAAATCGCTCACCCGCAAAATGTCCGGTGAGTATGTGAAAGGTCCCAATGTCGTCATCGTCAGGCCGGAAGCACCTGTTGCAGGCCATGTTGCAGCGAAATCATCAGAAGCCCGGTGGCTCGAAGGAAGCACGACAAGCGGATCCATCAAGGTGGATGTCATTGAACCTGATTCTATTCTGGATCGTACCTATCATGTTGTTTTTGAAGACTCCACAACAGCGCGCGGATACGGTTTCACAAAATCCTTCAGTCTCGTGGATGTAACCAACAACGACCAGCCAGATACAGTGCTTTCAAAATCCAAGCTTTTTCTTGAAGGAGACGAAGCTCCGATGACCCGCGGTTTCAGACTGATACTGACGAATGATGAAGACATGGGGCCGAATACCGATCAATCCGGATGGGCCGGGGCGGATGGCGTACTCAATCCCAACCTGAATATTTATGATTATAGCTTTATCCTCTACAGCAAAGGAATTGCCCGTCCCTACGATTATGAAATCATTTTTGGCGATTCGGGTATGGCCATGTCCACAGAGTACGCCCGAACCAAATCTGACATACTTGAATCAAAACTCGTTAACTTTATGGTAAGAAATACAACTTTTAATCGTGATGTGGCATTTGCCCTCTGGGAAAGAGATGGA
The DNA here is from genome assembly GCA_964537715.1 of uncultured bacterium. GTDB lineage: Bacteria > Zhuqueibacterota > QNDG01 > QNDG01 > DSAB01 > CAZTZL01. Next base: position 4,940 of record CAZIAH010000172.1, on the reverse strand, counting down.
GATAACGGGATGTTTACGGCCTACCAGGAAGGGACCCGATCCGATCAAATCATCTTTCTCGAGCCGGACACCTCCGATGAACTGGTACCAAGTTGGCAGTTCAGTCTGGTACAACCCGGGGCAGGAACCGAAGATCAATTCAGACTGCCGAGAATCGGAGAACAGATTAAACTGGTGCAATATAAACCTTTCTTATCTCACGATGTCTATGAATTCCAAACCAAACCTGAACACGTGAACAAAGAACTGGCAAAACAGCAAATGGATCGCATCAAAGTTGTTCCCAATCCTTACATCGTATCCAACAGTTGGGAACCCCAAAATCCGTATGGCACCGGACGCGGTCCGCGAGAACTGCATTTTATCCATCTACCCCCGAAATGCACGATTAAAATTTTCAATATCAAAGGCTATCTTGTCGATACGATCGAACATGATGTCTATCAATCCAATTCCGACAATCCCGATTTGTGGGATGGAACCGCCATTTGGGATATGTTAACCAAGGACGAATTGGAGATCTCCTTCGGAATCTATATTTATCATGTAGATGCCGGTGAATATGGAAATAAAATCGGAAAATTCGCAGTGATCAAATAGCTGCTCATCCAGAGCAACTTGGAATCGAAATACAATTGTTAAGGAGATAAAAATATGTTTAAAAAAATCATCGTCATTGGTTTATTGATTTTGTGCACCGGCCTCATCGCAGACCCTGTCACAAAATCCGGCACAACAGCGGTGGGCTTTCTAAACATCGACGTGGGATCCCGGGCTGTCGGAATGGGAAGCGCCTATAGCACACTCGCTGAAGATGCGACTGCCATGTATTGGAATCCGGCCGGGATTTCACGAGTTTCCGGATACGAAGCGTTATTCAGCTACACCCGATGGATTGCGGACATCACCTTCAACTATGCAGGTTTTGTGGTCCCTCTGGGAAATACCGGTACAATCGGAATCAGTGCCACATTCCTCAGCATGGCTGACATGGAACGGACAACCATCAATCAGCCGGATGGAACCGGCGAAACATTTTCTGCAGGAGATCTGGCCGCTGGACTCAGCTATGCCCGCAATCTGACAGACCGGTTCTCCATCGGATTTACTGCAAAATACATCGAAGAAAAAATATATCACAGCAAAGCCACGGCATTTGCTTTGGATGTCGGCACCATGTTCGATACCCAGTTCCAGGGATTAAAAATCGGAATGAGTATCTCCAATTATGGCACAAAAATGCAAATGACCGGAAGGGACATGATCACGCAAAAAGATCCCGATCCTTTGGTTTCAGGAAACAATGACAAGATCAACGCAAGACTGGAAACTGACAAGTTCGATTTGCCTCTGATGTTCCGGGTAGGTATCTCTATGGACGTTCTGAAGGGAACCGGCAACAGCAATCTGATCCTGTCAGTCGATGCCCTTCATCCCAACGACAATGCGGAAAGCGTCAATGTCGGTTTCGAGTACACCTTCAACAACATGTTCAGTCTCAGGGGCGGATACAAATCCCTTTTTCTAACCGACTCGGAGGAGGGACTGTGTGCCGGTGCAGGTCTCAAGTACCCGCTTGCAACTGCTGAAATCAGGTTAGACTATGCTTATCACAGTTTCGGAATACTGAACGACGTACAAATGCTGAGTATCGGATTGTCCTTTTAACGATCCGGATTTAAAACCGATATACCATATTTATCAATTGACCTTGAAGATAAAAGCCGATTCCTGAATGCGGGATCGGCTTTTTTCGCTAATAAAAAATAGTTTTCTGAACACTTTTGGGGTTAAAAAGAAAGCATTGTATATTTATAATCAGTATCGATTCAAAGAACAATGAAAAAACGATTCAGTTACATTTCTCTTTTGCTGCTGGGACTCTTTTCACTCAGCTATTTCAGCGTCCATGATCACCCGTGGATTTCTGTTGCCGATTGCCTCGGAAACCCCGAAAAATACGATGGCACCGTAATTACCAGTTATTACGAACCCAAAATCGGTGAAATCTATACGGATGGATTCGAGCTGTTGCAGAAGCACTATCCATCTATACGAGTCTATGCGGATACGACGGGATTGATTCAAGGTGAATATGTGGGATTGAAAGCGATCTTTTATGAAGAAGGTTATCTAAAAGCAGTAGATCTGATTATCGCAAAAAAAAGAAGAGAAAAAATATGGATTTCTGTCTTACCGACAATCCTGATCGGAATTCTGCTTTTGAAATATTTCCGGCTGAACTGGAAACCATTGCAAATCGAGCTAAAAAAACATGCCTGATCTTGTGACACATGTGGCCATCAGTCATCTGGTGAAACGGCCGTTCGATTTTAGACGGAGCGAAATCAATCCGGTTCCTTTCCGAATTTTATTTTATTTCGGAACGATTTTGCCGGACATTCTCACGCGCCCGTTTTACATTCTGTTTCCCGTAACCAAAGACTGGACCGTTCCTTTCCACACACCTTTCGGGATGATACTGACCTGTTTTCTTTTGACGTTTCTGTTTGAATCTTCGATCCGCCGGAAAGCATTCCTCAATCTTCTCGGCGGTTCCTTTTTTCACTTTTTCCTCGATGCATTTCAAAAGCATTTGAACGAAGGCATTTTCTGGCTTTTTCCCTTTTCCTGGAAAAGCGGCGGTTTCCAGTTACTCTGGGCAGATAAAATCATGGATTTCATCCCGGTTTGGATCGGTTTGATCATCCTGCTCGAAACCATTATTTTTCTTCGTAGAAAGCAAATAAATTCCAGAAAAAAGGTTTGATATTTCCGCAGTAAAATCATTTATAATTTTTTCAGTTTCGACTTGATTAGATCCATTGGATTCATTACTTTCAAACGAATCACTTTGGTAAATTTGTAGACTATTTTTATCCTGATTTTTTCGATTCCTCAGGATAAATTTTGTCAAAGGACATTTCCCTGATCCGGATGCTTCGATAGAGCGTACACCGAATAGAAATGCTCAGCATCATCCGTTGTTGTAATCCAACTGGATCGTTCCAATAATCGATAACCGAGATGTGTTATGTAAGACATACACGGGATTGAAAAATCCTGAGCGACCTGAAAAACCTTTTAGAGGATACAACAAAATGAAACCAACTTTATCAGATCAAGAACGAAACCGGCTCGACAAACGCATCGCCGAAACGGAAAAACGCACAAATACCCAGATCGTGCTTTCTGTGATTAAACGCAGCGACACCTACGCAGAGCTGCCCTGGATCGCTTTCGCCCTGGGCGCGTCCATTGCCGGCCTGCTGATTTTTATTCTAAATTTACTCTTTAACGATTGGGCTCCGCAAATCACCCTCCTTACCGCAGTGGCGTCCATCCTGGCACTCGGTGCAGTTTTCGCACTTCTAACCGTTCTAATACCGGGATTTGCAAAGTGGTTCCTGGCTGCCCACCGCACCGAGGTGGAAGTGCAACAGTACGCGGAATCTCTGTTTCTGTCCCGGGAACTGTTTGCCACCAGCAAACGAACCGGACTCCTGCTTTTGGTCAGTTTGTTCGAGCGAAAGGTTGTCCTGCTTCCGGACAAGGGACTGCACAGCCAATTGACCGAAGAAGCCATGCAGAGCGTGATCGCGGCAATAACCCCGTTTCTGAAACGGAAAAAGCTCTGCCAGGCATTCGAAGCAGGTCTGGAACGGCTGTCCGACATTCTAAAAACCACAGTTCCGGGAACCGGCGAAAATGAACTGCCTAACGAAATCATCGAGGAGAAAGGCGTATGAAGACCCTATCAAGATTTTTTCTGCTGCCGATCCTGCTACTGACAGGTTCCATTCTCACGGGAGCGGACATCCCCTATTTGACCGGTCGGATCACCGACAACGCACAGATTCTATCCACAGAGACACGTCAATCCCTGACCGAAACCCTGAAAGAGTACGAGGACCGCACCACCAACCAGATCGCCGTACTCACTATTCCCACACTGGATGGAGAGAGTATCGAAGAATACGCCGTTAAAGTGTTTGATGCATGGAAACTCGGCCAGAAAGGCAAGGACAACGGTATTCTGATTATCGTAGTTCCTAATGACCACCGCATGCGCATTGAAGTGGGTTACGGGCTTGAGCCCATCCTCACCGACGGTATGGCAGGCGAGATCATTCGAACCAAGATGACTCCCAGATTCAAGGAGGGGGATTACGACGGTGGAATCACCAACGGCGCATTGGCCGTAATCACCGTGCTCGAGGGCGGCACTCTGCCGGAAACCGCAGCCGGCACCGGTACATCTGGGGGCTCAAGCCCCCTGCATTTTCAGGGACCGAATCTCGGAATCATGGAACGCATTCTCATCGGCGCCTTTATCTTCGGTATTATCGGACTCTTCACTGCGATCGGCATTTTCACGCCAGGCATTGGCTGGTTTCTTTACTTTTTTCTCATCCCGTTCTGGGCCACGTTCCCGATCATGGTTCTCGGCACCCGGGGTGCGTTTGCATGTCTGATTATCTACGTGATTGGTTTCCCGATCACAAAACTGTCCATTAAAAACACCAAATGGTACAAGAAAGCCAAAAAAGACCTGCGCACCAAGGGAAGAGCCTCTATTGGCGGTTTCAGATTTTCCTCGGGAAGCTCCGGTCACTCCTGGAGTTCTGGTGGATCGAGTTTTTCAGGAGGCGGCGGATCCTCCGGCGGAGGCGGCGCTTCAGGAAGCTGGTAAGAAATTTCGAAGGACAGAGCAGCGGTTCATTGGCTTTGCGTGGACGATCTGAATGTCATTTCGAATAACCGTATCATAAGTCGATTTTCTGTATCATTCCTGCGAATGCATGGATCTTCTAAGGTTCTAATTATCAAAAATTTCTGGGATAAGCCTAGAATGACAAATATTCATTATTTTAGTCTTTAGATACCCCCGTTGCCTCAAAATAAAATGTAACCCAGAGGGTTAGAGATATTTAGATTGC
>CAZIAH010000171.1:0-6020 GCA_964537715.1 uncultured bacterium | reverse complement strand
AGGTGATTTCGGCATTTACCATTTTGATTCTGAACAGTTGAAATCACTTGAACCGGATTATGAGCTTATAAAAATATTGTTAAAGTAATACTTGTTCAAAATAAAAAATAGTCTTATTGGGTATTCCGGACAATCAAATATGACAATGCAAATGCATCGGATTTATGCTGTCTACAAAAAGGGGATCCCCAGTTCAGATATTCCTGATGGAGCAAATTTATACAACAAAGAAGGGCTACCTGTGTCACCTTTCAGAGAGCCGACATTGGCAAATAAATATTTTCGAATTCCAATAAGACAGTATTATGGGAGATCATCTTAAAAAAAGGCTGATTTATATGAAGATAAAATTGATGCTTGTTCCAATTTTCATTTTGTTTTTTTTCAGTTCTATGATTCACGCCCAAGGATTATATGTGGGCGTCAATTATCATCCCCACGATGACAAAAATATCGAGAAAATAAAAACCGATATCCAACTTATGAAAGATGCCGGATTCAATGTCGTTCGAATGGGGCATTTGGCCTGGGACAGTTACGAACCCACTGAAGGGAAATTCGACTTTGACTGGTTTGATAAGGTCATGGACATGATGAACGAAGCCGGTATCAAAGTCATTTTGGATATCGCTATCCGGCCTGCTCCAATCTGGTTGCATTACAAGTATCCTTCAATTGATATCATAGATAAAAATGGAAATCGGCTGTATCCGAATCATCGTTACATGGAAGATATTGGTGATCCGATGTACCAGAAGTATGCCCTGCGCTTTACCGATGCCATCACAAAACAGTATGCAAAACATCCAGCCTTGCTGGCCTTCGGAATTGATAATGAATCGGGCGACGGACGTATTTCTTATTCCGAGACCGCAAGGCAAAGATTCGTTACCTGGTTAAAGAATAAATACGGCACTGTTGATAATTTAAACAAAGCCTGGGCCGGGCAGCGCTGGTCAAGAAAAATCAACCGATTTGATGAAATCGGCTTTCCTGTATCAACCCACTATAATGATGTGCCAGAAAGAATGCTCGATTTCAGGCGTTTTGTTTCGGATGAAATCAATCAATTACTCTTTAAAGTCATTGATAAAGTAAATACCAATGCACCGGATGTCCTGCTGAATACAAATGCTTGGTATTTCAGTTATACAAAGTTTTTCGACTATGCCCCCATTGCTTATTCCGGTAAGATGACACGTGAAGGTGACGGATTTTACGCCGGGACCTCTTTAATGAACAATGAAGGTATCCTGTGGGCTTCTTTTGGTATTGTCCGCATTCAATATGAAAGCACAAATCCTTTCTGGTGCAATGAATTTACGACCATGACGGCTGTTCCCAATTCCTGCAGGAAGCAGGCTTATGCGTCATTGATGTTTGGCAACCAGATGGTTTGCGGATGGACATGGCAAAGTATGCACAGCGGAGAAGAACAGTATCTGGAAGGATTGATTGACTGGGACGGCATCCCAAACCGCAAATACGATGAATACAAAAAAATTGCCGCTGAATTTAAAAAGATTGAAAAATATTTCCCTTATAAACTGCAGGCTGAAGTGGGATTGGCGTTTTCCTTTCCCAGTCAAATAGTCAGTTATTCATTTCCAGAACCACACGATGGCCAGGTTGGAACCTGTTTTAAACAGTTTTTTGACCGCAATATGGATGTAAGAATGGTTGATATCGGCCGAAGTAATCTAAACTATAAATTACTGATGATTCCTGGTGTGACCGTTATGGATCCATTAACTGCCGGTAAAATTCGTGATTATGTAAATAAAGGCGGCACGGCTATAATGACAAGTTATTCGGCAGTTGTGGATACGACAAACCAGGTTTTTGCATGTACGCGTCCCGGTTTACTGGATGATGTTTTCGGAATCAGAATCGGAAGCTACGAAGAAATTGGAAATATGAATGAAATATCCCGGATCTCATATCAAGGGAAGCAGGTTAGGGTGAGTTACAGGGGAAAAAATATTGAATCGGAATCACCCCGATTTGATATTATTGAACCGAAAGGCGCTGAAGTCACAGCCAGTATAACCAGTCTGGATAAAGATTACCCGATTATCACTTCCAATAAATATGGTCAGGGAAGAGCCATTTATATTGGCCTTCCCGCAAGAAACGAAGTTTTAAGTCCTCTACTGGACGATTTGATCAGTGAACTTTCAATCAAAAAAGGTCCGGAAGTACCAGACAGTGTCATGGCAAGACAGATCGATAAGAACCATATTTTATATCTGAATGTCAGCGGTAAGCCCAAAAAGATTCAAATGAAAGGGAATTTTAGGAGTGTTCTTTTTGATCGGGATTATTCCGGCAATTTTACTATCGCACCTTTCGAACCAGAATTTATTGAAATAATATGAGGATAAATATAAATATGAAAAAAATTATAATAACAATGTTGCTTTTTCAATTGACTTTTATTGCAAAAGCCCAATATCAAACGAATACCAGTCACATAGGATCTGACTATTATTTAAATCCCATTTTTGCTGGGGATTACCCTGATCCGAGTATTCTGCGCGATGGAGACATTTATTATATCGTTCATTCGTCTTTCGAATACTATCCGGGCCTGCTGATCTGGCAGTCAAAAGATTTGATCAATTGGACGCCGGTTACAAATGCATTGCACAAATACGTAGGTTCTGTATGGGCTCCGGATCTGGTCAAATATAAAAATAAATATTATATCTATTTTCCTGCCAATAATACCAATTATGTGGTTATTGCCAGTTCAATCAATGGGCCCTGGAGTGATCCAGTCGATCTGAAGATTGGTAATATCGATCCGGGACATTTTACAGATAATGAAGGGAAACGATATTTGTATTTTAGCAGCGGAGATTATATCCCCCTGTCTGATGATGGCCTTTCAGTCATTGGTGAATTACAACATGTTTATGACGGCTGGCCAATCCCCCGCGAATGGACCATTGAATGTTTTTGTTTGGAAGGACCCAAGATTGCAAAGCATGGTGACTATTATTATTTAACAGTTGCGGAAGGAGGTACGGCGGGACCGGCTACAAGTCACATGATCATTTCCGCGCGGTCTGAAACGCCATTTGGTCCGTGGGAAAATTCACCCTTTAATCCAATCGAGAGGACAAAAAATATTTCCGAAAGATGGTGGTCGAAAGGGCATAGCACCTTATTCGAAGACAAAAAAGGAGATTGGTGGATCGTTTTTCATGGATATGAAAACGGGCATTATAATATGGGGCGGCAGACCCTTCTTCAACCTGTGGAATGGACAAAAGACGACTGGTTTAAAACACCCAAAGACATAAAAACAGAAGAACCCATTAAAAGACCTGCAGGAAAGGCTTCAAATTCAGCTTTTCATCTAAGTGATGACTTTAGTGGGAAATCATTAAAACCGCAATGGAAATTCTTTGGGGAATACGATCCCGATCGATTTCAACTGGTTGATAAGGCTTTAGTGATTAAAGCGAAAGGAAACTCAGTCGGTAATTGTTCGCCGTTACTGTGCATCCCATCCGACCATTCCTATATCGCTGAAGTGGAACTGTCCATTGAAGGTAAGGCAATCGGCGGTCTGGTTCTTTTTTATAACAATAATTATAATTCGGGGATTCTGGCCGATGATAAAAATATTTTGGCCAATCTTCGGGGATGGCAATTCCCGACTGAAAAGAGTGTGTTCAAAAATCATGTCTTTCTGAGACTGAAAAACATGAACAATACCGTGGATATGTTTTACAGTACAGACGGCAAGAATTGGCGTAAGATTGAGAACTCGTTGGAGGTTTCAGGAATGCATCACAATGTACTGAGTGGATTCTTAAGCTTACGGATTGGACTTTGTTCCATTGGAGAAGGGAATGTGAGGTTTAAGAATTTTGTATATAAACCCATAAAATAAGTGGGATGCCGTATTTTTACTTCTCTACTCATTATGGAAAGGATAATCAAATGAGAAAAAAACATATTAAAACCAATATGATCGTTCTAATCGTTCTTGTCAGCTTGTGCATTGCCAACACATTTGTACAGTCAGACTTACCTGAACGAATCATCCGTCTTGATTTCAATCAGATCAAAGGTCCCTTGAACACCATGTTTAAGGAATGTGTGGGTGCAGGCAGAGCCAATGAAGGTTTGCGGGCAGACTGGCAGCAGCAATTGGCGTATGTCCATAAAGAATGCGGTTTCAAATATATTCGCATGCACGGATTGCTTACCGATGATATGGGCGTTTATCGTGAAGACAGAAATGGAAATCCGCAATATAATTTTCAGTACATCGACGTGCTGTATGATTATATTCTCAGCATCGGCATGAAACCGTTTGTCGAATTGGGATTCATGCCTGAAGCATTGGCAAGCGGCAGAGAAACGATTTTCTGGTGGAGAGGAAATGTCACGCCGCCGAAAGATTACAAAAAGTGGGAAGAACTGATCCGCAATCTGACGCTTCATTTTACAGAGCGCTATGGTGCGGATGAAGTCAAGACGTGGTATTTTGAAGTTTGGAATGAACCCAACCTTTCGCCGGGTTTCTGGACAGGAACGCAGGAAGACTATTTTAAATTGTATCGGTATTCCGCCAATGCCATAAAAAGTGTCAACAAAGACTATCGCGTTGGCGGGCCAGCTACGGCCGGAGCTGCTTGGGAAGTCGAACTGATTGACTTCTGCAGTCAGAATCACCTTCCGTTGGATTTTATCAGCACGCATTCCTATGGAGTCAGACAAGGGTATCTCGATGAGTTTGGGAATTCTGGAACTGTTCTTGATGAAAATGCGATGAGTTTAAGCGGAGATGTCTTGAATTCGCGAAAAGAAATTGCTAATTCTTCCATGCCAAATTTAGAACTTCATTACACCGAATGGAGTTCATCCTACACACCCGCAGATCCCATTCATGACAGTTACCATCAAGCGGCCTATATATTGGAAAAACTCAAACAGGTTGGAGATGCTGCGAATTCAATGTCATATTGGGTATTCACAGATATTTTTGAAGAACCGGGACCGCGCTTTACCCCGTTTCATGGAGGATTTGGACTGCTCAATTACCAAGGCATCAATAAACCTGCTTTTTATGCCTACAAGTTCCTGAATCAACTTGGCAATACAGAGTTGATGAATAACGATTCCTGTTCCTGGGCATGCAAAGATGACAACGGAAACATCCAGCTTTTACTTTGGGATTTTACATACACTCTTCCCGATTCTGTCAATAATCAGGATTATTACATCCGTGATCTGCCTGCCAAATCAAAAGGAAAAGTTGAAATAAATATTGCAGGAATTCCCGCAGGTAAATACGAGATTAACATCTATCAGATCGGATATCACGTCAATGATCCCTACACCAACTACTTTGACATGGGCAGACCCAATCAACTCACAAAAGAGCAGGTTCAGAAAATTAAGGAACTCAATGATGGTTCTGCAATCTATTGTGAAAAAATAAAAGTAAAAACCGGTGTACCTTTTCTAAAAGAGCTGGAAATTCGTGAGAATGATGTATTCCTGATAACCATAACGAAGCAGTAGATGATAATCACCTGGTTCGCGAGTTTGGCAACGGTAAACGCAGCAAAGAAAGGATAAAATTATGAACAGAATAATTTATATCATTGTTTTGGCAACGACATTCTTAATTCACTTTAACCTTTATGGACAGAGTAGTGAGAATTGTTTTCTTGATGATTTTGAATTAAAGACTGCTGAGATACCTCAGGCAGTGAATGCAGTGAAACCTATTGATCCGCCATCCGTTATTGTGACAATAGAAAGTGACACTCTCGGAAAAATTTCTAAATATGTATTTGGTAATGCAATAGCAGCCTGGGCCGGGGCCCATAATAATCCCACCTTAGTAGAAGGTGTTGAGCTTCTTGCACCGACTCTCATTCGTTTTCCCGGTGGAAGTTGGTCAGATGGGTATTTTTGGAATGGATTACCATCCGATCTGCCGGATTCAGTTTATGACGGGACAACATATAACAGTTCAACTCAAACTGCAAAAA
>CAZIAH010000170.1:0-6037 GCA_964537715.1 uncultured bacterium | reverse complement strand
GCTGAATACCTTGGTCCGCGGCCAGAAGCTGCCGATCTTTTCTGGCTCGGGACTGCCTCACAATCAGTTGGCCGTTCAGATTGCACGGCAGGCAAAAGTGTTAGGCAAACAGGAAAAATTTGCCGTGGTTTTCGGGGCCATGGGAATTACGTTTGAAGAATCTGAATATTTCATTCAGGGATTCAAGGAAACCGGCGCCATCGATCGGTCGGTGCTTTTCATCAATCTGGCGGACAACCCGGCTATTGAGCGGATTGCCACCCCTCGAATGGCTTTAACCACGGCCGAGTATCTTGCTTTCGATCTAGATATGCATGTTCTCGTTATTCTTACGGATATGACCAATTATTGCGAAGCGCTCCGCGAAGTTTCAGCTGCCCGTAAAGAGGTCCCGGGCCGACGCGGTTATCCGGGATATCTTTATACGGATCTTTCCACCATTTACGAACGGGCCGGTCGAATCAAGGGAAAGAGTGGATCCATTACGCAGATTCCTATTTTGACCATGCCGGAAGATGACAAAACCCATCCGATTCCCGATCTCACGGGATATATCACCGAGGGACAAGTCATTCTCTCCCGGCAGCTTTTCAGAAAGGCCATTCGGCCTCCGATCGATGTACTTCCCTCACTCTCACGGCTCAAGGATAAGGGAATCGGTAAAGGGAAAACGCGGGAGGATCATTCCGACGTGTTCAATCAGCTCTTTGCGGCTTATGCGCGCGGAAAAGAAGTTCAGGAATTAGCCGTGATTTTGGGAGAAGCGGCTCTGTCCGACATCGACCGCGTCTATTTCAAATTTGCCGATGAGTTCGAACACCGGTATGTTAGTCAGGGTGAATACGAAGACCGAACCATCGAGCAGACACTCGATCTGGGATGGGAATTGCTTTCCGTATTTCCATCGATAGAACTGAAACGTATTCGACCGGAATGGATGGAAAAATATTTTAAGAAGTTTCAGAAAAAAGATGCGTCGAAGAAAGAAGTTCACAAAGTAGAGGTAAAAAGTTAAGGAGCATTTTTCATTTTGTTACAGAAGTTACGCCGATCAAATCAGGGTATATTGAAAGGAACGGCATCAATTTTGCAAAATTTTTATACTTTGTTACATAGAGAAAATCCTGGTTTGGTTTGGTCGGACCGGCAAGCAATTTTTGTTCAGAATCTGATCACATTGAAGGATACTTGAGATGAAATTGACCACAAATGCCACGCGCATGGAACTGCTCCGGTTAAAGAAGCGGCTTGTTCTTGCCCGACGAGGCCACAAACTGTTGAAAGACAAGCAGGATGAGTTGATGCGTCAGTTTCTCGATCTGGTCGATTCTGTCAAAGGTTTGCGGAAGGAGTTGGAAGAAAAATTTCAAAAGAGTCTGCGATATTTCATACAAAGCCGGATGGAAACACCACGGGATGGAATAGAAACAGCATTGATGATTCCTGTTAGTCGCGTCAATATAGAAATTGGGAAAAAACAGGTGCTCAATTTACAGGTGCCCGTGTTAAAAGCCGATATCGGAGAATTGAGGCGGAGCACCGGATTTTTAGAGACCGGTGGAAATTTTGATTTGTCCCTAAGTTTATTTCAAAAAACTTTTCCGAAGCTATTGGAACTAGCACAAACGGAGAAGGCCTTGTTCCTCATGGGGGATGAAATTGAAAAAACACGAAGAAGGGTCAATGCCCTGGAATATGTGCTTATTCCAGAGTTGGAAGAGACCAAGCGCTATATCGAAATGAAGCTGAGCGAAATGGAGCGGGGGAATCTGACGCGTCTGATGAAAGTCAAGGAGATGATTCGGTAGAGAGAATCGCTTCCGTTTTTAATAAAATTATACCAAAGGGGGGTTTGTGATCGTGCCTTTCGCCTTGGGAGGGAAGGGAAAGTATCAATTTCTCTTGAACCAAAAGGGATTTACTTTCCTCTTTTTCCTTCTTGTGTTTTCATTTGCCAATTTACCCGTTGGACAGGGACAGGTGTCTTCCGATGAAGGGAGAAATTTTCGCTACTATTACCGCCTGAAAAGCGAAGAATTCCTGGAAACGGTCATTCCCAAAGAAAAATATCTTCTGGCGCTTGTCCAGAATATGAATGAAGAATTGTGGTCCCGAATGAAAGAGGGAGCCTATTCGGCCGAGTTAAATGTTGATAAACTTGAATCCCCCGATGAAACGCTGGTTGACAGTTATAACAAAGAACTTGAAAAAGTACTTCTTCTATTCGATGAGATCAATCTCCTCGAGAAAAAAGCCAAACAAAAAGTAAATTTCGAAGCGCTCAAATCATTATCCAATCTGCGGACACGGGTGAGAAAAATTATCGAGGAAAGTGTTCTGGATAAATATGTAGGAGAGCTGGATATCAAGAATGGCAATGGAAGTTCCGGTTATCAAAAGAATTCGAATGTTTCAAAGAAGGAAGGAACTTTTACCAAAGATCAGGAAGCGACTCGCCGGCAATTTGTGGATGAATATTTTGAACAGTGGAAGTACAATCGAATTTTGGACTTCAAAACGAAACTGACAAAGTATATTTATCTGCGAACCAAACTGATTAAGACGGCAGATCCTTTTCAACTGAAACGCATGTTTACAAGGGATCTCAAGGTGGCACTGGGAAATTTCTCTGCAGGCGATTTTGCCTTGTCCCGACTGCAGCTTCAGGATATTCTCACCACTTATTATCAGTATCAGGCGCTCGATGATGTTCTATTTTATTCATGCGAGTCTTCATACGGTCTCAACTATCTCGACGAAGCATTGAAAGGATATCAAAGGCTCTCCGAAGAATATCCCCAATCCAGATTCTGGGCAAAATCGTTGGTCAAGATGATCTATATCTATTCGATTTACGATGAAGTCGATCACATTCATGCGGTTTATCAGGAACTGCTGTTGCAAAAGCAGCGTCTGGATGCCGAATCATTCGGAATCGTCTCATACTTGGTCGGTTATGCCCATTTCAAAGCTGGAAATTATCAAAAATCCCTGAAAGCATTGGGGAATATCTCTTCGGAAAGCACTTATTTTTTCCCGTCCCTTTATTTGTCTGCGGCCTGCTATTCGAATTTAGGTGAGGACCGGCTGGCGCAGTCCCTTTACTATCGGTTGATTGAAGAAAAACAGAGAAGTGAAAAAGATCCTGTTCTCCATCAGATTCGGAACAACGCTCTTCTGAAACTGGGATTGATTTATTATGAGCGGGGAGAGCATCAGCAGGCTATCGCCTTTTTCAATATGGTATCGGAAGACTATTCTCATTACGACCTCAGTGTGATCGGCCGTGCGTGGAGTGCCTATCAAATTGGCAATCCTGCAGAGACATTGCAGAATGCGGAATGGTTGCTGAAGAATTCGCTCATGTCGAGATATGCCTATGAGGCGAGGGTATTGGCGGCCAGTTCGAGAGAGCTCATGGGGAAAAGCGAAGAAGCCATCGAAGATTTGAAACAGGTATATCAGGCAAAATTTCGTGCCGATCAAAACGACCTGCTTCCGGAAGATCAAAAGGCCATGATGGGCGATGTCAATGCGGTCGAAGCGTATGAACGGAACATTCTGGATACCAAAGAACAAAAATTGTATAATGAAATCGATAAGATCCAGCAGTTTTTCCGGGGTACCAATCTTGGCGACCGGGTTGCTGTTTCTTCCTCGAGTAGAACCGACGCAGATTATAAAAGAGAAACAAAAACCTTAGAAAGCAAGATTGCTTTACTGGATCGTTTGGAGAGAGAAGCGCGGGAAAACCAGCAATCCGATCTGCTCGATGAAATTCGTCTTCTCAGAAGTGATCTGATTCAGACACTGGAAAGCCATTCCCAGACGAGATATAAAAGAACGGAGTATTATGATGAGGATCCTCTGATCCGTCGGATGGGAATTTCAGAACATTTGAAATATCTCTTTCAATCCCTGATGCTCGAGACAACCCGGGAAAAAGATCAAACCGTCAAAGATATTGAAACCGCCCAAAAGATCATCCGGCAGGCCAAGATGCAGGATCAGTACAATTTGGTGATACAAACGGAGATCAAAGAGGAAGAGCTTGAGGATTATTACAACCGGCTGAACCAGTATGAAGTGTGGCTCCGAGAGAATTTCCCCCAGCAGATGCGGGTCGAGCTCGATCAGTGGGCAAGTTTCAGCGGTTATGGCATTAGCAATATCAATTTCAGCCGGATCAAAACCTGCGACAGGCATATGGCTGACATATCGAAAAACATTCAAAAGATCGATGAGATTTATCTTATTAAACGAAAGCAGTTAGACCGCCGTATCCAGGGATTGTTGAGCGATGTCGAGAAAATTGAAAATCAAATGCGCTCGGAAGCCATGAAACGGGAAGAACAGGAAAAAGATCGATTTTTTAAAACGGATTATTTTTACAAACAAAAACAGGAAGCCCCTGTCGGAGAGATTCAGGAAACTCCGGATTCGAAAAAGAGCAAATGAACGTCCGCAAATACAAACTCGTTTTTTATCTTATTTTCTTCCTGGCGGGATGGTCCATTTCAGGAAGGTCCCAGGTTCGTCCGACCCAGGTGGATTCTTCCTTCTGGTCGCTTTCGCTTCCGGAACTGCAGAGTTACCGTGCTTTTTATACCCAGGAACTCGAAATGCTGCAGGAAGAAAAACAGAGTCTGATTAGGAGAGGTATTTCCGACGGAGAAAGGCTGCTTCAGGTTCAACCGGATGGCAAAGTTGTCGATGAGATACTTATCCGGCTGGCTGATCTTTATTATTATCAGGAAAAAGATCAATACCTGACGAAGATGCAGGCTTACGATGAAAAGCTCATGCAACATGAAAGGGGCGAGTTGCAGGAACTTCCCGAAGAGCCCCGTCCCGATTATCAAAAATCGATGGCCATTTATCAGCGGATCATCGACGAATTCCCGAAAAGCGAATTGGTGGATGACGCAGTTTACAACCAGGGGTTTATTTTTGAAGAACTTGGAGAACACCAAAAGGCAAATCAAATTTATCTTCACTTGATCGAGGCTTATCCTGAGAGCCATTATGTTCCGGAATGTTATCTGAGACTCGGAGAGTATTATTTCAATCCGCCTCTCAATAACGTCAATCAGGCCATTGCATATTATCAAAGAGTACTTCAGTATAAGAACAGTCCGCGTTACGATGAGGCGCTTTATAAATTGGGATGGTCCTATTACAGGTTGAGCCAGTATCCGGAATCGATCAGTTATTTTACGATGCTTGTCGAGGGGATGGGTGCCGGAGAAGAAACTTCGGGAACGGAATCGAACGTGAGAACAGAACTACACGAGGAGGCACTTGCCTATATCGCCATCAGTTTCATCGACTTCGGCGGACCGGAGAATGCGAATGCCTATGTGGAGAAAGTCGGTAATCCCCAGTGGGGGCTCGACATGCTCGCGAAGTTAGGCGATATTTATATGCAGGAAAAAGAAGAATACCTTCTTGCGATTAAAACGTATGGACTCCTGCTGGATAAAACTTATTCGACGGAAAAAGGGCCTGTCTACCAAAAAAAGATCGTCGATTGTTATCAAGCCTTGCAAGACGAGAAAAAAACATTTGAGATGCGCCAGAGACTCTATGAGATGTACAAGCCGGATGGAATCTGGTGGAAAGCCACGGAAGATGAAAAAGCCAAACTTCAGTCCCGTCGGTTCACCGAACAAGCTCTGCGCGAAAATGTCGGTTATGTCATTCGACAGGCGGAGGTTAGCGAAAGAATGCCGCTTTTCGAAAAAGCCGTTGAGATGGGAGAAATTTACCTGACGACCTATCCTGAGGATATACACGCCTATATGATTCGCTGGAATGTGGCGTTGATTCTGGATACGAAGCTGAAACGGTATAAAGAGGCATTCGAAGAGTATTTGACCATTAGCTTGGTTTACAACACAGAGCAATATGCTCAATTTGCCCGAGAGAAAGGCCTATCGGATATTCGCGATGCCGCGGAAAATGCCATCATCGTAGCGGACAGCTTGGTGCAGCAGGAGTTGAAAAGCGGCACAGAGATGGATCATCTTTCAAGAAT
>CAZIAH010000169.1:0-6082 GCA_964537715.1 uncultured bacterium | reverse complement strand
TAGTGAAACATATACTTCATCAGGAATAGTATAATTGATTCGGGTAGCTGGATTAAAAGGATTGGGGAAATTTTGTTCCAAATGAAAAGCCACTGGTGTTACAGGAACATTACTCAAATTTACATTTATAGGACCAAGAATATCCGTACTGCCTATTGAGACCTCTTTAACTTGATACCAGTATGTTTTCCCGGGGAGGACCTGGTTATCTGTATATTCATATTGACTGCAGATTGAGGTATTTCCATGGCCGGGAATCATAGAGGTAGTAATCTGCTCGTAAGGTCCATTCTCCAGTTCACTTCTCAGCACATGAAAACCCAGACAGTTGACTTCGCTTTGCGTTAACCACGTAAGGGTGACTCCCTTGCCGACATCATAGGATGCCGTAATTGTGGCCAGCTCAACAGGAAGGGAAAAATCACTCAGTTCACTGTCTATGGTGCCTCTGGGTTTGACTCCGATATTCGTTCCACCGGGGGGTTCTGTAACACTCCAAACATTTTCATCATCACTCCAGGAAACAGTACCGTTTCCGCCGGCAATATTATAGGTGATTTTGATGTCGCATATTTTAACAGGAGTCACAGTAATTTGTGTATATGCACCAGAATTATATGTATACTGATATACAATATTCGACGAAGGTGAGCCCATTCGAGCTTCATAAGCACTATAATTAGGAGCAAAAAATCGCTGATTATAAAAATCAACCTGAACGAAATTGGCTTCCAAATTCGAACTCATCTTAATCTGGTTTTGATAAGTTAATATATCATGGTTTGTTGAAGTTGCATTATCCCAAACTTCGAAATAAATATAACCCGTAGTTGAGCCATTAACTTGAGTAACGTAATTTAATGTCGTATTCACAGATGAAAATACGTTTGTGACAAAAACCATGAACAACAGAAAAACAAAACACGTTAGCATTTTTTTCATAATCAGGGCCCTCCCTATTAAATGGTATTGTAATTATGCGTAACTTTTAATAAAACAATAGAATTTCTCAAATAGATTTTAAAGAATATATTCTTGAAAGTCAAGTAAAAAATTATTTTTTTAAAAAAAATTATAGTTAAAATACTAGTTTTTCATATAAAAAAAATCGAATTGCTGTATGCAAACAAGCAATTCGATTTTTATTCCCTAAATTTTAACCCATAGATTTTTTAAATTGATAAAAGATTTGTTTTGACGTGAATTTGATTTTCAATCTTTTCAAGTTTTTCTTCAAAATCCTTATCCAACTTAAAATCAATGTCCATTTCAGGAATATCAATCTCAATATGCGGCAGATCGATACGAAAATCCCTGAAGTCCTTGAAACAATCGATGCGGTGTCCGTCTTCAAACGGAATTTTAAAACAGCGCGATCTGTTGTCAAGTGTGGCCTTGAATTGCATCTGCTTTCCTTTGCGGATCACTTTCAATTCAATTTGATCTCCTTTTTCAAAATTCGACAGAATTTCCCGCACCTCTTCCGGATCGGCAACATCCTTATCATCCACTTTGATAAGGATATCACCGGATTTCAGATCCGCTTTTTCAGCGGGGCTGTCCTTTTCCACTTTAAGTATCAATACGCCAAAATCCTCATCCACACCAAAATAAGGGGCCAGATCGCGATTCAACTCCTGCAACGTGACACCAAGATAACCAGTGTTGTTCCAGGAGAAAAAAACAGATTTGTCATCACCATTCCAGAATGCATGGCTTTTATGTAATCGATATTTACCAAGTTTGACGGTCAGTTCTTTTTTTTCATCCTTTCGAACGAGCTGGATTTTTACCTCTGTATTCGGTCGTGTGCCGTGCACGTATCGAATGAGATCTTTTGATCGCCTTACTTTGTTACCGTCAAAATACTGGATAATGTCATCTTCCAGTAGTCCACTTTTTTCTGCGGGGCCCTCTTCGAGAACACGGGTGACCAAAACACCATGCTCCACATTCAAGTCATCCCGATCTCCCATGCTCAAGTCCTCGATACACACCCCAAGATATCCTTTCTCGTTTGATGAATCGGCCTTCACTTCGTAACTGGCGGCCATAATAATTGCCAGAATCATGTACAGAATGCCAGTCTGCTTTCTATTCCTTTGAACCATAATAACCTCTCTTTCAGATTTGAACAGCGTGTCTGTTTATAGGACGCGTCATTTCAAGAAAGGTTTACTGTCAAAAGACCGTATTTTAGCCATTGAATAAAAAAGCACTGCAAAAAAATATACAGGGCCGAATGGGACAGACAATCTTTTAGCGATGAAATTAAATCCCTGTCGAACCGAATCCTCCGGAGTCTCTTTCGCTTGAATCGAGTTCGTCCACAGTCTGAAAAGATACTTTCTCCACTTTACAAATCACCAGTTGAGCGATGCGGTCCCCGCGTTTGATAACAAAAGGAGTTTCACCGAAATTAAACATGATCACACCCACCAAGCCGCGGTAATCCGAATCGATCGTGCCGGGTGAGTTCAAAAGCCCGATATGGTGATTCAATGCGAGACCGCTTCTCGGCCTGACCTGACCTTCATATCCAGGTGGAATGGAAAGCCGGATTCCCGTGGGAATCATCATCACATTTCCGGGTTGAATGGTCACAGGATTTTCCACGGCTGCAAACAGATCCATACCGGCTGCTCCCGGACTCTGATACTGAGGGAGAGGCAGATCCTCACATCCCGGTTCTTTTTTTATTTTAATCATCAACTTCTTCATCATTTAAAGTATCGTTATAAATTCTATATTCTATGCAATTCCAAATCCCAATGGCTATTCTAAGATTTTTATATTGAATGTTTGGTTTCAGTTTCTCCCAATTCGACCAGTTCCTGGATCATGTTTTTTTGCTTGTCGCTCAACATTTTGGCCTTGTCATAATGGTTGCTCTTCAAAGCCTCTGCAATCGAGTGATCCAATTCCCGAATCTGCTCCTGCAGCTCCTGTACTCGGGATGATCCGAAAAGTTCTTTTTGGTGAGAAATCGAATGCAATTTCATTTCTTTCCCCCACGTGTTTTCTTTCCGGTATCTTCTTTCTTTCCCCGGAAATCTTTGACTTTCTCCACAACCTCAGGAATCAGATCGATCACTTTCGCAATGGTACTATCCTCTCCCTTCATCGAGACCAGTTCCACTTTCTCATCCCGGATAACAACGAATGCCAGGGGTTCAATCGACATACCTCCCCCTGTACATTCTCCACCTTTACCGTCCCGTTCCTGTTTGCCACCTCCTGCTCCGAATCCAATCGATACCCGGGAAACCGGAACGAGTGTGATATTTTTGACAGTAATCGGTTTGCCGACCACGGTTTCTGTTTGAGCGACTTCACGTAATTTGGCAAGTACAGTTTCGACCAATGCTTCGATAACCATTTGAGACTCCCTTGTTTAAATAGTTTTAAATTTTACATTTCAAATAAATCCAGCCCGTATTTGCAGTCGCTAAAATGATTCGCCACAATAAAACGGCCAATATGCATTGCAGTTGAAGATTCAATGAATATTCCGCTTTTTGCTGACTGAAATCGGGTTTCAGATCGATGTTCACTTTTTCGGAAAAGAGATACTGAAGGGATTGAATCCAGCCAAATGCAATTC
Organism: uncultured bacterium; assembly: GCA_964537715.1. GTDB lineage: Bacteria > Zhuqueibacterota > QNDG01 > QNDG01 > DSAB01 > CAZTZL01. Next base: position 2,478 of record CAZIAH010000169.1, on the reverse strand, counting down.
CGGTCGCTGAAGGTGTTTTCAATCCCATATCGCCTTTTAAATCGAGGCGCCTGAATCGAATGCTTTGAATCACAGCCCGAATGGTCGGATAGAACCGATGCCGACCCTGTTTCAATAAACACTTTAAGGAATATTTTCTTTGCAAAGAACGTTTCCGGGACGTCCCGGCCTCTTTTTGTTTGTGATCCCTTGAAGTAAACCGTATCCGTTTCGCAACTATCTTTTTCTTTCCCAATCGGATGCCGAAAAAATGTGAAGCGGCTTCCTCGTAAAATTCGAAATTAAAAAATCGAACCCAAGGACAAATCGAAAGTCGGTAGGACAATTGTCCCGATAAATAGGACAATTGCAAATAAATTCGATAACATCCAAATCCAACCCACAATACGATAAAAATGCATATGTACAGTAAAATAATCATAAAAATTTATCGATACTTTAGCTTGACAAACAACCGAATTTTTTGTATATTTTTCTCCGTTAATTTAATAAAAGAAAGAGGCTTTCATGCCACAACACAAATCCAATGAAAAACGCGTTCGTCAAACAGAAAAAAGAAGACAGAGAAACCTACAGAAAAAAACACAGATAAAAAGCGCCATCAAAAAAGTCAGGGGCGCATCAAACAAAGAGACCGCTGCTGCTGAATTGAAAAAAACCTGTGTCGTCCTGGACCGTATGGCCAGCAAGGGAATCATCCATAAAAATAAAGCAGCGAATGTTAAATCGAAATTAAGCAGATTCGTAAACAAATTGTCCTGATTTTCTGATTCGAAGAATTGACATTGGAAACCGAGAAAGTTCTCTTGAACCGGTAACTCCCCCTAAATCCGGTGATATTGAGCAATCTCGGTTTCTTTTTTATCCTCGCTGATAATTGGGCGCCTCTTTCGTAATGGTGATATCGTGAGGATGGCTCTCTTTGACGCCTGCTGTTGTGACACGGACAAATTTCGTTTTACTTTTTAAATTCCTGATACTTTTAACGCCGCAATAACCCATCGCCGATCTCAATCCACCGACAAGCTGGAAGACAATATCGGAAAGTTTCCCTTTGTAGGGCACCCTTCCTTCGATGCCTTCCGGAACGTATTTCGTCGCTTCCGAATTTTCCTGAAAATACCGGTCGGCGCTTCCGTCGGCCAAAGCACCGAGAGAACCCATGCCCCGGTACACTTTGTAACTCCGTCCTTCTAACAGAATCATCTCTCCTGGACTCTCTTCGACACCGGCAAACAGTGAACCGAGCATGACCGAATCGGCACCTGCCGCAATGGCTTTGGCAATATCTCCCGAATATCGAACCCCTCCGTCCGAAATCAGGGGCACTTTTTCTTTCTGACAGACCTTGAGGCAACCTGTGATTGCTGTGATCTGTGGTACGCCCACTCCCGCAATCACCCTGGTTGTGCAGATGGATCCCGGACCGATTCCGACCTTGACGGCATCCACACCGGCATCAATCAAAGCCTGGGCTCCGTCGGCCGTGGCCACATTGCCCCCGACAAGTTCCGCCTTTGGATAGCTTTTCCGAATTTGCTGAACAACATTGAGCACGCGGGTTGAATGCCCGTGCGCCGTATCGACACAAAGAACATCCACTTCTGCATTCATCAGAAGTTCGACACGTTTCATGGTATCCTGCGCCACACCAACGGCCGCACCCACCATAAGTCGTCCTTTGACATCCTTGGTAGCTTCGGGAAACGCTTTTCGTTTCTGTATATCTTTGACTGTGATCAAACCTTTGAGATTGCCCTGTTTATCGATAATTGGCAGTTTCTCGATTTTGTATTTCTGGAGAATTTTTTCTGCTTCGGAAAATTTCGTTCCAATCGGAGCGGTAATCAATCTCTGTTTTGTCATCACATCATTAATCTTTTGATCGAGATCGGTTTCGAATCGCAGATCCCGGTTGGTTAAAATACCAACCAGTTTCTCTTTTTCGACAATGGGAATCCCGGAGATATGATATTGATGCATCAATTTCAAAGCATCGCGAAGTTTTTTATCTGGCGTCAATGAAACCGGATTCGAAATCATTCCGCTTTCGGAACGTTTCACCAGATCCACCTGTGCAGCCTGTTTCGCAGGAGGAAGATTCTTGTGAATGATCCCGATGCCGCCCTCCCTGGCAATGGCCACAGCGAGTCTGGATTCGGTCACTGTATCCATGGCTGCCGAAACAATGGGGATGTTGATCGAAATATGCCGCGTCAACTGGGTCCGCACATCGGTATCCCGCGGAAGAATATCCGAACGGGCGGGAACGAGCAGAATATCGTCGAATGTCAAGCCTTCCATGATGATCTTATCAGCCATATCGATTCCCCTGTCAATAAAATAAATCGATTAATTTAAATAATAAAAAAATATAATCAAATAATCAACAGCTTTCCTTAAATTAATGATTCTTTTCAACGGGCGGATTGACTCACAAATAAAGTAACTTTGTAAAAAATGAACTTTTTTTCAAAT
>CAZIAH010000168.1:0-6164 GCA_964537715.1 uncultured bacterium | reverse complement strand
ACCGGATATCCCATTTCCTCGATGGCTTTCAGCGCGGACTGCTCGGTGAAAGCGACGCGGACTTCGGGTTGGGGAACCGCATGTTCCTGAAGCGCGATGGAGGTCAGCAGTTTGTCTCCGCAGATGGTTGCCGTTTTGGAAGTGTTGACGCATCTGATTCCTTCGCTCTCGAAAAGTCGGAGCGCGTGAAGCGCTCGGGAGTGATTGATGCAGCGTTCCAAAACCACATCGACACCATCGTGTTTTTCTCCGAGTTGAAAGGTCAGACCCCGGTCGTCTATCATAATCAGTTCGACATCTGATTTGGTTTGAAATACATCGATGAGAAATTTTTCGTCTTTTCTGATAAGTGAATGCAAAAATCCAATTTTCATATTATTCCGCCTTGTGTTCCTTGCACCAGTCCACGATATGCTTTAATTCATCCTGATCGATAATTCGACCTTTTTTCCCTACAGATTTGACTTTTTCGAGAACCATTTTTAATACATCTTCATCCAGATCGGATTCTCCCAGTTTGTTCAGAGCGTATGTGATCGAGCTGACGCCGGACATGTGGCCGAGAGCGATTTTTCTTTCCCGTCCGACGATTTCCGGATTGAGGCTTTCGTAGTGAACCGGATCGACAGCCGCCGCCTGTGTGTGCACGCCGGCACAGTGCGTAAAAGCGTTCTCCCCGGTCACGGGGAAATTGACCGGAATGGGCAATCCTGAATATTCGCTCACCAGATGATAAAGATCGGGTATTTTTTTCAGGTTCCATTGATTTTCGACGTGGAAGTCGTTCTTTAAAACAGCCATCAATGTCGCCATGTCCACGAGACCGGCCCGTTCTCCGAGACCGAGCACGGTGGTATCAATAATGTCGGCTCCGGCCCGGAATCCGTCTAATGCATTGGCAAGCGCCAGTCCCCGGTCGTTGTGGCAATGGACAGCGATTTTTGGTGCAAGATTCTTCTTTCGAAAAAGGTCTTTTAATCGGGACACAAAATCGTACATGTTACGCTCTGTACCCGGAATGAGATATCCGGTCGTATCCGCGACACTGATCACATCCGCGCCGGCTTCGACCGCGGCAACTGCGGCTTTTTCGACATTGTTCCAGGGGGATCTGACCGTGTCTTCGGGGGTGTAGCGAATGATGAGATCGGGTTTCTGTTTCTTGGCATACTGTATCACATTCGTGATCTGATCGATGGCTTCGTCAAGATTCTTATTGAAAATGTGATTCAGTCGCTGATCCGAAACGCAGTAAAAGATACCAAGGAATTTCACGCCGCATTCCAGGGCCAGATCCACGTCCTTTTTTAACGAACGGGCGTGGGCGCCCACGATGGCTCTGAAACTTAGGCTGGCCAGTTTTTTTACAATTTGATGGATCTCTTCGGTCACCACAGGATGACCGGCTTCGATATAATCGACTCCGATGTTGTCGAGCTGTCTGGCAATCGCCAGTTTGATGTGGGTATCAAAATAGACGCCGGGGGATTGTTCTCCTTCCCGCAAGGTGGTATCGAGAATTTGTACCAAAACGATTTACTCTCCCCAGTCTTCTTCTTCCTGGGGTGCTTCGCTGAGTTCTTCAGGGTCCAACCCCGTGATCTCGAGTTCCGTGCCACAATCGGAGCATTCCAACAGTTCCCCCAGAACAGCCCCTTCTGCAATTTCTATTTCTGCCCCGCATACAGGACATTCTGCCATGGTTTATTCCTCCAGTAAAAATATGGAGATCATTGTAAAAAAATATTCCTATTTTATTCAATCACTGTGAAGCTTTATATAATACATTTTTATCGAAAAGTCAAGTTCTTTATTAAGGCATTGAATTTTTTAATTTTTTTTGTATATTGATTCGGTTTCTTGTTCTTTATTTAAAAGTATTTTATTTACACTTATGGGAGTTTTGCAAATGATATATCTCCGGGATTATCTTGATGAAGATCATATCGTGTTCTTGGAAGAGACAAAAAAAGACAAGGCCATCGAGAGATTGATTCAAACATTGAGAGACGCTCCAAAGATGCTTGATCTGGATGGCTTCCGGCAGGGTGTTTTTGAACGTGAGAAGATCATGAGTACGGGCATTGGACTGGGGATCGCGATTCCGCATGTGAAAAGTCCGTGCGTAAAAGATATTGTTCTCGCTATTGGTATTTCGCGGAAAGGAATTTCATGGGATGCACTGGACAATCAACCCGTGCATCTCGTTTTCCTTATCGGGTGCGCAGGCGACCAACATCAATTGTATTTGCGGTTGCTCTCCAAAATCATTCTCGTATTAAAAAATAAAAAACGCAGAGAGGTTCTCAGTCAAGCCAAGGATGCCAAGGAAGTCATCGCGCATTTCAGCAGCCTTTAGATTGGGGAAACAGCGATGAACATACTTGGTTATTTGGCTTTAGCGGCTGCGGTTTCCCTGGCCGCCAAATGGTTGACGCATCGTGTTGGGATGCCTATCGTGACGGGGTATGTCCTGGTCGGCATTTTTCTGGGGATTTCACTCATCGGTGTTTTCCATACGGAAGTGCTGGATCGGATGGGAATCATCAATGATTTTGCACTGGGGATTATCGGGTTTACGATTGGCGCGGAACTGCGCCGGGAAGTATTCCAGAAACTCGGGAAATCGATTCTCTTCATCGCTTTGATGGAATCCGTGCTGGCATTTGTCGTAGTAGCCACCGTGATCTCTCTCCTTATGCCTTCAAAAATTTATCTGGCGCTCATACTCGGAGCCGTCGCTTCGGCCACGGCGCCTGCGGCAACAGTACATGTGATACAACAGTACAAAGCCAGGGGCCCTTTGACATCTACGGTCCTGGCTGTTGTGGGAATCGATGATGCTTTTGCTTTGATCATCTATGTATTCGTATCGACTGTTGTCAAGGGGATGTTGAAAAGTCAGGATATGCCGTTGTTTCATACAGTCATGATGCCTGCTTTCGAGATTGGTTTATCCATTGTCCTCGGTGTGACAATGGGACTTGTGTTTGTGCTCATTTTTCGGAAAATCCGCTATTCGGATGATCTCTTTTTGGGAACGGCGGCCTCATTGCTGGCATTGCTGTCTGTGTCCCAGATCTATCATTTGTCGGGACTGTTGGCTGCTATGGCATTCGGAGCAATGGTGTCTAACCTAAATGCCAATCTCATTCATCGATCTGCGAAAGTTTTGGAAAGTATCTCTCCGCTCATATTTGCATTCTTTTTTATTTTTGCCGGGGCCCATCTGGATGTGGGGCTTTTCCCCGTTATCGGATTGTTAGGACTGGTTTATCTGCTGTCGCGTATGACCGGTAAAATTGCAGGTGCCAGTCTGGGCGCCATACTCGGGAAATCACTCCCGCAAGTACGAAAGTATATCGGGTTTACACTTATCCCTCAAGTCGGGGTTGCACTCGCATTGGCCATTATGGTTCGACAGGAATTTGCCGGAGGGTCTTATGGTGAGATTGGTCAAAGACTCGCTGTTGTAGTGATCAATGTATTGTTGTTTACCACGGTTGTCACTGAAATCATAGGGCCGCTTTTAACGAAGTGGGCGTTGACGAAAACGCGCGAAAGACAGACCTAAACCAACGTTGGAGGAAGAACATGTATTTTTTGATCATACAGCTTTTCAAAACCGAATATAAAGAGGACATCCTCCTCGCCATGACGACGTGCGGCATTTCCAAGGGCAACCTGTTCGAAGGACAAAATATAGACAACATTCTGGAACAAGATGTCCCTATATTTGCAGGTCTGATCAACCCCGAGAGCCAGCGGGCAAGGCAAACGATTATGATCACCGCCGTTTTGGACAAGAAAGAGCCGGTGCAGATGCTGATGCAACTTTTAGAAGAAGCGGGCATCGAAGTGGCTTCGGGGGAGGTTTTAAAAACGATTTTGCTGCCGGTAGAGATGGTGACGAGCGGTGCAACGTCGTGGGATCGGGGAAAAAAATAAAGGATTTTTTTGCTTTCCGATTTTTTCTTTTATACTCTTCACGGGATATTGGAATGTAATTAGGAGATCTAATTTCCCTGACTGCTTTTCAGAAATAAATCAAATCTGTTATCAATAGAAAAGAATTATTGTCCCACATCACTGGTCTCAAACAGGATCGAACCGAGTGTTACGATCCCGATGCAGATTGCCGCCAGTACCGCAAAATCCAGAATAGGCGGATGCACCGAGACACCAAGCAAGCCACCCCGCAATCCGTCTACGCCATAGGTCAGGGGATCAAGATAGACCAGGGGTTTAAGCACCTTGGGCAGACCCTGAATCGGATACAAGGCTCCCGAAAGAAAGAAAAGCGGAAACACGACGAAATTCATGACAAGCTGGAACCCGTGCATGTCCTTCATGCGGGAGGCAAAGGCCAAACCCAAACCAATAAATGTGAAGGCAACGAGAAACATAAACAGGAGCGCAATAAAAAAACCGGTTGCACTCCGGATATGGAACCCGAACAGCGTACTCAGAAACAAGACCATGAGACTTTGGATCAAGGCTACCGTGGATCCGCCTGCCATGCGGCCAAGTACGATGGACAGTCTCGAAACCGGAGTCACCATGATCTCTTTGAGGAAACCGAATTCCTTATCCCACAATACCTGAAGTCCGCCGAACATGCTGCTGAAAAGCAGCATCATGCCTACAGCGCCGGGAATGAGATAGGTGATGTAATCCACACCTTCCGGCATATTCGGCAGTGTGGCCCGGCGAAAACCGCTGCCCAGAAAAATGATGAAGAACAGGGGCATCATGAGCGAACCGATGATGCGGCTCTTCGCCCGCCAGGTTCGTTTCATCTCCCGCAGCCAAAGCATTAAAATCGCCTGTCCGCTGATTTTCATGATTTTATTATCCTTTTAATTATTTTGTCTATTTTGGTTTATTGAAAGATGGAACTATCGTCTCCGCATCCTCGGGTGGAAGTTTTTCTTTTTTCCGGATTCACCGGCTTCCCTGTCTCTGATGGTCGCTCCAGTGAACCGGAGAAACACATCCTCAAGACTCGGTTTGTGCAGTTCCACGCTCTGTATTTCGATGCCGCGGTTATTGGCGAAAGTCATCAATTCAGGGATTTTACGCTCGCCGTTTTCGACCATGAGACGGATCCGGTTTCCATGACGGACCAGGTCTTTCACAAAATCGAGCTCGCGAAAGGTGTCACATTCTCCGCAATCTGTTTCCATGGTTACCACGTCTGCGCCGATAAGATTTTTCAGATACCGCGGTGTATCCAAAGCCACAATTTTACCCTGGTCAATGATGCCGACGCGGTCGCACAGGTGATCCGCTTCATCCATATAGTGTGTGGTGAGTACGAGTGTGGTTTTCCGCGTTTCTTTGAGCTTCACGATGTAATCCCAGATCCGTCTCCGGGTCTGGGTGTCCAGACCGAGTGTGGGTTCGTCGAGAAACAGCACCTTGGGGGAGTGCATGAGCCCCCGGGCGATTTCCAGCCGCCGCTGCATGCCCCCGGAATAGGTCTGCACAAGGTCGTCGGCCCGGTCCGACAGTTCGACTAGATTCAGGACTTCCTGGATGCGTTCATGACGCAGTGTTTTCTTCATTTCGTACATCCGACCGTGGAAATCGAGATTTTCGCGCCCCGTGAGTTGCCTGTCCAGCGCGGGTTCCTGAAACACCATGCCGATGCTGTTCCGTACACCGTCCCGGTTGGCGGCGATATCGTATCCGGCCACGCTGGCCGATCCCGATGTCGGTTTGAGAAGCGTGGTCAGCATGCGCATGGTCGTGGTCTTGCCGGCCCCGTTGGGTCCGAGCAAGCCGAATCGTTCGCCTGCTTCCACATCGAACGAAATCCCGTCCACAGCCGTGACGGTTTTGAATTTTTTGACAAGTTGTTGTACGTGGATCATATTTTTGAAATCACCAGCTCCTTCATCAAGTGTTCGGTTCTTATATAAGACGATATTGTGATAATTTTATTGTAAAGAATTTCTAAAATACAAAGGTATTGCGTATATCCACTCAATCCCGCATTGTAAACACATTGTGTTTATTTTCATTATTAATATAACCCGTTGTGTAAAATTCAGAAAAATGCCGGAAAAAGGATTATTTGCAAGAGTAAAGGTGAATTCCCGCTCAAAAGACTGCCATGCCTGCCGGCAGGCATGGCGGGAATGATAGGGGTAGGGTGTCAT